>MGDP01000001.1 GCA_001790955.1 Candidatus Tectomicrobia bacterium RIFCSPLOWO2_12_FULL_69_37
GCTCACCCGGTGGGCGTCCCAGGAACGGGTGTTCAAGTGGGTCCCGTTTATCCCCACGCAGGCCCTTTTTCTCTTCATGTCGCCGGCCTTCCTGCTCCTCGTCTACCTCAGCGCCGTCAACTGGCGCCTCACGCGGGGGGACTGGTGGGAGTCACCCTTCATAGGGCTCGACAACTTCACGCGCATCCTGGGCGAGGAGCGATTCCAGTCGGCGGTGCTGAACACCCTCCTCTACGCCTTCGTGGCGGTCCCAGTCGAGTTCCTGCTGGGGCTCGGCCTCGCCTTCGCGACTTACCGGGCGGGCCGGGGCCAGAAGTTCTTCTCCTCCGTCTTCCTGCTCCCGATGATGATGGTCCCCGTCGTGGTGGGCTACGACTTCACGATGATCTTTTCCCAGGAAGGGCCATTCAACCTGATCCTCAGTTGGCTCACCAGGACGGAGATCCGCGTGAACTGGCTAGCCCACTTCGTGATGTCGCGGGTGGCGATCATCCTGGCCGACATCTGGCAGTGGACGCCCCTGATGTTCCTCATGCTGATGGCGGGACTTGTGGGAATGCCCAAGGAGCCCATCCGGGCGGCGCAGATCCTCGGGGCGAGCGCGTGGCAGATCTTTTGGAAGATCAAGCTCCCGCTCCTCAAACCCGTGATCACCATCGCCCTGGCGCTGCGGATCCTGGAGACGCTCAAGCTCTTCGACACCATCCTCCTGATCACCGGCGGGGGGCCCGGAACGTCGAGCGAGTCGATCGCGATGATCATCTACAAGACGGGCTGGGAGTACCACAGCGTCTCGCGCGCGGCGGCCATGTCGATGGTCGTCTTCCTCGCCACCCTGGCCCTGGTCTTTTTCTGCCTGTGGCTCGTGCGGAGGGAGCGCCGCCTCATCGAGGAGGGGGGGGCATGAGGCTCCTCAGCCGGGAGCGGAGGGCGCTCGGAGGCACGATCCTCCGGTCCACTTTCCTCGTGGTGTGGCTCCTGGTCACGCTATTTCCCATCTACTGGATGGTTGTCACTTCCTTCAAGCCCCACCAGGAGTGGTTCGCGTGGCCGCCCCACTGGATCCCCCATCATTTCACCTGGAACAACTACGAGGAGGTGCTGGCGGTCGGGGCCGGGGGGACCGGCTCCAAGACGACCCAGCTGAGCGGGGCACAGCAAGTGCTGACCGCGGTCCTTCCCATCCGGGACAGCCTGATTATCTCCGTCTCGAGCAGCACCATCGCGCTCGTGCTCGCCGCCTTCCTCGCCTACGCGATCTCCCGCTACGGGACGGGGGGGCGCAATTACCTCTACAGCCTGCTGATGGTGCGGATGATGCCCCCCATCGTGCTCGCCGTCCCGCTGCTAGCCTATTTCACCCTCCCCTGGTGGAGGCACTACCTCCATGACTCCTATCTGGGGCTGATCATCCCCTACGTGCTGACCACGCTCCCCTACGCCGTCTGGATGATGCACAGCTTCATCGAGGAGATCCCCCGCGAGCTTGAGAACGCCGCCCGGATGATGGGCGCGGGCCGGGTCTACATGATGCGCAAGATCGTCCTCCCCCTGATTGGGCCGGGGCTCGCAGTCACCTTCATCTTCACGTTCATCCTGAACTGGAGCGAATTCCTGCTGGCCTACTCCCTGGCCGGGCACAAGCTGATCACGGTGACCGTCCAACTGAGCCAGTACCAGGCGGCGGACGTGGGCCGCCTCTACGGGCCCCAGGCCGCCTTCGGCACCATCGCCATCATCCCATTGGTCGCGCTCGGGCTGGCGATCCAGAGGCACCTCGTGACGGGTTTCAGCTTCGGCATGATCCGCAGGTAATACGACAAGGACCCGCGATGGCCAAGATCGAGCTGGAAAAGCTGAGCAAGGACTTCGGGCGCTTCCGCGCGGTGGACGGCGTGGACCTGGAGATCCAGGACGGCGAGTTCATGGTCTTCGTCGGCCCCTCGGGCTGCGGGAAGACGACCACTCTCAACATGATCGCGGGCTTCGAGCGGCCCTCCGCCGGAGCGGTCCGGATCGGCGGGCGGGTCGTCAACGACATGGAGCCGGGCGAGCGCGACCTGGGAATGGTGTTCCAGAGCCTGGCCCTCTTCCCCCACATGACCGTCTTCGACAACATCGCCTTCGGCCTCCGCGTCAAGAAGACGGGCGAGGGGGAGGTGAGGGCCCGCGTGCAGGCGGTGACGGCGACCATGAAGATCGCCCCCCTGCTCTCCAAGCGGCCCGGCCAGCTCTCGGGCGGCGAGGCCCAGCGCGTGGCGCTGGCCCGGACGGTGGTCAACAACCCCTCCGCCTTCCTGATGGACGAGCCCCTCTCCAGCCTCGACGCCAAGCTGCGCGTGGAGATGCGCACCGAGCTCAAGCGCCTCCACACCACCCTGGGGAGCACCTTCATCTACGTCACCCACGACCAGGCCGAGGCCATGACGATGGCCGACCGTATCGCCGTCATGAAGGACGGCCGGGTGCAGCAGGTGGGCGAGCCCCTCGATATCTACAACGACCCGGTCAACATGTTCGTCGCGGGCTTTTTTGGCGTTCCCTCCATGAACTTCATCCACGGGCGCCTGGAGGCCCGCGGCGGCTCCTTGGCCTTCGCCTCCGCGAGCCTGCTCTGCCCGCTCGACGGGAAGGGGGCGCGCCCGGATCTCGCGGGGCGCGCCGTGAACCTGGGCGTCCGCCCCGAGAACATCCGCATCGTGGAGGGCGGGGACGCCGGATCGGGCGCGGTGAACCTGATCGAGCCCCTCGGCGACGAAACCCTCGTCCACATCGAATCCGGCGGCAACGTCCCCCTCATCACCAAGGTCGAGTCCACCCACCACGTCCGCCCGGGCGAGAAGGTTTCCTTCGAATTCAAGCGAGGCCAAGTCGTCCTCTTCGACGCGGGAACCCAGGACCGAATCCGGCTATAATCCCCGCCGGCGCAGCTCCCCGGACCTCCGGCCCGCTTCGAGAGGACGCCCATGGCCAAGCTGTGCGTCAACGTGGACCACGTCGCCACCATCCGCCAGGCCCGCCAGACGGACGAGCCCGACCCCGTGGCCGCCGCCCTCGTCGCCGAGCGGGCCGGGGCGGTGGGCATCACCGTCCACCTGCGGGAGGATCGCCGCCACATCCAGGACCGCGACCTGCGCCTCCTCCGCCAGGTGGTGCGGGGGAAGCTCAACCTGGAGATGGCCGCCGTGGCCGAGATGCGGGCCATCGCGCTGGAGGTCCGGCCCGAGCAGGCCACCCTCGTCCCCGAGCGCCGCCAGGAGGTCACCACCGAGGGGGGCCTCGACGCCGCCGGCCAGGCCGGGCGGCTGCCCGGGATCATCGGCCCCCTGCGCCAGGCGGGCATCGCCCTCAGCCTCTTCATCGACCCCCGGCCCGGGCAGCTGGCGGCCGCCCGGGAGCTCGGCGCGGACTACGTCGAGCTCAACACCGCCGCCTACTCCGAGGCCAAGACCCCGGCCGGGCGGAAGAAGGAGCTCGAAGCCCTCCGCGAGGCCGCCCTCGGCGCCCGCGCGCTCGGCCTGGGCGTCCATGCCGGCCACGGCCTCACCTACCTGAACGCCGGGCCGGTCGCCGCGCTCCCCCACCTGGAGGAGCTGAACATCGGCCACAGCATCGTCGCCCACGCCGTCTTCGTGGGCTTCGAGCGCGCCGTCCGCGAGATGGCCGACCTCATCGAGCGCGCGGGGAGGAGCTGAGCCGTGGCCCTCCCGGTGGCGACGGCCCGCGAGATGGCCCGGGTGGACGCGCGGGCCGTCGAGGAGTTCGACATCCCCTCGGCCTGCCTGATGGAGACGGCCGGGGGGCGCGCGGCGGGGGCCATCTGGGAGCGCTTCGGGCGCCCGGGCCTGCGCGTCCTCGTCGTCTGCGGGAGGGGGAACAACGGGGGCGACGGCTTCGTCATCGCCCGCTACCTCTTGAACCGCGGGGCCCAGGTGCGGGTGATGACGCTCTTCCCGCCCGAGGAGGCCTCGGGCGACCCCGCCGTCTTCCTGGGCGTCCTGCGCAAGATGGACGCCCCCATCGAAGGGATAGGGCAGGGCGAGGCCGGCCGCCTCCGGGAGGCGGCGGCCGAGAGCGACCTCGTCGTGGACGCCATCCTGGGCACCGGCTTCACCCCCCCCGCCCGGGGGCTCGTGGGCGAGGCCATCGAGGCCCTCGCCCAGGCCCCGGCCCCCATCGCCGCGGTGGACATCCCCTCCGGCATCGACGCCACCACGGGCCACGCCGAGCCGCCTCACCTCAGCGCCCGGCTCACCCTCACCTTCGCCCTCCTGAAGCGCGGCCACCTGCTCATGCCCGCCGCCGACCACGTCGGGGAGGTGGTGCTGCTCGACATCGGGATCCCCGAGGCCTGCGTCGTGGAAGAGGGCATCCCCCTCCGCCTCACCGAGGCTCTCGATGTGGCCGGGCTCCTGCCCCGCCGGCGGCGCGACGCCCACAAGGGGGACGGGGGCCAGCTCCTCCTCGTGGCGGGCTCCCCGGGCATGATGGGGGCGGCCCTCATGGCCGCCCTGGCGGCCCTGCGCGCGGGGGCCGGGCGGGTGACGCTGGCGGTGCCCGAGTCCCTGGCCTACGCCGTGGAGGCGGGCCCGCCCGAGGTCATGTGCCTGGCCCTCCCCGCCGGGGGGGGCGGGGCGCTCGACCCGGCCGGCTTCGACCTCATCCTCGAGAAGGCCGCGGGGATGAACGCCTTGGTGGTGGGGCCCGGCATCTCCTCCCACCCCCGGACGGTGGAGCTCGTCCAGCGGCTCATCCAGCACGTGGAGCGGCCCCTCCTGCTCGACGCGGACGCGCTGAACGCGCTCTCCCAGGACCTCACCATCCTGGACGGACCCCGCTCCGACCTGCTCCTCACGCCCCATCCAGGGGAGATGGCCCGCCTGGCCGGCCTCTCCAGCCAGGAGGTGCAGGCGGACCGGATCAACACGGCCATCGCCTTCGCCACCCGCCACCAGGCCCACCTGGCCCTCAAGGGCTGGGGCACCGTCGTGGCCACCCCCGAGGGGGAGGCTTGGATCAACCCGACGGGGAACCCGGCCCTCGCGACGGCGGGGACGGGGGACGTCCTCTCCGGGGTGGTGGGGGGCCTGCTGTCCCAGGGGCTCGCCCCCGAGGCGGCCCTGGTGGCGGGGGTCTACCTCCACGGCCTCGCGGGGGACCTGGCGGCGGAGGGCATGGGGGAGGCGGGTGTCACGGCCACCGACCTGCTCCCCCAGATCCCCCGGGCGCGGATGCGCGTCCTCGCCAAGGCGGAGGAGAAGCCGCGCTGAGCCGCCGGACCTTGGAAACCGCCTCCCCAGAGGAGACCGGGCGCCTGGGAGCGGAGCTCGCTCCGGCCCTCCGGCCCGGCGAAGTGGTGCTCATCTACGGGGACCTCGGGGCGGGGAAGAGCGTCTTCGCCCGGGGGCTCATCCGGGCTCTGCCGGGCGGGGAGGGGAGGCCCGTCCGCAGCCCCACCTTCGTCTTCTTCCAGCACCACCCGACCACCCCCCCCGTCCTCCACGCGGACCTCTACCGCCTTCCCCCGGGGGCCGACCCCATCGACCTGGGCCTGGAGGAACAGGTGGGGGAGGGGATCACCCTCGTTGAGTGGCCGAACCGCCTGGACCCGTCCCGCTACCCCGCCCGGACCCTGGTCCGGATCGAGGTCCTCGGGGAGGGGCGGCGGCGGGTCGAGATCGAGCGGGCCTGACTCGCGCCGCTGCTCGGTTTTCCCTTTACACCCCACCCCGCGTATGGCATCCTGTTGGCGGCATTGATTTTGCATGCTCAGGGGCATGCCCGTTCTTGATCTGTCGGAATCCGCACCGGCGGCCTAGCCGGTGTTCATGCGGGGGCTCAAGTTCCCGATGCGTTCTTGGCGCGCGTTGCGATGGTCCCTCCTGGCCGCGGTGATCCTCCTGGGGGGGACGATGGCCTTCTTCCTCATCCGGACCTCGGGACCCCAGTTCGACGCGGGGGGGATCTCCGTCCTCGGCACGGACGCGGACCTCCGCATCGACAAGGCCCACATGGTGCAGAACCACAAGGGCCGCATGGATTGGGAGATGTGGGCGGACACCGCCCTGGTCTACCGCAAGAAGGACGAGACCCACCTCCAGACCCTCAGGATGCGGCTCTACTCCCGCGAGGGGAAGCCGACCGACGTCACCGCCGAGCGGGGCGTGATGGGCAACCAGAGCCGCAACGTCACCCTCACGGGGAACGTGCTCATCCGCACCTCCGACGGAATCACCATGCGGACCGACTCCCTGCACTACAACCCCAAGGAGCACCGCGTGCTCACGGACTCTCCCATCGTCCTCCAGGGGCAGACGTTCCGCCTGACCGGGGTCGGGCTGAACGGCAACACCGAGGAGGGCCGCTACGTCCTCCGCGAGAAGGTGCGGGCCACCATCGCCGGGGCCGGGGACCGTCCCCCGGGCGAGCCGGCTCCCCCCCAACCCGCCGCCGGAGGCAAGGCCCCATGAAGCCCCTGCCTCTTCTCCTCGCGGCCGCCCTCGCCCTGGCGGCGAGCCCCGCCGGGGGAGCCCCCGCCGCAGGCCCGGCGAGCCGGCCCGGCGCCGCCTCGGACGGGCAAAAGAAGAAAGAGCCGATCAATGTCACCTCCGACCGCATGGAGGCCTACAACCAGAAGAACCTCATCATCTTCATCGGGAAGGTGAAGGCGGTCCAGGGCGAGCTCACGATCCAGTCCGACCGCCTGGAGGTGTACGTCAAGAAGAGGGAGAAGGAAGCGGACGGCGTCGTCGGCCCCTCCGCCCCGTCCGCGCCTTCCCCCGCCGCCAGGCGCGCCGCCACCGCAGGCGGGGAGCCGGACTCCGCCGGCCAGGTGGAGCGGATCGTGGCCATCGGCCGCGTCCTCATCAACCAGACCAAGACGAAGTTCGCCTCGGGCGACCGGCTCGACTACAGCGAGGAGACCGGCATCGGCGTCCTCACGGGCAACCCGAGGGCCTGGGAGGGCCAGAACCAGGTGATCGGGGACAAGATCGAGCTCTTCCTCAAGGAAGACCGCACGGTCGTCCACGGGACCGCCAGCCGCCGGGTGAACGTGACCCTCTACCCGGACGAGGAGAAGCCCGCGGGCTCCCCCCCCGGCGCTTCCTCCAACCGCCGCCCGCAGCAGAGGAGGTCCGATGCTCCGGCGCAGAGGTGACCCCTTCTCGGCGTCTCCCCAGGCTTCCGCCGCCGGCAACGGCCACGGCGAGAGGACCCTCGCCGCGCGGGGCCTCGTGAAGACCTTCGCGGGGCGGCGGGTGGTGGACGGGGTGGACCTCGAGGTCCGGCCCGGGGAGATCGTGGGCCTCCTGGGCCCGAACGGGGCCGGGAAGACGACCATCTTCTACATGATCGTGGGCCTCATCGTCCCCGAGGGGGGGGAGGTGATCCTCGACCAGGCGACCATCACGGGCGTCCCGATGTACAAGCGGGCGCGGATGGGGGTGAGCTACCTCCCCCAGGAGGCCTCGGTCTTCCGGAGGCTATCGGTCGAGGAGAACATCATGGCCGTGCTGGAGCTGATGCCCGGCACCTCCGCCAGCCGCCGAGCGCGCGTCCAGGAGCTGCTCGACGACCTGAACATCGTGAACGTCCGCAGGTCCAAGGGCTTCACTCTCTCGGGCGGGGAGCGCCGGCGGGTGGAGATCGCCCGCGCGCTCGCGACCTCGCCCACCTACATCCTGCTCGACGAGCCCTTCGCCGGCATCGACCCCATCGTGGTCAACGACATCCAGAACATCGTGCGGGGGCTGCGGGAGCGGGGCATCGGCGTCCTCCTCACCGACCACAACGTGCGCGAGGCGCTTCAGATCGCCGACCGCGCCTACATCATCAACGAAGGGAAGATCCTCGAATCGGGCGATCCCCAGAGGATCGCCTCGAGCGAGCGCGCCCGCAGCATCTACCTGGGGGAGAGCTTCCGCCTCTAGGCGGCGAACCGGCCATGGCCCTGCAGCCCCGCCTGACCCTCAAGACCGAGCAACGGCTGGTCATGACCGCCATGCTCCAGCAGGCCATCAGCCTGCTGCCCCTGACGCGCCTGGAGCTCCAGCAGGCCGTCCAGCAGGAGCTGCTGGAGAACCCCGTCCTCGAAGAGGCCCTCGACGAGTCGAAGGAGGTGGCCGACGGCGATATGCCCGAGGCCCCCGAGGAGGTCCCCTCCACCGAGACCGACGAGCGGGGCGAGGTCGAGATCGACTGGGGGAACATCATCCAGGACGATTACACCCCTCCCGGCCAAGCCGGGCTGCCTCCCGAGGAGGGGGACTTCCCCTCCTACGAGCAGACCCTCTCGCGGCCCGAATCCCTGCGCGAGCACCTGGAGTGGCAGCTCCAGCTCAGCCCCGCGCCCGCGCCCGTGCGGCGCGTGGCGGAGCAGATCGTGGGCAATATCGACGAGGCGGGCTACCTCCAGGCCGACCCCCAGGAGATCGCCGCCCTGGAGGGGCTGGGAGAGGCGGAGGCCGCCCGGGCCCTCGCCCTCGTCCAGGAGTTCGACCCCGCCGGCGTGGGGGCGCGGGACCTGCGGGAGTGCCTGCTCCTTCAGCTCCGCAGCCTCGAGCGCGACGGCCTGACCGGGCCGGAGGCCCTTGGGCTGGCCCTCCAGCTCGTCTGCGGCCATCTCGAGATGCTGGAGGAGCGCCATCACCCCCGGCTCGCCCGCCAGCTGGGGGTGGAGGCCGAGGAGATCCAGGCGGCGGTCCGGCTCGTGCGGGCGCTGAACCCGCGCCCGGGGGAGCGCTTCACCGAGCAGCGGGTGGAGGTGGTGGTGCCGGACGTGACGGTCATCCGGCGGGGGGAGGACTACGACATCGTGCTGAACGACGACGGGCTCCCGCCCCTGCGCCTGAGCCCCTTCTACACCCAGATGGCGGCCGACCGGGGCGCAACGCCCGCCGACGCCCGGCGTTTCATCGAGGAGCGGGTGCGGGCGGCGGTCTGGTTCCTCAAGAGCATCGAGCAGCGCCGCCAGACCATCCTGAAGGTGTCCCGGAGCATCGTCTCCTTCCAGCGCGACTTCCTCGACCACGGGGTGAGCCACCTCCGCCCCCTCGTGCTGCGAGACGTTGCCGAGGACATCGAGATGCACGAGTCCACCGTCAGCCGGGTGACCACGGGCAAGTACATGGAGACCCCCCGGGGGGTGTTCCCCTTCAAGTATTTCTTCCACAGCGGCCTCGCATCCACCGACGGCAACAGCGCTTCCTCGGTCGCGGTCAAGGAAAAAATCCGCCGGATCGTCGAGGCCGAGGACAAGCGCCGCCCCCTGACCGACCAGCAGATCGTCGAGAAGCTCCGCGACGCCCAGATCCTGATCGCCCGCCGGACGGTGACCAAATACCGCAAAGAGCTGCGCCTGGCCTCGGCTGGCCGCAGGCGCCAGGCCGCCCCGAAGAATTCGCGTTGACGCCAGGGGCGAATGCGACGACAATTGCCCGGGCCATCGGGCAGAGAAAATACATTTGGTCGAAGGGGACAAGTATTTGTAATGAAAAGAGATAATCTTCAGGCAAATAGGCCTGCCGGGCGCTCCCGGCCGCCGGCGACGCCGCCTCGGGGGATGAGGGGATGAGCCAGCTCTCGATCGCGCAGCTGCTCGAGGACCTGCGCGAGGACCTGGACCTCGAGCTGCTCGCCGGGAAGGCGGGGCTCGCGCGCACCATCCGCCACACGCGCTACCAGAAGAACGGCCTGCCCCTGGCCGGCTTCCTGGAGGAGCTGCACCCCGACCGCGTCCAGATCTGGGGCAACACCGAGATCCGCTACCTGAACAGCATGGCCCCCGAGGCCCTGGAGAAGGCGGTCGGCCGCTTCTTCCACCATCCCGTCTGCACCGTGCTGGCCCTGGGGGGAGGGTACATCCCGCGCCGGGTCGCCGAGATCGCCGATCGGGAGCACCTGCCCCTCCTGCGCTCGCGCCATCCGGGGAGCGAGGTCCTGCCCCGCCTCCTGGCCTACCTGGAAACCCGCCTCTCGCCCCACGCCCGCCTCCACGGCGTGCTCGTGGACCTCTACGGCGTGGGCGTCCTCATGCAGGGCAAGAGCGGGATCGGCAAGAGCGAGTGCGCCCTCACCCTCGTCACCCGCGGCCACCGCCTCGTGGCCGACGACGTGGTGGACATCCAGCTGAGGGGCCCCGACCTCGTCGGCCGCAGCACCGACCTCCTCAAGCACCACATCGAGGTGCGGGGGCTGGGCATCCTGAACCTCAAGGACCTCTTCGGGGTGGTGGCCATCCGCTACGAGAAGAACGTCGAGCTCATCGTGGAACTCGTCCACTGGAACCCCGAGGTGCCCTTCGAGCGCCTGGGCATCGACCTCCAGGCCCGCGACGTCCTCGGCAAGGCGCTCCCCCTGGTCCGCATTCCGGTCGCCCCCGGCCGCAACATCCCCACCCTCATCGAGGTGGCCGCCCGGAACCTCCTGCTCCAGCGCATGGGCTACTTCTCGGCCGAGGAGTTCAGCCGGAGCCTCACGGCCCAGATCGCGATGGAGAGCGCCCGGCAACCGGCGGGAGACAGGGAAGGCGGGGAGGGCGTATGATCGGCCTCGTCCTGGTCGGGCACGGCGACCTCCCAGAAGCACTGCTCCAGACGGCGTCCTCCGTCCTCTCCGGCGCGGCCCAGATGCGCGCCGTCTGCCTGCGCACCGACGAGGACCAGGCCCGCTTCACCGAGGAGATCGAGCGCGCCGTCCGGGAGGTGGACTCGGGCGAGGGGATCATCGTAATGACCGACATGATGGGGGGCACCCCGACCAACGCCGCCCTGGCCATGCTCAACCGGCAGGACGTCGAGGTCGTCACCGGCGTGAACCTCCCGATGCTCCTCAAGGTCCCCTTCATCAAGGGGAAGACCGTCCACGAGGCCGCCCGCTTCCTCGTGGAGTACGGGCGGCGGAACCTCGCCCAGCCGAGCGAGATGCTGCGCGCGCTGAAGCAGGAATCCGACCGGAAGCCGAAAGAGAGCTAGGATGCCCGCGGCGACAGCCACCATTTCCAACCAGCTGGGCCTCCACGCCCGGGCGGCGGCGGCCTTCGTCCGCCTCTCGACCACCTTCGACTGCGACATCTTCGTCTCCTCCCAGGGCATCGAGGTGGACGGGAAGAGCATCATGGGGGTGATGATGCTGGCCGCCCGCAAGGGGACGGAGATCCGCATCCGGGCCGAGGGGCCCGGGGCCGACGAGGCCGTGGCCCGGCTGGCCGGGCTCGTCGCGAACCGCTTCGGCGAGGAGAAGTGATGGCGCGCATCCAGGGGATCGGCGCCTCCGGCGGCGTGGCGGCCGGCCGGGCCTGGGTAGCCTCCACCCGGCCCTCGCCGGGCATGCTCCGCCGCGTGCCCCCCGAGCGCGCGGGCGAGGAGATCGGCCGCCTCGAGCGGGCCATCGGGGCCGCCGCCGCCGAGCTGGAGGCCATCCGCCAGGCGGCCGGCGACCGCCTCGGGCCCGGCCACCTCTACATCCTCGACCTGGGGCGCCTCCTCCTGAAGGACGAGATGCTCATCGGGGAGGCGCGGCGGCGCATCCGGGAGGAGGGCCTCAACGCCGAGTGGGCCGTCCAGGCGGCCGTCGACCACTTCGCCCGCTTCTTCGAGGCGCTGGAGGACCCCTACTTCCGGGACCGCCGCCTGGACATCGGCCACGCGGGCGAGCGCATCCTCAGCCACCTGGCCGAGGGCCCCCGGGGGAACGCCGGGCGGGAGCCCGAGGAGCCGGCCATCCTGGTTGCCCGGGACCTCACCCCGGCCGACGTCGCCGCCCTCTCGGGCGGGAAGATCCTGGGCTTCGTCACCGACCTGGGGGGGCAGACCTCCCACACCGCCATCATGGCCCAGGCCCTGGGCATCCCGGCGGTGGTGGGCGCCGGGGACGCCAGCCGCCGCGTCTCCACCGGGGACCGCCTCCTCGTGGACGGGCGGGCGGGGGTGGTGCTCCTCAACCCGAGCGCTGAGGAGGAGGAGGCTTACGCGGCCGGCCTCCGCCCCCGGCGGGAGGCCCCGGAGGAGGGGAGAAGCCCCATTCCGCGCCCCGCGGTCACCCGCGACGGCGCCCGGGTGGCCATCCTGGCCAACATCGTGAACGACCAGGAGCTGGACCTCCTCCCGCTCTCGGGCATGGACGGGGTGGGCCTCTACCGGAGCGAGCAGCTCTACTTCAACCGCCGGGACTTCCCCAGCGAGGAGGAGCACTACGCCGGCTACCTGCGCCTCGCCCGGGCCACCCGCCCGATGGCGGCCATCATCCGCACCCTGGACCTGGGCGGCGACCGCGGCTTCCCCCCGGCCCTCCGCCTGGGCCAGCCCGAGGAGAGGGAGCCCAACCCCACCCTGGGGGTCCGGGGCATCCGCTTCAGCCTGGAGCGGCCCGACATCTTCAAGCGCCAGCTGCGGGCCATCCTGCGGGCCTCGGCCGAGGGCGACCTGGCCCTGATGTACCCCATGGTCTCCTCGCTGGAAGAGGTGCGGGAGGCCCAGGCCCTTCTGGAAGAAGCCAAGGCGGAGCTGCGGGAGGAGGGGCGGCCCTTCAACGGGGCCATCCGGCAGGGGATCATGGTCGAGACCCCCGCCGCCGCCCTGTGCGCCGACCGGCTGGCCCGGCACCTGGATTTCTTCGCGGTCGGCACCAACGACCTCACCCAGTACACCCTGGCCGTGGACCGCTCCAACAAGGGGGTGGCGGACCGCTACGAGCCGCTCCACCCCGCTGTCCTGCGCCTCCTCCACGGGGTGGCCCGCGCGGCGCGCTCGGCCGGCATCCCCGCCATCATCTGCGGGGAACTGGCGGGGGACCCGAAGAGTGCGCTATACCTCGTGGGCCTCGGCTTCCGGAGCCTGAGCATGGCCCTGGCCAAGGCCCCGGCCGTCCGGCGCGCCATTTGCCGCTCCGAGCTGGCCCAGATGGAGGAGCTGGCGGCGGCCATGCTGGAATGCGAATCCGCCCGGGAGATCCGGGCGCTGACGAGCGGGAGCCGGCACGGCGCGGGCCGGGGCAGGGCCGGCGCCCGCCCCGCGGTCTGAACCTTCATCCATCGGGAGGAAGTGCATGAGCTCCAGCCACACCTCGGCTGACTTCATCTTCACCTCGGAGTCCGTTTCCGAAGGGCACCCCGACAAGATCTGCGACCAGGTGAGCGACGCCGTCCTGGACGCCGTCTTCAGCCAGGACCCCCAGGGGCGCGTGGCCTGCGAGTGCCTCATCACCACGGGCATCATCTTCGTGGCCGGCGAGATCACCACGACGGCCCGCTACGAGGCCCGGGACATCGCCCGCGAGACCATCCGCCAGATCGGCTACGACAACGCGGCCTACGGCTTCGACTGCGACACCTGCGCCGTCGTGACCGCCCTCAACCGCCAGTCCCCCAACATCTCCCAGGGGGTGACCGAGGGCCAGGGGCTCTTCAAGGAGCAGGGGGCGGGCGACCAGGGCATGATGTTCGGCTTCGCCTGCGCCGAGACCAAGGAGCTCATGCCGCTCCCCATCATGCTGGCCCACCGGCTGGTCGAGCGGACCTCCGCCGTGCGCCGCAACGGGACGCTCCCCTACCTCCGCCCGGACAGCAAGAGCCAGGTCTCGATCCGCTACGAGAAGGACAAGCCCGTCGCCATCGAGAACGTCGTCATCTCGGCCCAGCACGCCCCGGACGTGGACCTCGAGCAGATCCGCGAGGACATGATCAAGGAGGTCGTCCTCCCCATCGTGCCCGGGGACATGATCAACAAGCGCACCACCTTCTACGTGAACCCCACCGGCCTCTTCGTCATCGGCGGCCCCATGGGGGACACCGGCCTGACCGGCCGGAAGATCATCGTGGACACCTACGGCGGCTACAGCCGCCACGGGGGCGGGGCCTTCTCGGGCAAGGACCCGACCAAGGTGGACCGCTCGGCCGCCTACATGGCCCGCTACATCGCCAAGAACATCGTGGCGGCGGGCCTCGCCGGGAAGGCCGAGGTCCAGCTCGCCTACGCCATCGGGGTGGCCGACCCGGTCTCGGTCCTCGTCGAGGACTTCGGCACCGGGAAGGTGGACCCGGTCAAGCTCGCCAAGGCCGTCCGCGAGGTGTTCGGCCTGAAGCCCCGGGAGATCATCGAGGGCCTCAACCTGCGCCGCCCCATCTACAGGCAGACCGCCGCCTACGGCCACTTCGGCCGCGAGCTCCCCGACTTCACCTGGGAGAGAACGGACAAGGTGAAGGACCTCAAGACGGCCGTCAAGGCCTAGGCTCCTCCCGCCCATCCAACGCGAACCGACGGAGCGACAATGAATTCCGACGTCAAAGACCAGAAGCTCGCCGGGCAGGGCGCCCTGCGGATGGAGTGGGCCGGCCGCAGCATGCAGGTCCTCGACATGATCCGGCAGCGCTTCGAGAAGGAGAAGCCCCTCAAGGGCGTCCGCATCGGGGCCTGCCTGCACGTCACGACCGAGACGGGCGTGCTGATGAAGACCCTGGTGGCCGGGGGCGCCAAGGTGGCGCTCTGCGCCTCGAACCCCCTCTCCACCCAGGACGACCTGGCCGCCGCCCTCGTCGTGAACGAGAAGATGCCCGTCTTCGCCATCAAGGGGGAGAACCGGGACACCTACTACAAGCACATGCGCGCGGTGCTCGACACCAAGCCCCACATCACCATGGACGACGGGGCCGACCTCGTCACCCAGGTCCTCACCAAGCGGACCGACCTCATCCCGGGGATCATCGGGAGCACCGAGGAGACGACCACGGGCGTCATCCGCCTGCGCGCCATGGCGGAGGAGGGGATGCTGCGCTTCCCGGTCGTCGCCGTCAACGACGCCAACACCAAGCACTTCTTCGACAACCGCTACGGCACCGGCCAGAGCACCATCGACGGCATCATCCGGGCCACCAACCGCCTGCTCGCGGGCTCGGTCTTCGTCGTCTCGGGCTACGGCTGGTGCGGCAAGGGGCTGTCCAGCCGCGCCCGGGGGATGGGGGCCAACGTCGTCGTCACCGAGGTGGACCCCCTGCGCGGCCTCGAGGCCCTCATGGACGGCTACCGGGTCATGCCCATGGCCGAGGCCGCAAAGATCGGGGACTTCTTCTGCACCGTCACCGGCGACACCGGCGTCGTCCGGCTCGAGCACATCGCCAAGATGAAGGACGGGGCCATCATCTCCAACTCGGGCCACTTCGACGTCGAGGTGGACGTGGCCGGGATCGAGAAGGCCGCCAAGGCCAAGCGCGAGATCCGCAGCCTCGTGGACGAGTACACCATGGCGGACGGCCGGCGCATCGTGGTCATCGGGGGGGGCCGCCTCGTCAACCTCGCCACCGCCGAGGGCCACCCGAGCAGCGTCATGGACATGAGCTTCGCCAACCAGGCCCTGGCCGCCGAGTACCTGGTCAAGAACGGGAAGAACCTGGAGCCGAAGGTCTACTCCGTCCCCCCCGAGACGGACGGCGAGATCGCCCGCCTCAAGCTCAAGAGCATGGGCGTGAAGATCGATTCCTTGACGGCGGACCAGAAACGCTATCTAAAGAGTTGGCAGCACGGGACCTGAGCCCCCATCTCCCTCCGCCCAACGGGAGACCTCGAACGTGGCAGGGGCCGGGCGGTCCTCACCCTGCGCCAGGAAGGGCAGAGCGGGGGAGCGGTTCATGGGCTGGCGGGGAGGGTGCCTCCTCCTCGGGGCCATCCTGGGAGCGGCCGGGGGAGCCTCCCCCGCGCCGGCGGCCCGCCCGGCGGGGCCGGGCGTGGTGGCCGTGCGCTCCTTCGCGACCGAGGGCTACGCCCGCCTCACCCTCCTCCTCGACCGCGAGACTTTCGACTTCCGGCACGGCCGCCTCTCGAACCCCCCGCGCTTCTACCTGGACCTCCCGGCCGGGCGGCTGCGCCCCAAGGCCCCGCTCCCCTCCGACTCGGCCGGGGCCCGGCTGGTGCGCCGGGTGCGCTTCGGGCGGCCCGACCCCCAGACCCTCCGGCTGGTGGTGGACCTCGGGGAAGGGGAGATCCGGGAGCGGGTCTTCTCCCTCCCGGACCCCCACCGGATCATCGTGGAGCTGCGGGGGGGGATCGTCTCCCCCTCGTCCCTCGCCGCCCCCCTCCCTCCGGGGGCGGCCCCGCCGGCCCAGGCGAAGCCCGCGCCGCCCGCCCCCCAGGCCCGGGCGGCCTCCCCCTCCAGGCCGGCGCCCTCCGGGCCCAAGAAGCGCCAGGAGATGAGCCTCTCCGAGCGCTTCCGGGCTGGCCAGGGGCGCATCATGCTCGACCCCGGCCACGGGGGGAAGGACGCCGGCGCCGTCGGCCTCTACGGCCTGGTGGAGAAGGAGTTCGTGCTGGACCTCGCCCGCCGGGCGGCCGGGGTGCTCAAGCGGAAGCTCCCCGGCAGCGAGGTGCTCCTGACCCGGGCGGACGACCGCTTCCTCCCCCTGGACAAGCGGACCGCCATGGCCAACGAGCGGGACGCGGACGTCTTCATCTCCATCCACGCGAACAGCTCCCCCCTGCGCGGCACCCACGGGATCGAGACCTACCTCCTGAGCGAGGCCTCCTCCTCGCGGGCGCTCGAGATCGCCGCCCGGGAGAACGACGTCACCGTCGCCGAGATGACCGATTTGCAGAAAATCCTCTACGACCTCATGCTCCGCTCCAAGGTGAACGAGTCGCGCGACCTGGCCGAGGACGTGCACCGCTCCCTCCTCGCGCAGCTCGGGCGCCGCTACCCGGGCGTGAACGACCTGGGGGTGAAGCGGGGGCCCTTCTACGTCCTCCTGGGGGCGCAGATGCCGGGCATCCTCGTGGAGGTGGGCTTCATCACCAACCCCGCGGACGCCAAGCGCAGCCTCCAGGGGGCCTTCCGCCAGGCCATCGCCGAGGGGATCGCCGAGGGCGTCGTCCGCTTCGTCGGGGGCGCCGCCCGGACCGCCCGCACCGGCCCGGTGGGGCCCAAGGGGGAAGCCCGCCCGCCCCGGCCCGCCGCCCGCTAGGGCGCGCCGCCTGGAAACCCCGCCATGCCGCTCCCCGCCATCGTCATCGTGGGCCGGCCCAACGTGGGCAAGTCCACCCTCTTCAACCGCCTGGTGGGCCGGCGGGCGGCCATCGTGCGGCCCGAGCCGGGCGTCACCCGCGACCGCCACTACGGGCGGGCGGAGTGGGCGGGGAAGGCCTTCCTCGCGGTGGACACCGGGGGCATCGCCAGCGGGAAGGACGGCGACCCCTTCAACCCCCTCATCGAGCGCCAGACGCTCTCCGCCATCGAGGAGGGGGACGTCGTCCTCTTCCTCGTGGACGGGATCGAGGGCCTCCTGCCCGGGGACGTCCAGATCGCCCAGATGGTGCGGGTGGCGGGCAAGCCCTCCCTCCTCGTGCTGAACAAGGCCGACGCCGCCCGCTCGCGGGACGCCGCCTGGGACTTCTTCCGGCTGGGGCTGGGGGAGCCGCTCCCCGTCTCGGCCGAGCACGGGGCCGGGGTGGCCGAGATGCTGGAGGCGGCGCTGGCGCGCATCCCCGCCGGGGCCCTGGAGGAGGAGCCCGCCGGGGAGGGAGAGGTGCGGGTGGCGGTGGTGGGGCGGCCGAACGTCGGGAAATCCTCCTTCATCAACCGCCTCCTCGGGGAGGAGCGCACCCTGGTGAGCCCGGTGCCGGGCACCACCCGCGACCCCATCGACACCCTCTGCCGCCGGGAGGGCGCCCTCTACCGCTTCATCGACACGGCCGGCATCCGGCGCCGGGGAAAGATCGGGGACCTGAAGGCCGAGGCGGTGAGCATGATCCTGGCATACCGGAGCATCGAGCGGGCCGAGGCCGTCGTCCTCCTCATCGACGCCACCGAGGGGCCCACCTCGATGGACGCCCAGATCGCCCGCCACATCGTGGACGCGGGCCGGGCCTGCGCCATCCTCCTCAACAAGTGGGACCTGGTCGAGAAGGACGCCAAGACCTTCGACGAGACCGCCCGGAACATCCGCGACAAGCTCGTCCACGTGGACTTCGCCCCCGTCCTCTCGGTCTCGGCCCTGACGGGCCAGCGCTGCGAGCGCGTCTTCGAGCTCATCGGGCGCCTCGCGGCCGCCTACCGCAGGCGGGTCCCCACGGCGGCCCTCAACCAGCGGGTGGCCGAGTGGACCCAGGCCCACCCCGCCCCCTCGGGGAAGGGGGGGAAGCGCCCCAAATTCCTCTACGCCACCCAGGCCTCGGTCGCCCCCCCCCACATCGTCCTCTTCACCAGCCAGACCTCCACCATCCCCGCCGAGCAGTACGGCCGCTACATCGAGAACCGCCTCCGGGAGGCCTTCGACTTCGAGGGCACCCCCATCCGGGTGAGCTTCCGCTCCCGCCGGGAGCGGAGGGCCCCGCGGCGGCGGGTCCGGAAGGGCGAAAAGGGCGGAGAAACTTAGGCAATCCGAAGTTGAGGTTCCGCTTTAAAGATTTCACTTCAACTTTTCCAATTCGATTGACCTATCAAGCCTTCCGTGGCATCATCTCTAGAATCGCTTTAAGAATTTCGTCCCTTATGCGCTTCCTTTCACGGGCAACCAGCGGGGGGTCATCCAGCATAATCCAAGGCAAGGAGGGGATTCCGCTCTATGGCTGCAAACGAGGTCGCCAGGCTACGCAACGTGGGCCTCCTGGGCGAGGGCGGCAACGGAAAGACCTCGCTGGCCGAGGCCTGCCTGTTCACGGCCGGCTCCACCGACCGGCTGGGCAAGGTGGACGCGGGGAGCACCATCCTCGACGCCGAGCCCGAGGAAGCCAAGCGGCGCTCCTCCATCACCGCCGGCGTGGCCTTCGTGGACTGGAACAAGCACCGCATCAACCTCATCGACACCCCCGGCTACTCGAACTTCATCGCCGAGACGGTGGCCGCCGTCCGGGCCATGGACAACGCCCTCATCGTCATCCGCGGCCACTCCGAGCTGAAGGTCATGACCGAGAAGGTCTTCGAGTGGACCCAGGCGCAGGGCATCCCCCGCTTCCTCTATGTCAACCACATGGATCACCCCCAGGCCGACATCTTCCGGGCCGTCGAGGGGGCGGGCGCCGCCCTGGGCAAGCGCTTCGCCCTCGCGCACCTGCCCATCGGCCAGGGGGAGAACTTCCGGGGGGTGGTGGACCTCCTGAGCGGCAAGGCCCTCACCTACACCCCCGACGGCAACGGCAGGGGGACGGCGGGGGAGGTGCCGGCCGGCCTCAAGGAGGCCTTCGAGGAGCACCGGGGCAAGCTCATCGAGTTCGCGGCGGAGGCGGACGAGTCGCTCCTGGAGAAATACCTCGAGGGCGGCGAGCTGGCCCCCGAGGAGATCGTGGCCGGCCTCAAGAAGGGCATCCTGGAGGGCTCCTTCATCCCCGTTTTCTGCGGGTGCGGGGTGCGGAACATCGGCACCGACGCCCTCCTCGACGCCCTGACCCTGCTCGGGGCCTCGCCCGCCGAGCGGCCCGCCGCCGAGGCCGAGGGCCCCGAGGGCGAGAAGATCACCGTCGAGGCCGACCCCGGCGCCCCCTTCCGCGCCCTCGTCTTCAAGACGGTGGTGGACTCCTTCGCCGGGAAGCTCAACTACTTCCGGGTCATGTCGGGCACCCTCTCCTCCGACGCCACGGCGTGGAACCCCGCCCGCGAGGAGAAGGAGCGCATGGGCTCCCTGCTGTTCATCCAGGGCAAGGGCCAGAAGCCGGTGACGGACAAGCTGGTGCCGGGCGACATCGCCGCCGCCGCCAAGCTCAGGGCGACGCGCACCGGGGACACCCTCTGCGAGGAGAAGAACCCGGTGAGGTTCCCCCCCATCAAGCTGCCCGCGCCCTCGATCTCCTACGCCGTCGCCCCCAAGTCCAAGGGCGACGAGGAGAGGCTGAGCGGGGCCCTCAGCCGCATGCGGGAGGAGGACCCGGTCCTCACGGTGAGCCGCGACCCCCAGACCAAGGAGCTCCTCCTCTCGGGCCTGGGGGTGCTCCACCTCGAGGTCGCCATCGAGCGCATCAAGCGCAAGTACAGCGTCGAGGTGGAGATGCGCACCCCGCGCGTCCCCTACAAGGAGACCATCAAGGGCCGCACCAAGGTCCAGGGCCGCTACAAGAAGCAGACCGGCGGGCGGGGCCAGTTCGGGGACACCTGGCTCGAGATCGAGCCCCTGCCGCGCGGCAAGGGCTTCGAGTTCGTGGACAACATCGTGGGCGGCTCCATCCCGCGCACCTTCATCCCGGCCGTCGAGAAGGGCATCGTCGAGGCGATGGAGAGCGGCTCGCTGGCGGGCTACCCCGTCACCGACGTCCGCATCACCCTCTACGACGGCAGCTACCACTCCGTGGACAGCTCGGAGATGGCCTTCAAGATCGCCGGCTCCATGGGCTTCAAGAAGGGGATGCTCGAATGCAGGCCCACCCTCCTCGAGCCCATCATGAACATCGAGGTGACTGTCCCCGACGAGTACATGGGCGACATCATCGGCGACCTGAACTCCCGCCGCGGCCGGGTCTCGGGCGTGATCCCGGGCGTGGGCGGCAAGCAGACCATCAAGGCCCAGGTCCCGATGGCGGAGGTGCTCAACTACGCCCCGGCCCTGCGCTCGATGACGGCGGACCGGGGGGACTTCACGATGGAATTCTCCCACTACGAGGAAGTGCCCGGCCAGATCGCCGAGAAGGTCATCGCGGCGGCGGCCACGCAGTCCAGCGACGAGTGAGCAGCCCGAGATAAGGGATGAGGACATGGCCAAGAAAGGTGTGAACCTGCTCGACGAAGACGGGGAAGAGAAGGAGCCCGGCGAGGAAGGCGGGGAGGGAGAGCGCTCCTCGCGCCGCTCCCGCGGCGGCGGAGGGGGCGGCGGCCTCATCCGCTGGGCCATCATCGGGGTGGTGGTGGTGGCCGTCCTCGGCGGAGGCGGATGGGCCGGCTACAAGTTCTGGTGGGTCCCCTCCAAGCTGAAGGAGGCGGAGCGCCAGAAGGCCCAGCAGAAGCTCGAGGAGCTCCGCAAGGAGCGCCTCGCCAAGCTGAGGTCCGAGGCCGAGCAGCGCAAGCAGGCCCTCGCCATCATCGAGCAGGTCCAGGCCGAGCAGCAGGGCAAGGCCGGCGGCGCCCCGCCCAAGGAGGGGGAGGCGAAGCCCGCCGCCCCCGCGGGCGCCCCCAAGCCCCCGGCCCCTCCCGCGCCCCAGATGGCGGCCACTGCGCCCCCCAAGGCCCCCGCGGCGGCCAAGAAGGAGGAGCCGGCCAAGCCGGCCCCCGCGCCGGCGGCGGCCCCCCCGATGGCGATGGCGAGGCCGCCCGCCCGCCCCGCGGCCGACGGCCTGGGGAAGCCCGCGCGCGAGGCGGCCCCGCCCAAGCCCGCGGCGAGGCCCTCGGCCCCGGTGGCCCAGATGAGGCCGCGCGAGGCCGCGCCTGAAGTGAGGCCCGCTCCTCCGGCGGCGGGGGGGGCGGCCCGCCCCGCCGCGCCCGCCGGAGGCTCCTCCTACAGCATCCAGGTGGCCACCTGCCGGACCGACCGGTGCGTCCAGAGCTTCGTCGGCCGGCTGCGCGAGAAGGGCCTCGAATCCCACGTCTCGGGCGCCGCCGCCCGGAGCGGCCCGGTGAACGAGGTGCTCCTCGGCTCCTTCGCCGCCCGCGGGGAGGCCGACGGCCTGGCCGGCCGGGCCCGGGCCAAGAACCTGCGGATCACGGTCTATGAGTCCGGCGGGCGCTGGCGGGTGTCGGCGGGTTCCTACACCGACCTCGAGGACGCGGCCCAGATGCTCGACCGCGCCGAGGACGCGGGCTTCCGGGGCGAGCTCGCCCGAAGGCCCGGCTCGGCGCCGGCGGCCGGGACCGGCCTGCGGGCCGTCCGCACCGGCAGCTTCGCCACCCGCCAGGCGGCGCTCGCCGAGCGCGCGAAGATCGTCGCGGCGGGCTTCCAGGGCGCCTTCGTGGTGGCGGAGCCCCGGCGGTAGGGGGGAAGGAGACGATGGCCGAGGCGGCGACCGAAGCACAGATACCCGACAAGCTCTTCTTCAAGATCGGGGAAGTGGCCGAGCTGACGGGGACCAAGCCCCACGTGCTCCGCTACTGGGAGAGCGAGTTCAAGGTCCTGCGCCCGGCGAAGGGGGAGTCGGGCCAGCGGATCTACCGGCGCAAGGACGTCGAGCTCATCTTCGCCATCAAGCGGCTCCTCTACGAAGAGAACTTCACCATCGCGGGCGCGAAGAAGCAGCTCCAGCGCCTGCGCGGGGTGCGCGGCGAGACGGCGCGGGTGAAGCCCGCCGCAGCGAAGGCCGAGCCCTCCCCGGCCCTCCCCTTCGAGGCCGGCCCGGAGCCCCTCCAGCCCCCGGCGCCCCAGGTGGACACCGCCTGGCTGCGCAAGGAGCTCCAGGGCATCATCGACATCCTGGACGGCCGAAAGTAGAATCTCCCGCCGGGCCTTCCGCCGGAATCCCGCCGCAGGGGATGCGCATGAAGCAAGAGTTCCAGACCATCTGCCCCCTCGACTGCCCCGACGCGTGCAGCCTCCTCCTCACCGTGGAGGAGGGGAGGGTCACCGCCCTGCGGGGAGACCCGGGCCACCCCTTCACCCAGGGCCTCATCTGCACCAAGATGCGGACCTACACCGACATCATCTACGCGCCCGGGCGCATCCTCCACCCCATGCGCCGGGTGGGGCCCAAGGGCCCGGGCGCGCGCTTCGAGCGCGTCTCCTGGGAGGAGGCGCTGGACGCCGCCGCCGCCCGGATGCGGGAGGCCTCCGCGCGCTGGGGGGCTGAGTCCATCCTCCCCGTCAGCTACTCGGGCACCATGGGCGTCCTCAACCGCAACGCCGGCCAGCGCTTCTTCCACCGGCTCGGGGCCTCGAAGCTCCTGCGCACCCTCTGCACCGCGGCCTGCAAGGCGGGGCTCGACGCCACCCTGGGGGCGGGCCTGGGCAACGACTGCGCCGGGATGGCCCGGAGCGACCACATCCTCCTCTGGGGCACCAACCCCGCCACCACCAACATGCACATCCTCCCCTTCATCCAGGCGGCGCGGGAGAAGGGGGCCAAGGTCACCGTCATCGACGTCTACCGCCACCGCACCGCCAAGCTGGCGGACGCGTTCGTCCCCGTGCGCCCGGGCACGGACGCCGCCCTGGCCCTGGGGATGATGCACGTCCTCGTGCGCGAGGGCCTGATCGACCGCGGCTACATCGGGCGCTGGACCCTGGGCTTCGAGGCCCTCCGCAAGCGGCTGGAGGAGTACCCCCCGGAGCGCGCCGAGGCCGTCACCGGCGTGCCCGCCGCGGAGGTCGAGCGCCTCGCCCGGGAGTACGGCCGGGCGCGGGCCCCCTTCGTCCGCATGGGCATCGGCCTCTCCCGCCACGCCAACGGGGCCATGATCGTGCGCACCATCGCCTGCCTGCCCGCCCTCGTGGGGGCCTACGCCAAGGAGGGGGGCGGGCTCTTCGAGATCTCGACGGGCGCCTTCGGCCTCGACCTCGCCGCCTACGAGCGGCCCGAGTGGTCCCCCGGGGGGACGCGCACCATCAACATCGTCGAGGTGGGCAAGGCCCTGACCGGGGCGCTGGGCGGCCCGCCCGTCAAGGTGCTCTTCGTCTACCACTGCGCGGCGGCCGCGACCCTCCCCGACGCGGGCGCGGTGCGCCGGGGGCTCCTGCGGGAGGACCTCTTCACCGTGGTGCACGAGATCCTCCACACCGACACCGTGGACTACGCCGACATCGTGCTGCCCGCCCCCACCTTCGCCGAGTCGCCGGACTTCTTCACGAGCTACGGCCAGTACTTCTTCGGGCTGAACGAGGGGGCCATCCCGCCCCGGGGGGAGGCCAAGTCCAACTACGAGGTCTTCTCCCTCCTGGCGGAGCGGCTGGGCTTCGAGGAGCCGGACTTCCGCGAGGGCCTCTGGGAGGCGGCCGCGCGCATCCTCGATACCCCCCGGCTCAGGCGGGCCGGGATCACCCTGGAGGCCCTGCGCGAGAAGCGCTACCTCCAGGCCCCCCTGAACACCGCCAACCCCTTCGCCGGGGGCTTCCCGACCCCCTCGGGCCGGCTCGAGTTCTACAGCGAGCGGATGGAGCGGATGGGGCTCGACCCCCTCCCGGCCCACGTCCCCCTGGCCGAGGGCCCCGAGAACCCGGCCCACGCGGGGCGCGGCATGCTCCAGCTCGTCCTCCCGCCCGGCCACCACTTCCTGAACAGCACCGGCAACGGCGGGGCGCGCAGCATGAAGGGGGAGGGGGAGCAGCGCCTCTTCCTCCACCCCGAGGACGCCCGGGAGCGGGGCCTGGCCGAGGGGGAGCCCGTGCGGGTCCGCACCGCGCGGGGGAGCATCGTGCGCCCCTTGCGGGTGACGGAGGACGTGCCCCGGGGGGTGGCCATCATCCCCGGCGTGCGGGCCTCCCGCCACTCCCCGGACGGGCGGGGGGTGAACGAGCTCACCTCCCAGGCCCTGACCGACATGGGGGAGGGGCCCTGCTACCACACCAACCTGGCCGAGGCGGCCCCCGCCGGGGCGGAAAACGGGAGGGAGGGCGGCCCGGCTTTGACGGGGGCGGCGATCCCGGCTACAACGCAAGCGCCCTGAGCCGGGGACGCGGGATTTCCCGCAAATGACCTCCGTGTGAAAATTTCACAAAAGCGCCGCCGCAAATTTCGAGGTGCCCCGAGAGCATGGCCCGGACCATCCGCCAGCAGATCAAGCAGCCCGACGCCTTCCAGACCGCCGGCTTCCAGGGGATGGCCTGGCTCCAGGCCCACGCCAGCCACATCCTCCTCGCGGGGGCGGCCGTCCTCGCCGCGGCGGGGGGCGCCTGGGGGTACGGCTACTGGGCGGCCAAGAACCAGGAGAAGGCCTCCATCGCCTACATGCTCGCCGAGGAGGCCAAGGGGCCCGAGGAGATCGAGGCCCTGCGCCGGACGGCCCTCCAATACCCTGCGACCCGGAGCGGGGTCATGGCCCGGCTCGATCTGGCCGGGAAGCTCCGCGAGGGGGGGCAGCTCCCGGGAGCCGAGCAGGAGTACCGCATCGTCCTGGGGAGCGGCGCCGCCGTCCCCATGGACAAGGAGCTCGCCCAGCGGGGCCTCGCCGCCGTCCTGGAGGCCCAGGGCAAGTGCCCCGAGGCCGTCGCCATCTGGCGCGAGATCCTCGCCCGGGGGAGCCTCATCAGCCAGGAGGACCTCTACCTCGCCGTCACCTCATGCCAGGAGAAGGCCGGCCAGCCCCAGGAGGCCGCCAAGACCCTGGAGGAGTTCAGCCAGAAGTTCCCCCGGAGCCCCTTCCTGAGCGAGATCCACCGGGAGCGCCTGGACCGCCTCGCCAAGCCCGCGGCGAAAGCGGCTCCCGCCAGCCCGGCCAAACCCGCGAAGTGATGATAAGATATATTATGTTAAATGATGGTGGCGCCCGCCTCACGCCCCCCTGAAAGGCTTTTAGGGCCGCCTCCGCGTAACCTCTCCCCCGGGCCGCCCCTCTGGGCGGCCCGTTCCGTCCGATCCGGAAGATGAGGGAACTTGAGGTAAGAGCGAATCCGCCTCCGGGGGGTATCTTATCCCCCGGGGCGGCCCTCCGCTCGGGCCTCCCGCCCGTTCGTCCGCAGGGGCGGCCGGCGGCTCGACTGAGCTCGCCGAAGTCCGGCCGCCCCTACAGGGAGCCGGAGGCAATGCCTGGATTGCGGCGGGCGTCGCGGTTAGTCGCGCGAATTGATGGAAAAAGATACCCCAAAACACCCGGGTGGTGGCCGGACCACCTCCCGGCTCCCTCCCGGGCAAATGCAGATTCTGATCCCGTCCGGGGTATTCCGGGGTATTCCGGGGGGAAAAATGCAAGGGCCGGGAGGCCTCCGACCGGGAGGCTCCCCTCATCTCTCCAGGGCAAAATGAAAATTCCGCGGATGTTGCGGCCAGTACCGGATAATACCGCCGGAAAAAATGGGGAGGCTTCCCGGAATCCGTTTCCCGGGGGCTCAGGCGGCCCCCTCGGGCCACTTGCCGTAGTGGCGGCCGTATTCGGGCCCGACCCGCTTCATGCCCCAGGAGATCTCGAGCTTGTGGCCGTCCGGGTCGGCGAAATAAAACTTCCAGCCCGGGCTCTGCTTCTGGCGGACGGGGGGGACGAGAATCTTGACCCCCTTCCCGGCCAGGAGCTCGTGGGCGGCGTGGAGGGCCTCGGCGCTCTCCACCTCGAAGGCCATCTGCTGGAGGGTACCCTTGCCCCCGTAGGGCATGGGCGCGGCGGCCTGCTCCGGGGGGAGCTGGACGAGGACGAGGTTGTGGTGCTCGGCCGAGCAGCGCAGCCAGGCGATGCCGTGGGGGGCGGCGGGCTCGATGGCGTTCGGCCCCAGCCGCTCGGTCAGGGCGAAGCCCAGCATCTCCTCGTACCAGCGGATGGAGCGGTCCAGGTCCCGGACCCAGAGGCCGACGTGCGAGAGGGAGCCGACCTTGATCATGGGGGGGCCTCAGTACGGGAGCCGGTTGGCGGAGCTGAAGAGCTCGATCTTGTTCCCGTCGGGGTCGGCGAAGTAGAACTGGAGCCCCCCGCTCATCCGCTGGCGGCGCGGCGGGCGGAGGATCTCGACCCCGGCCGCCTGGAGGCGCGCGCAGGCCGCCTCGACCTCGGCCTCGGAGCCCAGGCGGAAGGCCACCTGCTGGAGGCTCCCCGGCCGCCCCGTCTCCCCCGCCTGGAGCGCCCCGGGGGGAAGCTGGACGAGGACCAGCTCGTGGTGGAGGTCGTCGTAGCGGAGCCAGCAGATGCCGTGGGGGGCGGCGGGTTCCTGGGTGTTCCCGGCGGGCAGGTAGTCCGAGAGCTTGAGGCCGAGGACCTCCTGGTACCAGCGCAGCGACCTCTCCATGTCGCGCACGTAGATGCCGACATGGGAGAGCTTGACGCGAACCGCCTTCCCGGCCGCCGGCATGGCGTCCCCCGCGGGTTTCCTCGATCGATGCCCCTTCTTACCAGAGGGGGCGCGGCCCGGCAACCGGCCCTCCGCCCCGCCGGCCCTCCCGGGCCTCACCGCGAATGGTGGTAGAGGGCCACCAGCCCCTTGCCCGGGGAGAAGACGTAGGAGGTGTCCTCGTGCTTCACCGTCCAGCGGAAGCGCAGGGAGTGCGCAGCCCCCAGGAAGGTGTAGTCCAGCTCCTCGATGGTGATCCGCGTCTGCTGGGAGTCGTTGTAGGCGCGCGCCTCGCCCCGGCGCCACCAGCCGAGGGGGAACTTGGAGGCCTCGTCCCGGCCGCGCACCTTCCCTCCCCGCTCGTCCAGCACCCGGCCCAGGCCGTCCTTGGCCTCGTTGATCCGGAAGAGCTGGACGACGGGCCCCGTCCGGCTGCTGATCCGCGAGCGCCGGAAGAGCTGCACCCCGGGGTCCTTCTCCCAGGGGAACGGCCCCTCGACGGCGATCAGGGGGTGGTTCCACGGGATGGCCGGCTTGTGGCTCAAGCTGACCTTCCTCATCACGAGATCACGGCGGCCGTCCCAGGCCTCCCCGGTCCAGAGCTCGACCGGGATGAAGCGGCGGGCGGGCGTGCCGTCCGGGCCAAGCTCGGTGGCGCCCTTCCAGGCGTCCGTGCCTGGCCCGGCCGCTCCCGTCAGGAGCGCCCCCGAGATCACCAGCCACAGGAGCCCCAGCGCCGCCCTCCGCACGCCCACCCTCCTCATGCCGACCGCGGGATGACCCCGGTGCTCGACGTATTTCCACCCGTGCCCCATATTCTAGACTGAGAGCCGCCTTGCGTGGAGCAAAATCGCGCCAGACGAAAAAATCGCCTGGATTTGGGCAAAAACACAGGATAGTAGAATTTACATACAATAAATTAGATTTAAGATATATTCTCTAATCTATCACATTAGGATAATGGAAAAATGCCTGAGAAGCCGCTGGAAATCCGGGGCAGCCCCGTGGACGAAGGGGCCCTGCGCCAAATCCGGGTCTGCCTCGCGGACGAGGAGGCTGCGGCGGGGGCCCTCTGCGCCGACCACCACCTCGGCTACTCCATGCCCATCGGGGGGGTCGTCGCCTACCGGGAGGCCATCAGCCCGAGCGGGGTGGGCTACGACATCGCCTGCGGAAACAAGGCGGTGAAGACGAACCTCCTGGCGGAGGACGTGCGCCCCGATATCGTCCGGATCATGGACACCATCTTCCACACCCTGGAGTTCGGGATGGGCCACCGCAACCCCACGCCGGTGGACCACGAGCTCTTCGGCGACCCCGCCTGGCGGGACGTGAAACCCGTCGGGGACCTCAAGGACCTCGCCGCCTCCCAGCTCGGCACCATCGGGGCCGGGAACCACTACGTGGACCTCTTCGCGGACGAGGAGGGGGCGCTCTGGGTCGGGGTCCACTTCGGCTCGCGGGGCTTCGGCCACAAGACCTGCACCGGCTTCCTCAACCTCGCCAAGAACCGGCCCTTTACCGCCCGGCCGGGGAGCGAGGACATGCACGCCCCGGCCACCCTCTTCCCCCTCGCCTCCCCCCTGGGGCAGGACTACTACGCCGCCATGAAGCTGGCCGGGCGCTACGCCTACGCGGGGCGGGACTACATCTGCCAGCGGGTGCTCGAAATCCTCGGCGCGCGGGCGGTGGAGGAGGTCCACAACCACCACAACTTCGCCTGGGAGGAGGAGCATGGCGGGGAGAGGCTCCTCGTCGTCCGCAAGGGGGCGACGCCCGCCTGGCCGGGCCAGCGGTGCTTCATCGGGGGGAGCATGGGGGACATCGCCGTCATCGCCGAGGGGGTGGACACCCCCGCCGCGCGGAAGCTCCTGCGCTCCACCGTCCACGGGGCGGGACGGACGATGAGCCGCACCCAGGCGGCCGGGAAGAAGCGCTGGCGCGGGGGGAAGCCCCACCGCATCGGGGGGCGGATCACCCGCCAGATGATGAGCGCGGCGGTCAAGGCGCGGGGGGTGGTGCTGCGGGGGGCGGACAC
>MGDP01000002.1 GCA_001790955.1 Candidatus Tectomicrobia bacterium RIFCSPLOWO2_12_FULL_69_37
AGCCTGCCCTTCCTCGAGGCCATCCGCCAGTTCCGCTACGACATGGGGCCGGAGAGCGTCCTCCACATCCACGTCACCCTCATCCCCTTCATCAAGGCCTCCGAGGAGCTCAAGACCAAGCCCACCCAGCACTCGGTCATGAAGCTCCGCGAGATCGGCATCCAGCCCGACATCCTCCTCTGCCGCACCGAGATGCCCCTCTCGGACGAAGCCAAGCGCAAGATCTCGCTCTTCTGCAACGTTCCCCCGAGCGCCGTCATCGAGGCCATCGACGTGGAGTCGATCTACGAAGTCCCCCTCAAGTTCAACGCCGAGGGGCTGGACGGCATCATCGCCGGGCGCCTGGGGATGGGGCAGGGGCGGGAGCCGGACCTGAGCATCTGGCGCGAATTCGTGCGCAAGGTGAAGGAGAGCACCGTCACCGCCGACATCGCCATCGTGGGCAAGTACGTCAACCTCAAGGAGTCCTACAAGAGCCTCTCCGAGGCCCTCGTCCACGGCGGCACCGCCAACGAGGTGAAGGTGAACCTGCAATACGTCGACAGCGAGGAGATCGAGCGGCGCGGGGCCCCGGCCCTCCTCTCCCAGGCCCACGGCATCCTCATCCCCGGCGGCTTCGGTGGGCGGGGGATCGAGGGCAAGATCGAGGCCGTCCAGTACGCCCGCAAGAGCCTCGTCCCCTTCTTCGGTATCTGCCTCGGGATGCAGTGCGCCATCATCGAGTACGCCCGCAACGTCTGCGGCCTGGCCTCCGCCAACAGCGCCGAGTTCCGGGAGGACTCCCCCTTCCCCGTGGTGGCCCTCATGCCCGGCCAGGAGAACGTGAACAAGGGGGGCACCATGCGGCTGGGCTCCTACCCCGGCATCCTCCGGCCCGGCTCCCTGGCCTCCGAGGTCTACGGCGGGGCCGTCCGCTTCGAGGAGCGCCACCGCCACCGCTACGAGGTGAACAACGCCTTCCGCGAGACCCTGGAGGAGAACGGCCTGCGCTTCAGCGGCCTCTCCCCGGACGAACGCCTCGTCGAGATGGCCGAGCTGCCCGGCCACCCCTTCTTCCTCGGCTGCCAGTTCCACCCCGAGTTCAAGAGCGCGCCCTACGCCCCCCACCCCATCTTCCGCGCCTTCATCGCCGCCGCCAAGAAGGCCAGCGGCGAGCTCTTCAACTAGGGGCGCGCCGGGCCATGAGCCAGCGGCAGGTCCGGATCGGGGGCGTTCCCATCGGCGGGGGCGCCCCGCCCGCCGTCATCGCGGGGCCCTGCGTCCTGGAGAGCGAGGCCCTCGCCCTCGAGTGCGCCCACGCGGTGAAGGAGGCGGCCCGGGCCGCCGGCATGGGCGCCGTCTTCAAGGGCTCCTACGACAAGGCCAACCGCAGCTCCGGGGCCTCCTACCGGGGGCCGGGCATGCGGGAGGGCCTGCGCATCCTGGCCGCCGTGCGCGGGGCGACGGGGCTGCCCGTCCTCTCCGACGTCCATACGGTGGAGGAGGCCGCCGAGGCCGCCCAGGTGCTCGACGCCCTCCAGATCCCCGCCTTCCTCTCCCGCCAGACGGACCTCCTCCTGGCGGCGGGGCGGACGGGCAAGCCCGTCAACGTCAAGAAGGGCCAGTTCCTCGCCCCCCAGGACATGAGCCACGCCGCCGCCAAGCTGGCGGAGGCGGGCTGCGCCCAGATCCTCCTCACCGAGCGGGGCGCCTCCTTCGGCTACCACAACCTGGTGGCCGACATGCGCTCCCTCGTCCTCATGCGCGAGCCGGGCTGGCCCGTCGTCTTCGACGCGACCCACAGCGTCCAGGCCCCCGGGGGGCTCGGCGACCGCAGCGGCGGGGACCGCCGGATGGTGGCCCCCCTCGCCCGGGCGGCGGCGGCGGTGGGGGTGGACGCGTTTTTCCTCGAGTGCCACCCGCGCCCGGACGAGGCCCTCTCCGACGGGCCCAACATGATCCCCCTCCAAGACCTCCGGCCCCTCCTGGAAACCCTCGCCGCCCTCGACGCTGTCCGCCGCAAGGCGGAGGCGGGGGAAGGGGCATGAGGGGCGCTCTCTCCCGGCTCTGTCTCCTGCTGGCTCCTGTCCTTCTCGCCTCCTGCGCCGGCCACGAGGCCATCCCCTGGCGCGAGGCCCCGGGCCGGGCGGGCGCCGTCCGGGCCATGGGGGAGCGCCTCGCCGCCGGCCTCGCCGAGGGGGTGAAGGTAGCCGGCGTCAACGTGGGCCGGTTCCGGGCCGTGGACCCGCGCGCCCCGGCCGAGGCGGCGGTCCTGCGGGTGGTGGTCGCGGGGTTCCCCGAGGCCCGCACCGGAGCCAGGACCCCCTTCAGCCGCCAGGTCGAGGAAGCCGTCCGCCGGGCCCTGGCGCGCTCGGCCCGCTTCCGGGTCGTCGACGGCGGCGAGGGGGTCGCCTGGCAGGAGGCCAGGATGCCGCGGGTTTCCTCCCCCCGCCCCGATGACGAGGAGGAAGGCATCGGCTTTTTCGAAAACGCCCCCGTCGGCGAGTGGCGGGCCGAGGCGTTTGAGCGGAAGCAGCGGGGGCAGGAGGCTTCGCCCGAGGTCTTTTCGGAGGAGCTGGACGGGGATCACCCCCTGCGGGGCCTCTGGCCCCGGGCGCGGGGCGGCCCCTACGGAGAGGAGTCGGCCGTCTACGCCGCCTCCATCTTCGAGGCGGACGCCGCCGTCTTCGGTGCCTACGCCCTGGGGCCCGGGCGGGTGCGCGTGTGGGCCGCCGTGGTGCTGAACACGGCCCCCCGGATCATCTACTACGCCCGCGGGCTGAAGGATGTCTTCGGCCTGCCGGAGCGGGTGGAGGCGGGACGCATCTATCTCGCCCACGCCCGGGACGCGCTGCCCCGCGGCGCCGTCCCGGACGAGGCGCTGACCGCCTGGGTCCCTCCCCGGCCCCGCCTGGCGCCCGTCCACCCCCCCTTCTGGGGCGAGCCCGCCTTGGAGGTGGTGCTGGAGGAGATCGACAGGGGGGGGCAGCGGAAGCGCCTCGCCGCGGGCAACCTGGTCGGGGCGGACTCGCTCGTCGTGGGGCGCATGGCCGCCCGCGGGGTGCGCCATGTGTACGCCTTCGCCCTGAACCGGGAGGGCGAGGCCGAGGAGGTTCTCTTTTCCTCCGATCCGCAGCGTCCGGGCTGGGCCCAGCGGGTGGCGCCCGGGCGGTTCGTGCCCTTCGCCGTCCGGATGGTCGAGCCGCAGCGGATGTACCGCCTCTTTTTCGTCTCCTCGCCCGAGCCCTTCGAGGGGGGGCAGGCCGTCCGATCGGCGCGCGAGCGGCTCGGGCTGGGGCCCGGGGGGCCCTCCGGCCCCGCCCGCAGCGCCGGTGACGCGGCCCGGGGGGCCCCGCCCCGGCCCTGGTTCGTCGCCGGCGGCCAGGATCGCCTCATCCTGCGTGTGGGCTGGGACCAGCAGGTTTTCTGGCTGTTCCGGCAAGGCCCCCGCTAGGAGACCGGAGGGGGGAAATTTGCTCCTCTGCCCTCCCGCCATTTTTGGTAAGATGCGGGAGCCGGCCCCCCCGAGCGGCCCCTTCCCCCAGCGTGGGGACCTTCCAGCCACTTCGGCAGAGAGGGAGAGGTCCCATGTCCTCTTCCCCCCATCCCTCCGTCCCCCTGGCCGACGTTTCCTTCCTCGGTCCCGGGACCCGGCTGGAGGGCGCCCTCCGCTTCTCGGGCCGGATGCTCTTGAACGGCCGCTTCGCGGGCGATGTCGAGGGGAGCGGGCGGCTGGAGATCGGCTCCGAGGCCGACACGGAGGGCACCTTCCGGGTCGAGGAGCTGGTCCTCCGGGGGAAGTGCCGGGGCGAGCTGCGGGTGAGGCGCCGCCTGGAGCTGGGGGCGGGATGCCACCATCAGGGGGGCGTCGAGGCCCCCCGGGTGCAAATCCACCCCCTGGCCCGGCTCGAGGGCTCCCTGCGGATGCCGGACGTCCTCCCGGTGCCCCCGCCCCGGCCCGTCTCACCCTCCCGCCGGCGGCTGGCCCTGGCGCTGGCGGTTCTCCTCCTCGCCGCCGGGGCCGCTTCGGCCTCCCTGTTCTCCTCCCCGGACAACCCCGCCCCGCGCTTCCCGGAACGGCTGGCCCGGCAGATCGAGCGCTTCTGGGAGCGGCGCCTCGCCCCCTGGCTCTTCGTCCCCGGCGCCAGCCCCGTCTCGGACGCGGAGGCCCTCCAGGAGGATCTGCTGGAGGAAGCCGGGCGCCTTGAGAGCCGGGGCGCCCTCGCCGAGGCGGCCGAGCGGCTCAAGCGCGCGGCGGGGGTGGAGGGGCCGCGGACCCAAACGGCGCGCTTCCGCCTCGCCAAGGCCCTCGCCAGCCTCGAGCGGGGCCCCGAGGCCATCGCCCAGCTCCAGGCCCTCCTCCTGGCCGAGCCGGGCCACATCGAGGGCTTGATCCTCCTGGGCGACCTGCACGCCCGGTCCGGGGCCCACGCCGAGGCGGCCCGCGCCTACGCCGGCGCCCTGCGGCGGGACCCCGACGACGTGGTGCTCAAGCGGCGCCTCGAGGGGGTCCAAGACCGGCTGAAGGCGGCCTCCCCGGGCGCGCGGCCCGCCCCGCCGCCGGCCCCCCGCGCGTATCTCGCCGAGGCGGAGAAGCACTTGGCCGAGAAGCGGCCGGCGCGGGCGGTGAGCGTGTTGCGCCAGGGGATCGGCCACCATCCCCGGGAGGCGCGCCTGCACTTCGAGCTGGGAGCCGCCCTGGCGGCCCTGGGGACCCAGCAGGCCCAGGAAGAGGCCATCCAGGTCTACGCCAAGGTGGTGGAGCTCTCGCCGGACTGGCTGGACGCCTACGTCCGCCTGGGCGCCCTCTACGAGGCGGCCGGGCGGGACCGCGAGGCCATCGCGCTCTACGAGCGGGCGGCCAAGCTGGACCGCTCCAACGTGGACATGCTGGTGCGGGTCGCCCGGCTCCACCGCAGCCGCGGGCGCCTCAACGTGGCGCACCGGATGCTCCTCAACCTCCGGGAGGAGCACCCGCGGTCGGTGGCCGTGCTCTTCGACCTGGGGATGCTCCTGTGGGAGAGCGGGAAGTCCGAGGAGTCCAAGGAGGTGTTCCGCAAGGTCCTCGACCTCGACCCCAACTCGGCCCCCGCCATGAACCGCCTGGCCTGGTTCCACGCCATCGAGGAGAAGAACCTCGAACGGGGGCTCGAGCTCTCCAAGCGCTCGCTTGAGCTCCAGCCCGACACCCCGGCCTTCCTCGATACCTTGGCGGAGCTCCACTTCCGCAACGGCCAGCCGGTGGACGCGGTGGCCCACATCCAGAAGGCGATCAAGCTCGAGCCGGCCAGCCGCTATTTCCGGCTCCAACTGGAGAAGTTCCGGAGGGCCATCCGATGAGGGAGCGAGGGGGCGCGGCGCGCGGGCTTCCCGCGGCGCTGATTTTCATCTTGATTTTCCTTGGCGGCTGTACCACCATGCGGAAGACTCTGGACGCCATCATCGAGGGCCGGGGGGAGGGCCGGGGCGGGGAAGTCGCCCGGGCCGCGCCGGAGCGGCCCGAACGCCCGGCGGAAGGGGGCCGACCATGGGCGTACTGACCCTCTCGCGGGAGCTGGGCAGCGGGGGCGACGCCGTCGCCAAGCGGGTGGCGGACGAGCTCGGCTGGGCGCTCCTGGACAACGAGGGCTTCGCGGCCGCCGCGCGCTCCTACGGCTACGTCCGGGCCGAGCTGGAGCGGGTGGACGAGCGCAGCCCCGGCCTGGTGGACCGCTTCTTCCGCGACCGCCAGCTGGTCTATCTCGACATCATGCGGGCCATCGTTTACGAGTCGGCCCTGAAGGACAACCAGGTCATCCTGGGCCGCGGCAGCAACCTGCTGCTGCGGGGCATCCCGGGGGTGCTGCGGGCCCGCGTGGTGGCGCCCAACGACGTCCGCCAGCGGCGGCTGGTGCAGCACGAGGCCGTCTCCCCGGCCATGGCGGAGGAGTTCATCCTCCACAACGACCGGGAGCGCACTTCCTACTCCCGCTACTTCTTCGGGGCGTCGTGGGGCGAACCGACGGACTTCGACCTAGTCCTGAACACCGGCCTCTGGGAGGAAGAGGAGGCCGCCCGCCTCCTGGTGGGCGTCCTGCGGGCCCAGGAGAAGCCCGGGGCGGGCCCCGCCTCCTCCCAGCACCTCCAGAACCTCACCTTCGGCCAGCGGGTCAAGGCCGCTCTCATGACCGACGAGCGGCTGGACGCGGGCGGCATCTCGGTCGACTGTGCCGCGCCCGGCAAGCTCCGCCTGCACGGCCGGGTGAACAGCGAGGAGGAGAAGGAACTGGCCGAGAGCATCGCCCGCTCCTTCGCCGGGGTCCAGGCCCTGGAGAGCGAGCTGGTCGTTATGCCGCCCATCGAGGGATGGTATCCGGTATGAGGAAACCCCGGGAGCGCGGACCCGCCCGCCGCCTGAAGGCGGGGGTGTGGGTTCTGCTGATGGCCGTCCTCGGGCTGGCGGGCGCGGGCTGCGCCTTGGTCGTGCCCCGGGCGGAATTTGAAGAGCAGAAAAAGCAGAGCCAGGCCAGCATCGTGGCCATCCGCCAGCAGCTCCTCGCCCACACCCAGATCCTGGCCACCCACACGAGGTCCCTCAACGAGGTCCGCCTCCAGATGCGCGACGCGCTCTCGGGCGCGAAGCCCGCGGGCGGCATGGCCGGCCCCACCCCGCCCGCGGCCCCCGCCGGGAGGCCCGCCCCGCCCAAGCCGGCGGCGGCGGCCTCGCTCGGCAAGACCATGTACATCCGCAGCATGTACCAGGGCCTCCCCCTCAACTACGCCGTCGGCTACCGCGCCCCGCGAGGGGCCCGCTACCCCTACCGGCTCCCGCCCGGCACCGAGGTCGTGGCGCTCTCGGGCGACAGCCGGGGCTTCACCCACGTCGAGGTGAAGTCGGGCCAGTTCAAGGGGAGGCGGATGTGGGTGCGGACCCGGTGGCTGGTGGGCGAGCGCCCCGCACGGGGCCGGGGCTGAGGTCCCTAGATCTTCTTGAGCGCGTCCCTTAAGTCGTCCCGCAGGACCTCGAAGTCCTCAAGGCCCACCGAGTAGCGGATGAGGCCGGGGGCCACCCCCCGCGCCTGCGCCCCTTCGAGCCCGAGGTCCGCGTAGGCCATGCGGGCGTGGTGCTCCACCTGGCTCTCCGTCCCCCCGAAGCCGGGAGCCAGGACCGCCACCCTGATGGCGTCCACCAGCCGGTCGGCCGCCGCGGGGCCCCCCTTCAGCTCGAAGCTCAGCAGGCCCCCGAAGGCGGGCATGAGCCGCCGCGCGGTGGCGTGGTCGGGGTGGGAGGGGAGGCCCGGGTAGTGCACCCGCGTCACCGGGGGGCAGCCCGCGAGGAACTCGGCGAGGGAGAGGGCGGTTGCGCTCTGGCGCTCCACCCGGAGCGCCAGCGTCTTCATGCCCCGGTCGAGGAGGAAGGCCGACTGGGGGGCGAGGATGCCGCCCAGCAGCGCCTGGTGCTCGCGGAGGGCGTCCACCAGGCCCTGGGGGCCCGAGACCGCGCCGGCCAGGACGTCGTTGTGGCCGGAGAGGTACTTGGTCGCGCTGTGGACCGCCAGGTCCGCCCCGTGGGCGAGGGGCCGGAGGAGGGCGGGGGAGGCGATGGTGGAGTCCACCACGAGCCGCGCCCCCCGCGCGCGGGTCCACTCGGCGAGGCGGGCGATGTCGGGCACGCGCAGGGTGGGGTTGGAGGGCACCTCCGCGAAGAGGAGCCGCACGCCTCCCTCGGCCGCCTTGTCGAGCGCCTCGGGGTCGTCGCATTCCGCCAGGGCGCAGCGCACCCCGTAGCGGGCGAGGAGCTTCTCGGTCACGTCCCGGGTGTGGCGGTAGCTCTCCCCCAGGAGGAGAAGCCGCGCCTCGGGCGCGAGGAAGGCGAGGAAGACCGAGGAGACAGCGGCCATGCCGCTCGCGAAGAGGAGCGACGCCTCGGCCCCCTCGAGGCGCGAGAGGCGGGCCTCGGCCGCGGCCTGGGTGGGGTTGCCGTAGCGCCCGTAGAAGAAGGCGCCGTCCTCCTGCCCGCCGTGGAAGGCGGCCAGCTCGGCCGCGCTGCCGAAGGTGAAGGAGGCGGTCTGGAAGATCGGCGGGATCAGGGACCTCCGCTCGAAGCTCCGCTCGTCTCTGCCCTCGGAGGGGGGCTGGGGTGGGGATGGGGGGGTCGGGCTCATCATCGGTTCCCGGCCGCCCCGATCAGGTGGCCGCGAAGGAGGCGAGGTGCTGCTCGACCGCCTCCTGGACGGCGCCCAGGTCGTTGGGAAGCTCGATGGGCTGGTTGGCGAAGCGGCAGTCGGCGCCCTCGATTCGGCGCTGGTGGTACTGGATCTTGAACTCGGTGAACTTGAGCCCGTGGGCGGTCGAGATGACCACCACGCGGTCGCTGGGGCCCACCTCGCCCCGCGAGGCCAGCTTTTCGAGGGCGGCGAGGGCCACCCCCGTCTGGGGGCAGTTGTAGAGGCCGGTGCGGTCCCCCCGGGCGGCGGCGTTGGCGAGCTCCTCCTCGGTCGCGTGCTCCACCGAGCCCTCGAAGAGCTTCAGCGTCCGGATGGCGCGCTCGATGCTCACGGGGTTGCCGATCTGGATCGCGGTGGCGAGGGTGGGCTTGGCCTCGATGGGCTTGTACTCGCGGAAGCCCGTGAGGAAGCTGCGGTAGAGCGGGTTGGCCCGCTCCGCCTGGGCGCACACGATGCGGGGGAGCCGGTCGATGAGGCCGAGGTCGCGCATCATGAGGAAGCCCTTGCCGAGCGCGCTCACGTTGCCGAGGTTCCCGCCGGGGATGAGGATGAGGTCGGGCACTTCCCAGTCGAACTGCTGGACGATCTCGACGCTGATGGTCTTCTGGCCCTCGATGCGGAGCGAGTTGATGCTGTTGGCCAGGTAGATGCCCTGCTCCTCGCACACCTTCTGGACGAGCCGCATGCAGCCGTCGAAGTCGGTGTCGATCGAGAGCACCACCGCCCCGTGGGCGATGGGCTGGATGAGCTGGGCGAGGGAGACCTTCTCCTTCGGCAGGAAGACGATCGCGGGCAGCCCCGCCGAGGCGCAGTAGGCGGCGAGAGAGGCCGAGGTGTCCCCGGTCGAGGCGCAGGCCAGGGCCCGCACGCGGCGGCCGTCGGCCGCCATCTGCTGGGCGGCCGAGACGAGCACCGTCATCCCCAGGTCCTTGAAGGAGCCGGTGTGGCTGTTGCCGCACTGCTTGATCCAGAGCTCCCCCAGGCCCAGCTCCTGTCCCAGGCGCCCCGCCTTGAAGAGGTTGGTGCCCCCTTCGTAGAAGGAGATGATGTTGTCGTCCTCGATAAGGGGGCAGACCCACTCCTTCTTGCCCCAGACCCCGCTCCCCCAGGGGTGGGTGTTGCGCTTGTAGCGGTCGTCGAAGAGGTGGCGCCACTCCGAGGCGCTGCGGGTGCGCAGGCCCTCGAGGTCGTGGGTCACCTCGAGCAGGCTGGCGCACTCCCGGCAGCGGTAGGTCGCGTCGAAGATCGAGTAGGTCGCGCCGCAGGCGGGGTTGATGCACTCGAGCCAGCAGTTGTATTCCATGTGCTCCCCAGCCATCAGCCAACCGATTGATTTATGAGACGTTGCCCTTCTTGTGGCGGCGGAATTATGGCAGAGGGTACCCGCCGTGGCAAATGCCCTCCCCTGGGGGTCCCCTCAAGATCTTCCCCGGCCCTGCCGATACCGGACCCGGGAACCCCCGCGCGCGAGGAGCACCGGCATGCGCATCGCGCCGCTCCAGAATCCGTCCGCCGTCCACGCCGTGCCCCCCGGGGGGAAGGGGACCGCCTTCTCCGCCGTGGAGCGGCGGAGCTTCCCGGCCGCCGCCACGGCCCGCCAGGACGGCTGTCTCGCCGCCGTCCAGATGACGATCGATTGGGTGGGGGCGCCCGAGCCCCCGATCTCGCTCATGCAGGGCCTCATCCGCGACTTCAGCGCCCGCACCACCGCCGAGCGCCTAGCCGCCTTCGCGTTGCGCAAGTTCCTCGCGGACGGCGTTCCCCCCTCCCGGGCGGCGATCGAGCGGGCCTTCGCCGAGACCCAGGCCGCCGTCGAGAAGGGGGTGCGGCTCGCCCTGCGGCTGCTCCGGTCCCGGGGGGCGGGCCCGGAGGCGCTGGGCGGGGCGGCGGAGATGGAGAGGGAGATGCGGGAATTCCTCGCGCGCTGGCGCGCCGGGGAGCTCGCCCGCCTCGGCGGGGAGGCTACGCGCGCGCGGCCGCCGCAGCGCGCGCCGCCGTCACCTCGCTCTCCTTGATGAGGTAGACGAGGAGGGCGGCCTGGAAGCAGAGGTAGCCGGCCAGCGCGAAGGCGGCGTTGTAGCTCCCGGTGACGTCGTAGATGTAGCCGGCCAGCCAGGCGGCCAGGCCCGCGCCCAGCTGGTGGCTCAGGGAGACGAGCCCGAAGAGCACGGCCACGTTGCGCGGCCCGAAGAAGTCCCCCGTGAGGGCCGCCGTGAGGGGCACGGTGGCGATCCAGGAGAAGCCGATCATCAGCGGCACGGCCCAGACGGTGATGTCGTTCTTGACGAAGAGGAAGAGCAGGAACCCCAGGCCCCGGAACATGTAGACGCAGCTCAGGGGCGCCTTGCGCCCCAGCCTGTCCGAGAGGGGGCCCACCACGAGGCCTCCCACGGTGTTCAGCCCTCCCCCGAAGGCGAAGGCGGTGGCGGCCAGGGCGGGCGAGAAGCCCACGTCCGTGGCGAAGGGCACCCAGTGGACGGCCATCACGGTGACCGTGAAGCCGCAGGTGAAGAAGCTGGTGACGAGGAGGACGAAGGGCGCCTTGTGGAGGCACTGGGCCCAGGGGAGGTCGTAGGGCGCGGCGGAGGGCGCGGCGGCCCTCCCCGGGGCGGCGGAGGCGGCGGTTTCGTCGGGCTTGTCCCGGATGACGAACAGGGCCAGGGGCATCATGAGGAGGGCGAAGGCCGCGCCCGTCACCAGGAAGGTCTGCCGCCAGCCCAGCAGCGGGATCAGGAAGGCGAAGGCGGGCAGGAGGGTCATCTGGCCGACGCTCGTCCCCGAGCTCACGATGGAGAGGGCCGTCCCGCGCCGCTCCGGGAACCAGTTGCCGATCAGGGGGGTGAAGGCGGTGAAACTGTTGCCGATGCCCCCCAGCCCCACCAGCAGCCCGGCGAAGAGGTAGATCCCTCCGAGCGACCGGACGGTGCTCATCCCGATGAAGCCCGCGCAGGTGAGCACGATGCCCCAGATGATGACCGTCCGGATCCCGAAGCGGGGGATGAGGAGGCCCCCGATGGGCTGGGAGACCCCGTAGAGGATGAGGGAGAGCGAGATTGGAAGCGAGAGGGCCGCCCGGCTCACCGGGAAGTCCTCGAGCATGGGCTTGAGGAAGAGGCCGAAGGAGTTGCGGCTGATCATCGCGATGCCCATGAGGATGAAGCAGCTCGCCAGGATGTACCAGCCGTAGTAGATGCGGGGCTTGGGGGCCGTCTCGGCGGTCACATGGTCCTCGGCATAGGGGGCGGAGCCGCCCGGTGGTCCGGGGCGAAGGCGCTTTATACACCGTGAGGGCCGGCCCCCACAATTCTCCCGCCGGGGGCCAATGTTTGCCCGCCCCTGTGAGGGGGGGCATAATGACCGGCTGGACGGCCCTTTTCCCCCTCCCCGGAGGTGCGCTTCGTTGGATGCCCCCCGTCTCCGCGTCCCCCACCCCGGCCCCCGCACCCGCGAGTACCTGGAGCGCGTCCGCAAGGCGGAGTCCGCGACCGGCCTCACCTTCGGCCTGAGCCCTGAGACGCTGGTCATGGAGCGCGCCTCGGGCGCCGCCATCGAGGACGTGGACGGGAACGTCTTCCTCGACTTCACGGCGGGCTTCGGCTCCCTGAACGCGGGCCACTGCCACCCCAGGGTGGTTGAGGCGGTCCAGGCCCAGGCGGCCAAGGGCCACCAGGCCATGTCGCTGGGGGCGGACGTCCGGCTCCGCCTGATGGAGAAGGTGCTCTCCCTCATCCCCGGCCCGGCCGAGAAGCGGATCGTCCTGGGGGCCTCGGGGAGCGAGGCGGCCGAGGCGGCGATCAAGATGGCCCGCCGCGCCACCGGGCGCCAGGACGTGGTCGCCTTCGAGGGCGCCTTCCACGGGCGCACCCAGGGGGCCCTCGCCCTCATGGGCCGCAAGGGCCAGCGCGCGGGCCTGCCCTCCATCCAGACGGGAATCCACCACGTGCCCTTCCCCTACTCCTACCGCAGCCCCTTCGGGCGGGACGAGGCCTCCTGCATGGAGGGGACGCTCCGCTACATCGAGGAGTTCCTCCGGAACCCCGCGAGCGGCTGGGGCGAGGTGGCGGCCGTCATCATCGAGCCGGTCCAGGGGAACGGGGGCATGATCCCGGCCCCCCTGGGCTTCCTCAAGGGGCTGCGCGGGATCTGCGACCGCCACGGCGTCCTCCTCATCATCGACGAAGTGATGAGCGGCTTCTGCCGCACCGGGAAGATGTTCTCCTACCTCCACGAGGAGGGGGTGGAGCCCGACATCCTCGTCCTGGGCAAGTCCATCTCGGGCGGGCTCCCGCTCTCGGCCTGCGTCGCCAAGAAGGAGATCTGCGAGGCCTCCGGCGCGGGCACCGAGAGCAGCACCTACGCCGGCAACCTCGTGGCCTGCGCCTCGGGCCTGGCCTCGATCCAGGTGTACGAGGAGGAGGAGCTGGCGGACCGGGCCGCCGGGATGGGGGACTACTTCGTCCGCCGCCTCGGGGAGCTGGCCGAGCGCCACGCCGTGGTGGGGGAGGTGCGGGGCCGGGGCCTCATGGTGGCGGCCGAGCTCGTCTCCGACCGCGCGAGCCGCGAGCCCCTCCCCGCCGCCAAGGCGGCCAGCGCCGCCGCCCTCGAGCGGGGCTTCCTCCTCTACCCCGGGGGGCACTACGCCAACGTCCTCGCCTTCCTGCCTCCCCTCATCATCGACGAGGGCCACGTGGACAAGGCCGTCGAGATCCTGGACGAGGTGCTCCTCGCCGTCCCGCGCATGAAGTGAGCCGCCTTCCCCGGCGGCGGGCGCGCGCCGGGAGCCCCCCGGAGCGCCGGATGAGCGCCGAGCCCGCCGTCTTCCTCAAGAGCTCCCACAACCCCCGGATCGAGGGGGGGCACCCCTGGATCTACGCGGGCGAGATCGGCCGGGTGGAGGGGAATCCTTCCCCGGGCGCCATCGTGCGCGTGGAGGAGGGCTGGATCGCCCGCCGCCTGGAGCGGGCGCTCGCCTGGCGCCGCCAGTGCGCGGGGGGGGAGGAGGCCTTCCGCCTCGCCTTCGGCGAAGCGGACGACCTGCCCGGCCTGGTGGTGGACGTCTACGGCAGGACCGCCGTCTTCCAGCTCTCCACCCTGGGGATGGAGGCGCGCCGGGAGGAGGTAGTCGCCGCGATCCGCCGAGTGCTCGATCCATCGGGCGTCTGGGAGCGCAGCGACGTGGGGGCCCGGCGCCACGAGGGCCTGGGGCCGCGCTCGGCCCTCGCCTGGGGCGAGGTGCCGGGGATCGCCCCCTTCCGGGAGGACGGCCTGGAGTTCGAGGCCTATGTGCGCGAGGGCCAGAAGACGGGCTTTTTCCTCGACCAGCGGGAGAGCCGCCGGGCGGCCGGGCGCCTCATGGGGGGAAGGGTGCTGGACGTCTTTTGCTACGCGGGGGCCTTCAGCCTCCGCCTCGCCCGGGCCGGGGCGGAGGTCACGGCGCTCGATGTCTCGGCGGGGGCGCTCGCGGGGCTGCGCCGCCAGGCGGAGCGCAACGGCCTCGGGGGCCGCGTCTCCCCCGTCCGGGGGAACGCCTTCGACATGCTCCGGGCGATGGAGCAGCGCGGGGCCCTCTTCGACGGGGTGGTGCTCGACCCGCCCGCCCTGGCCCCGGGCCAGGCGGCGCTCGAGAAGGGGGTGCGGGCCTACAAGGAGCTGAACCTGCGGGCCATGCGCCTGGTGCGGGAGGGAGGCGTGCTCCTCACCTGTTCCTGCTCGGCCCGGCTGACGCCCCTCGCCTACCTGGAGATGCTCCGCGAGGCGGCCCTGGACGCCGGCCGCGACCTGACCCTCCTCTGGGAGGGGGGGCAGCCGTCGGACCACCCCGTCCGCCTCGCCATCCCGGAGACGCGCTACCTCAAGGCGAGCGCCTGGCGGGTGCGCCGCCTCTGACACTTGGCCGCGGGGCCTCCCACCCTTTGTGTGCTAGACTTTCTCCCGCGGGGAGTGTTGCCGCTGGAGGGGCTTCCATGAGCCGATGGCTGGGGGGGGGAACGCCGCGCTTCCGGGCGGCCGCCTTCGCGCTGCTGCTGGGGGCGGGGGTGCTTTTGGCCTCGGCCGGCCGGGGGGCCGAGCCGGTCCGGCTCTCGGGCCCGGTGCTCATCCTCGAGGTGGCGGACGCCATCTCGCCCGGATCGGCCGAGTACATCGACTACGGCCTCGCCGAGGCCCAGCGCCGGGGGGCCCAGCTCATGGTCATCCGGCTGGACACCCCGGGCGGGCTCGTGACGAGCACCCGCGACATCGTGAAATCCATCTTCTCCTCCGAGGTGCCGGTGGCGGTCTTCGTGGCCCCGGGCGGGGCGCGGGCCGCCTCGGCGGGGACCTTCATCACCATGTCGGCCCACATCGCGGCCATGGCGCCCGGGACGAACATCGGGGCGGCCTCGCCCGTGTCGGGCGGGGGGAACCAGATCGAGGGCGACATGCGCAAGAAGGCCATGAACGACGTGGCGGCCTTCGCCCGCGCGGTGGCCTCCCGGACGGGCCGCAACACCGAGTGGGCGGAGAGCGCGGTTCGCGAGGCGGTCTCGGTGGACGAGGCGGAGGCGCTGCGACTGAAGGTGATCGACCTCGTGGCGGTGGACGAGCGGGCGCTGCTGCTGGCGGTGGACGGCCGGAAGGTTAAGCTCGCCTCGGGGCGGGAGGTCGTCCTCGCGACGCGGGGGGCCCAGCGGGTCTCCCTCGCCCCGAACTGGCGCCAGCGGGTGCTCACCCTGCTGAGCGACCCGAACGTCGCCTACATCCTCATGCTGCTCGGGATGTACGGCATCTTCTTCGAGCTCTCGAGCCCGGGGTCCATCCTGCCAGGCATCGTGGGCGCCATCAGCATGCTGCTCGCCCTCTACGCCCTCAAGGTGCTGCCGGTGAACTACGTCGGCCTCCTGCTCATCCTGCTGGCGGTCGTCTTCTTCGTCCTCGAAATCAAGGTGGTGAGCTACGGAGGGCTCACCATGGGCGGCATCGTAGCGATGACCATCGGCTCCATGATGCTCATCGACTCGCCCGACCCTTACCTGCAGGTCAGCCTCAAGGTCATCCTCCCGGCGGTGGCGGGGACGGCGCTCTTCTTCGTCTGGATTGTGGGGCTGGGCTTCCGGGCCCAGCAGCGGCGCCCGGTCTCGGGCGGGGAGGGGATGATCGGCCAGGTGGGGGTGGTGCGCGCGGGGGTGGAGAACGGGAGGCCCGCCAAGATCTTCGTGCGCGGGGAGATCTGGCTCGCCGACGCGGACGAGCCGCTCCAGGCGGGCGAGCGGGTGCGCGTCATGTCCCTGGAGGGCCTGCGCCTCCGGGTCGCCAAAGTCAGGGAGGAAGCCTCGTGAACTACAGCCTGATCGTCCTGCTGGTCGTCGTCGGACTCTTCTTGATCAGCGCCATCCGGGTCATGAACGAGTACGAGCGCGCGGTCGTCTTCCGGCTCGGCCGCTTCTACCGGACCAAGGGGCCCGGGCTGATCATCCTCCTCCCCGTGATCGACCGCATGGTGCGGGTAGGCCTGCGGCTCGTGACGATGGACGTGCCGCCCCAGGACGTCATCACGCGCGACAACGTCTCGGTGAAGGTGAACGCGGTGGTCTACTTCCGGGTGGTGAACCCCGAGCGGGCCATCATCGAGGTGGAGGACTTCCTCTACGCCACGGGCCAGCTCAGCCAGACCACCCTGCGCAGCGTGCTGGGCCAGATGGAGCTGGACGACCTCCTCGCCGAGCGCGAGAAGATCAACCACCAGCTCCAGGAGCTCCTCGACCTGGCCACCGACCCGTGGGGCATCAAGGTGACGAACGTCGAGGTCAAGCACGTGGACCTGCCCACCGAGATGCAGCGCGCCATCGCCCGCCAGGCCGAGGCCGAGCGCGAGCGGCGGGCCAAGGTCATCCACGCCGAGGGCGAGTTCCAGGCGAGCCAGAAGCTGGCCGACGCGGCGCGCATCATCTATGCGTCGCCGGGGGCGCTCCTGCTGCGGTTCCTCCAGACCCTCTCCGAGGTGGCGACCGAGAACAACTCCACCATCGTCTTCCCGCTGCCTTTGGACCTGATCCGGCCCTTCGTCGAGCGGGTGGGGCAGGGGAACACGCCCGGCCCGGCTTCCTCCTAGGCCGGGCCCCCGGAAGGCGCAGCTTCGTTGGCCCGCTACCTGCCTGAAGTCTACGCGCTCGCGACCCTCCTTCTCCTCTCCGCGCAGGTCCTCGTCATCCGGGCGGGGAACCGCCACTACAGCGCCTACTCGGCCTCCCAGATCATGACGTGGGGGAACCTCGTCATGCTCGGGAGCTACGGCCTCTGGACGGAGCCCCTCCGCGATTTCACCGTCCCCGCCATCCTCTTCTACGCGGGTTCGGGCGTCTTCGGCTACACGATCTCCCGGACCGCGCTCTACCTGGGCTACGAGCGCGTGGGCGCGGCGCGCACCACCGCCGTCCACGGAGCGACGCCCCTCCTCTCCTCCCTGATGGCGGTCGCCTGGCTGGGGGAGCCGGCGGGCTTCTGGGTGTTCTCCGGAACGGCGGGGATCGTGGCCGGGGTCTGGCTCATCACCATGGAGAAGAGCAGCGGGGAGTGGCGGCGGCGGGACGCCCTCATCCCCCTGGCGGCGGCGGCGGGGACGGCCTTCTCCATGATATGCCGGAAGAAGGGCCTCCTCATCGTGGACGCCCCGGCCATGGGGGTGGCCGTCTCCTGCCTGACCGCCGCCTCGCTCCTTCCGGCGGCGTGGCGCTTCGCGCCCCGGATGGAGGGGACCCGCTGCACCGCGCGCGGGGGGGCCTACCTGGCCCTGGCCGCCCTGATCAACAGCGTCGGCCAGTTCACCCTGATGCGCTCGATCCTGACGGCGGGGGTGGCCTACACGGTCCCGATCTACTCCGCGAGCCCGCTGGTGGTGCTCATCCTGGCGGCCGTCTTCATGCGGCAGCGGGAGCGCCTCACCGCCCGGCTGGCGTGGGCGGTCTTCCTCACGGTGGCGGGGGCGGGGCTCATCGCCTCGGCCCGGCACGGCCTCCTGGGCTGAGGCCGCCTAGCGGCGGTAGGGGAAGGGAGGCGCCGGGAAGCGCTCCGGGCGGGGCGGGGCGGGCGCCTTGGGGTCGGGGAACTCGGTGCCCCAGATGCCGCGGCGGGAGGCCTTGGCCGTCTGCTCGGCCTCGACGAGGCGGTCCCGGTAGCGGACGTTGGGGTGCTTGACGACGGCGCGGCCGTAGCCGCGGATAAGCATGAGGGCGTTCACGAAGGTGCCGTCCTCGAGGAAAACGTAGTACTGGGCCTGGCCCGAGGGGTCGAGGAGCTCCTCGTCCACCTCGAGCCGCACCGTCCGGCCCTCGAGGAGCTGCTTGAGGAAGACCCCCGCCTCGACCCCCCCGCGGGCGCTCGCGGGGGGGGTGGCCACCCCGGTGAGGGTGCCGCGCAGGCCGGGGCGGATGAGAAAGCTCGCGCCGTCGTAGACCTTCACCACCTCGGCCTGGAGCCGCCGGGGCGTCTCCTCCGCCGCGCGGGCCGCCGGGGCCGGGAGGGCGAGCGAGAGCAGGAGGGCCAAGCCTCCTATCGATTTCATCGGCCGGGCTCCTTTCTCGTCCCGGCATCATAAATACCCCCCTTTCCGGGCGCCATCAATAGGGGACGGGGAGCGGCCGGCGGGCGGCGAAACTTTCTCCCGGAGGAAAAATCCCCCCCGGTCCGGCCGGGGAGGGGGACAGGCCGGTTTCGTATCTATATATATTTCAATGTGTTGAATATTCCCACTCCCTGGCACGCCTTCTGCATTGGGGTGGGCGGACGGGCTTCGCCGGCAGGAGGAGACGGACGTGTGGCGCGAGAAGATCCATCGGCAGCGGACGGCCTGGGCGATCCTGGCCGCCGCCCTGGTGCTCGGGGCCGCCGCCCCCGCCGGGGGGCAGGAGAAGCAGATCCCCGCCCGGATTCTGCCCCGCAAGGACATCCCCAACGAGGCCCGCGTCCAGCAGGCTCCCGCCCTGGACGAGCGCCAGCGGAAGAACCGCAAGCTGGTCAATCAGGCGCGCCAAGAGCAGCGCGAGCTGAAGCCCGGCGGGACAGCCTTCCCCCCCCAGTAGCCCGGCACGCCGCTCCCCAGATTCCCCTCTCCAGGCGCTTGGCCTCCGCCTCGGCGGCGAGGATGGGCCCGCGCTCCCCCCGGTCCGCCGGGTAGAGCCAGGCCCGGGCCAGTCCCAGCCGGACCAGATGGGCGTTCACGAAGAGGGCGGGGCGGCCCGCCCCGTCCAGCAGGTGCACGTAGCGCAGCTTGCGCCCGTAGCGGTCCGCGTCCCGGGCGTCCCTCACGAGGAGCACGGCCTGCCCCTCGACGAGGCGCCGGTTGAGGGCCGCTGCCTCGCGCCCCAGGCAGCCGGGCGGCTTCCGTGGGTGGTGCACCTCCGGGGCGTCGATCCCCAGGTAGCGGACCCGCAGGCCCTCCCCGGTCACCACCGTGTCCCCGTCGACCACCCGCCGGACCCGGGCCACCTCGCCCGGCCAGCCCGCATGGACGTCCGGGGGCCCGATCGGCCAGATCAGGAGGAGCAGCAGGAGGAGGGGCACCGGGGGCTCCCAGGCGGCGTTTAGCTGTATCAACAATAATATGTATCGTATAAATTAGTTTCGTCAAGGCCTTTCCCGCGCCGCCCCGCCCCGGGTTGACGCGTCGGGCCGGGTGTTGGATGTTCCCTGCATCGGGACGTCCGGGGGAATCCTGCATCGCGGGGAGGGGCCCATGGCGCGGGCCGCCGAGGTGAAGCGCGGGGAGCGGTTCGACGGCTTCTTCCGCATCCGCGAGATCCAGGAGCGGCAGAACCGCTTCGGGAAGCCCTACCTCGACCTCCAGCTCGAGGACCGGACGGGGTGCCTGCCCGCCAAGGTGTGGGACATCCCCGACACGGTGATGGGCCCGGTCGAGCGGGGAGACTTCGTCAAGGTGCGGGCGGCGGGGGAGGACTACCAGGGGACCCTCCAGCTCAGGGTCGAGCGCATCCGCCGGGTCGGCGACGCCGACCGGGAGGCCGGCTTCCGGGAGGCGGACTGCGTCCAGTCCACCGCCTACGACGTCGAGATGATGTGGGAGGAGTTCCGGCGCATCGCCCAGGGCTGCCACCCGCTGGCGGCCGGGCTCCTCCTCTCCATCCTGGACGAGTACGCCGGGCGCTTCCGCTCCTGGCCCGCCTCCCAGCGCATCCACCACTCCTACCTGGGGGGCCTCCTCGAGCACACCCTCTCGGTCACCAAGACCTGCATCTACCTCGCCTCGAAGTACGAGGTCTCGCGCGACCTCCTGGTGGCCGGGGCCATCCTCCACGACGTGGGCAAGCTCGACGAGCTCTCCCCCGTGGCGGGCACCCACTACACCCCCGAGGGCCGCCTCCTCGGCCACCTCGTCCTGGGGCGGGACATCGTGCGCGACCACGCCCGGCGGCTCGGGAACCTCCCCCCCGAGTTCCTCCTCCACCTCGAGCACCTCATCCTCTCCCACCAGGGCCTGCCCGAGTGGGGGACGGTCAAGGTGCCCATGACGCCCGAGGCCCTCCTCCTCCACTACGCCGACGACATCGACGCCAAGTTCAACGTCCTCGCGTCGGCCCTGGCCCAGGACCGGGGCGAGGAGGACTTCACTTCGAACAACAACGTCATGCGGCGCCACTTCTTCAAGCTCCGGCCCCTCCTCCCCTCCGCCGATCCCCCGGCCGGGCCGGAAGGGCCGGTGGGGGAGGGTTCTCCTCCCGCTGACGGGCATTTCTAGGCCGCGCCGCATCGCCAAATTCGTGACGGTCCGCCGCCGGTTTCACCCTCGGCCATTGGCGGAAACGGGGTTCGGCCGCCGCGGCCCGCCCGGCGAGATGGCGCCCGGGCGGGGGGAGGGATTTTCCCCGGTCGAGCAATTTCTGCCGCGCCCATGCCCATTTCCTGGCCGGGGCCCCCTCCCGGAGGGGTGGATCGGCCCGGCGGACCGGACGTCACCGGGCTGGCATGGGAGTTGCTTTGGTTCCTCCCCAGCGGGAGGGCTTTTTCCGCTTGGAATCCGGCAGCCTGGGGAGAGGACATGAACGAGACCGCCAGGACTACCGCCTCCTGGACCAAGCAGTGCGGCCACTGCCTCCGCCTCCTCGGGGAGGATGGGCGCTACCACGACAGGGGGCTCTCCGCCCCGGCCGCCGCGTTTCCGGCCGGCCCTCAGGCCGAAGGCCGGCTCCGCCTCGCCCCGGCCATCTGCCCCGAGTGCTTCGAGGCCCTGCGCGAGTGCCTGGCCCCCGAGGAACCGGCCCGCCCCGGCTTGGCCGCCGCGGTGGCCTGAGGGGAAAGTTTTTCTGCCGGGATATCCCGGAAAAGCCTGGAACCCCGGCAGAATCCGGCTACCTCCCTCCCTCCGGAGCCCCCCGGCTCTCGAACCCCCGCGGGTCCCAGGAGTTCGCCCGGCCAGGGGAAAGACAGGCCCCCACGGCCGGCGCGCTCCTGCCGCAAATTCCCCGTTTTCCGGCCTCCCGGGGGAGCCGGGTGATCTCCCTCACACTCCTGCTGAAATCCGCATCACAGCCCCCCCGGCACGGCACGGCCATTGCTTTACCTCTCCCGCAAAGGGAAGCCGGACGATCCCCAGCTTCCCGCTCGGTCGAGGAGGAACGAAGATGAAGGCAGAGGCCAGCCGGTCGATCAAGAAATGCGCTTATTGCTCCCGCGTCGTGAAGGACCAGGACGAATACACCGACCTGACTCCCTCCGGCCCCGTCGTCTATGACGTCCCGAGCTCCCTCCGGCCCGGCCCCTCTCTCCCCATCCTCCAGGTCGTCTGCGGGGACTGCCAGGAGGAGCGCGTGCGCTTCGCCCTCGGCGACTACGGCAGCCCCGTCCCCGCCGGGAAGAGCCTCTGCTTTCAGGAAGCGCGCGCGGCGCTCTAGGGCGCCGGCCGCGGAAATGGGGAACGGCGCGATTCGCCGCCGGGAGGACCGCGGAGACGCGCTCGTGGCGGCCGGGCCGAGCGAGCGGCGGGACGGCGATGTCACTCTTTTCGACTACACCCCCGGCACGGTGGCCCCCCCGCCCGGCCCGGCGGAGTACGGCGTGGTCGTCTCCAGGGCCGAGATCCGCAACCCCGCCGGCGGCGCCTCCTGCGGCGTGTTCTTCCTCGTGAGCCGCCGCGACTGGGAAGCCGCCGGGGGCGTCTCCCTCTCCGACGCTATCGAGCGGGCCAACCGCGCGAGGGCCGACGTGGTGGCGCGCATCCGGTGCAATCCCGCATGGGGCATGAACGCCATCCACAAGTGGAACGGCGCCTTCCTCGGCTGGCAGCGGCAGACGGCCTGAGGGCGATCTCCCCGCCGGTTGACAAGACTCCCCCCCTCCCAAAACATCCCCCCGCGCCCGATCGGCTCGGCTGATCCCGCCGCGGGCCGCTTGGCCCGCGCGCCGATCCACCCCGGCAGGAGGAGTCCCCATGTCCCCGAACGACCTCGCGGCGAGGGTGCTGAACCCGGCGACGGGCCGGACCGTCATGCTCGCCCTGGACCACGGCTACTTCCAGGGCCCCACGACCGGCCTGGAGGAGCCCCGCAAGACGCTGGAGCCCCTGCTCCCCTACTGCGACGCGGTGAGCCCGACCCTGGGGGTGTTCCTGCGCTGCTTCCCGGAGAACCACTCCACCCCCGTCATCCTGCGGGCCTCGGGGGGGAACAGCATCGTCTACGCCGACCCGGTCGAGCTCGAGCGCGAGGTGGCGCTGCGGGGCCAGGGCGTCACGGGGAAGGAGCGGGAGGCGCTGCGCGCCCGGGTCGAGGATGAGATCGTGAACCGCGAGCTCTCGAACGAGGGCGTCACCGTCCCGGCCGGCGAGGCGGCCCGGCTGGGGGCGGCCGGGGTATCCCTCTCGATCTACGTGGGGGCCCGCTACCAGAAGGAGTCCATCCTGAACCTCGCCAGGATGGCCGAGGAGGCCCGGGCGCTCGGCGTCATGACGCTGGGCATCACGGCCGTCGGGAAGGAGATGGCCCGCGACGCGCGCTACCTGGGCCTGGCCTCCCGCATCGCGGCCGAGCACGGGGCGGACATCGTGAAGACCTACTTCTGCGAGGGCTTCGAGAAGGTGGTGCGCGGCTGCTTCGTGCCCATCGTCATCGCGGGCGGGAAGAAGATCCCCGAGCGGGAGGCCCTCGAGTTCTGCCACCAGGCCATGCAGTCGGGCGCGGCGGGGGTGGACA
>MGDP01000003.1 GCA_001790955.1 Candidatus Tectomicrobia bacterium RIFCSPLOWO2_12_FULL_69_37
ATCCGGAAGCGGAAGGCGATGACGCCCCACTCCTCGCGCGGGGCCTCGTGCGGGGGGATGGGGCTGAAGCGCCAGCGCTTCAGGTGGGTGGCGGCGATGCCTTCGAGGCGCGCCGAGCCCTTGCGGATGGGGATGACCCGGCCCACGGTGCCGTCGGGCAGCACCCAGAAGCGCAGCACGATGTCCTCGGCCTCGCCCAGCTCCTCCACCTGGGGGGGAGGGGGCTGGAAGAGGATGCGCCGGCTGGCGGCCGGGCCCCGGATGGGGGGCCGGGCGGGCTCCGGGCGCTCGAGCAGGGGGAGGAGGCGGGCCAGTTCCTCCTCCAGGCGGGCGGCCTCCTGGGCCGGGCCGGCGGAGGCCCGGCGCTCCCCGCTGGGCTTCGAGGGGTCGGGCTTTTGCGCCGCCTGGAAGATGTCCTCCACCACCTCGCCGGGGGGGATGGGCCGGACGGCCATCTGCCCGGGCGGGGGGACGGGCTTGGGGAGGTTGAGCCTGGGGGGGCCGGGGAGGGGCTGGCTCGCGGGGACCTCCCCCGGAGGGCGCACCGAGAGCCGGGCCTCAAGGGCGGGGTCGGGGAGGCCCTGGGAGCGCTCCTGCCGCAGGAGCCGCCCCAGGTCGAGGGGCTCGGGCAGGGGCACCGGGGGCAGCGGCTTGAGCTGGAGGGCCTCGGGGAGGGGCACCGCGCGGCGCACCAGCTCGACCTCGGTCAGGCTCTCGGGGGGCGGGGCGTCCGGGGGGCGCACGTCCGGGCCGAAGGCCAGCAGGAGGGCGTGGAGGAGGAGGGAGGCGAGGAGCGAGTAGAGGAGGGAGAGGCTCATCTCCCCGGCTTCTCCCCGGCGGCGGGCCGGGCGGGCTCGGTGGCGATGGCGATGCGGGCGGCGCCCGCCTGCTTGGCGACGTCCATCACCCGCACCACCTCGCCGTGGGGCACGTCGCGGTCGGCGCGGAGGATGAGGGTGCCCTCGGGCTGGGTGCGCAGCTCCTCCAGGAGCCGCCCCCAGAGCGCGTCGAAGGCCACCTCGTCGTTGTTGAGGAAGATCCTCCGGTCCCGGGCGATGATGACGACGAGGTCCTTGCGCACCGGGGTCTCGGCCGAGACCGTGCGCGGCAGGTTCACGTTGATCCCGGTCTGGAGGACGAAGGAGGAGCCCAGGGCGAAGAAGAGCAGCAGCAGGAAGACGGTGTCGATGAGGGCCGTCATGCCCGGCTCGGCCTGGACGCGGCGCAGCTCGCGGAACTTCACGGCTCCCTCCTCAGCGCTTCAGGATCTCGACGACGCGGAAGGCCTGCTTCTCGAGCTCGAGGAGGAGACGGTCGGACTTCGCCGTGAAGTAGTTGTAGAAGATGAGGGCCGGGATGGCGATGACGAGCCCCGCCGCCGTGGTGATGAGGGCCTCGTAGATGCCCCCGGCGAGCTGGCTCGGGTGGGCCACCCCCTTCTCGCTGATGGTGGCGAAGACCCGGATCATCCCGAAGACCGTGCCCGTGATGCCCAGCAGCGGCGAGATGGCGGCGATGGTGCCGAGCACCCCCAGGTAGCGGTCCAGCACGGGCACCTCCTGGCGGCCGGCGTCCTCGACGATGCCCTTGAGCTCCTCCTTCTCCTTGTCGTAGTTCGAGATGGCGGCGAGGAGGATGCGCCCGATCGAGGAGGGCTGGCGGCGGCACAAGATGACCGCCTCGCCCACCTGGTTCTCGGCCAGGAGCTGGCGCGCCTGCTGGAGAAGGTCCGCAGGGAGGATGCGAGAGGGGCGCAGGTTGAGGGCGCGCTCGATGATGATGGCGAGGGCGAGGATCGAGCAGACGCCGAGGGGGATCATCAGGACGCCGCCCTTGGCCAGGAACTCGAACATCGGGAGCCCTTCCTCTCGGGCGGGGGAGGCCCGCCGCGGCTAGCTGGGAAAACTCGCGAAGTTGCTCGCCCTTGACGGGTCCGGCCTTCCTCCCTCTCCCTCTGGGAGGGGGCTGGGGTGAGGGAGGATTCGGCGGCGCGCCCTTCCCCTCACCCCCTTCCCCTCTTCCCCCTCCCGAACCGGCGGGCCGGTTCGGGGACCTGAAAAGACGGGGAGAGGGGTGACCGCCCCGCCAGCGCGCGTCCTCCCCTAGCGGTCACCGGCAAACCACCCGGCTGGCCCGCCGCCCCTAGCGCTTGGCGGCGGGCGCCTCGCCCAGGCGGCGGACGGCTTCCTCGGCGGCCTGGCGCAGCGCCCCGGGGGGAGCGGCCTGGCGCATCTTCTGGAAGATCCGGAGGGCGGTGGCGCGGTTCCCGGCCTTCTCGTAGAGCTCCCCGGCGCGCCCGAGGGCCCGCGCCGCCCACATCTTCTGATCCGGGTGGCGGTAGGTCAACTTGAGGAACTCGGCCGGGGCCGAGGGGTCGCCCCGCCGGGCGAGAAGCTCGGCCCGGCCGAAGAGGGCCTCGGCCGCGACGGCGGGGTCGTCGGACCCGAGGGCCACGCCCAGCGCCCGCTCGGCCCCGTCGAGGTCCCCGGCCTTCGTCTTGAGGGCGGCCAGCAGGAGCGCCGCCTGGGCCCGCACCCCGCCCGCCCCCGCCGCCTCCGCGCCCGCCACCGCCTCCATGTGGCCCGCCGCCGCCCGGTCGTCCCCCAGGCGGGCCTCGCAGCGGCCCAGCTCGAAGCGGGCCAGCAGGGCGAAGTCGTGGCCGGCGAACTTCGACAAGAACTCCTCGAAGCGCCGCTTGGCCTCGGCGCAGCGGCCGATGCCGGCCAGGGTCTCCCCCGCCCCGAACAGCGCGTCCGCCCGCAGGCGGCTCTCGGGGTAGCGGGTGAGCAGGCTCTCGTAGGCGTCCAGCGCCGCGTCCACGTTCTGGCGGCGGCGGTGGATGGCCCCGATGCGCAGGAGCGCGTGGGCCGCCAGCTCGTTCTCCGGGTAGCGGGCCGCCACCTCGCGGTAGGCGCGGTGGGCCTCGTCGAGGTCCCCCCGCGTGAGGTTCACCTCCCCGAGCTGGAAGGAGAGCGCGACGCTCAGGGGGGAGGAGGGGTACCTCGCCGCGAAGGCGCGCCCCTCGCGCAGGAACTCCTCGAACTCCTCGCGCTGGAGCCGGGTGAGGAGGAGGCCGTAGGCGGCCTCGCGGTGGCGGGGGTGATCCGGGAAGCGCGCCATCACCAGCCGGTAGAGGCGGTCGGCCTGGAGGTACTTGCCCTCGTTGTAGAAGGCGTCGGCCGCGCGCAGGTAGGCCTCGCCCGCGAGGGGCGACTCCTTCCGCCGCTCGGCGAAGTCCAGGAGGCGCACCCGGGCGGCCTCGAACTCCCCGCGCCGGAAGGGGACGAGGGCGCTCCAGTACTCCACCTCGGGCGCCGCCGGGCTCCCGGGGAATTTCGAGAGGAAGGCGCGGAAGGCCTCCTCCGCCTCCCCGAAGCGGCCCCGGCGGAGGAGGAGCTTCCCTCTCTGGAGGATGGCCTCGCGCGCCGCCTCCCCCCCGGCGTAGCGCCGCTCGATGCCCTCGAAGGCCCGCACCGCCCCGGCGAAGTCGCCCAGGTTGAAGCGGGCCTCCCCGGCCCGGGCCAGCGCCTCGGCGGCCAAGGGGCCCGCCGGCTCCCCCTCCATCACCCGGTCGAAGAGGGCGGCCGCCTCCCGCCACTCCTGCCTGCGGTAGTGGACCCAGGCGAGGCCCGCCCGCCCGCGCAGGCGCTCCGGCGCGCCGGCGGGGATGGAAGCGAAGGCCCGCCGGGCGGCGTCCAGGTCGCCCGCCTCGAAGGCCGCCTCCCCGTACCACAGCGCCGCCTCGGGATCGTCCGCCGTCCCCGGCGCCTCCCCGCCCGCCCCGAACGCCCAGTGCGCGAGGATGGCCTGGGCCCCCGCGAAATCCTTGAGCCGGAAGGCGGCGAAGGCCGTCGCCATGGCGGCCGAGCGGGCGGCGCTCCGCTCGGCCTGGCGCCCGGGCTCGGCCGGAGGGCTCTCGGCCCCCAGGCGCAGGACGCCGTAGGCGCGCCGGACCTCCCCCTGGTGGTAGAGGGAGAGGCCCTCGATCACCCGCGCCAGCCGGTAGATGCGCCCCAGCGGGTAGGCGTCGCTCACCGAGGCCGCGCGCCGGGCCGCCCCGGCGTAGTCCTCCCGCCGGAAGAGCGACCAGGCGAGCTGGAGCTGAAGCGGACCCTCCTCGGGGCTCCGGGGATACTTGCGGAGGAAGGCCGGCAGGGCGCCGTCGAGCGCCGCGCCCTCTCCCTTGAGGGCGGCCTCGAAGCGGGCGGCGAGCGCCCCCGCCTCGGCCGAGCGGGTCAGCGGATGCCCGGGGTGGCGCCGGAGGAAGAGGGCGAAGGCGCGCCCCGCCTCCTCCGCGCGCCCGGTCTGGAGGCGCACCCAGCCCAGCCCGTGGAGGGCCTCGCCCAGGATCGCGGCCTCCCCGGCGCCGCGGGGCGGGCCCGACGCCTCCGCCTGGCCGTAGGCCCGCTCGGCCGCGGGGAAGTCCCGCTCCCCCCGGTGCAGATGGCCCAGGGCGGCCAGCGCCCGCGCCGCGAAAGCCCCTCCCCCCTCGGCCAGCCCCGCGAGGGCGGCCAGCGCCTGGGGCCTCGCGCCGAGCCGCTCGTGCGCCCAGGCCCGCAGCAGGCGCGCCTCGCCCGAGGCGAAGTCCTCCGCCCTCCACCGCCCCCCGTCGAGGGCGGCGAGGCAGGCCCGGTGGCCGCCCCCCCGGCACGCCTCCTCCGCCAGGGCGTAGCGCGCCGCCGAGGCGTAGGGCTCGGGCGGGAGGGGAGGGAGGCGCAGGATCTCCCCGCGCAGCCGCCGGGCGTCCTCCTCCTTCCCGAGGCGCAGCGCGGCCTCGGCCCCCCAGAAGAGGGCCGCCCCGCGGGGACCCGGCTCCCCGGCCTTGCGCGCCGCCTCCTCGAAGAAGGCGAGGGCCTCGACGGGCTGGCCCTTCTTCCAGTAGGCCAGGCCGGTCTCGAAGATCTTGGCCCCGCTCCCGAAGAAGCGCGTGATGCGGCCCATCGCCTGGGTGAGCTCCGGGTCGGGCTCCCGCTCGGCCGGGAGGGGCCGGGCCGGGAGGGTCATGGGCGGGACCTCCCCCTCGATGAGGACGTCGGGCAGCCGCACCCCCAGCCGCCCGGGCGGGGCGGGCCGCACGCGCCGGGCGATGAGGCGCTCCAGGTCCGGGGACTCGATCACCACCTCGGGCAGGGAGAGGGAGAGCGGACTCTCGGCGGGGCGCGCCGGAGCCGCGGCGGGCGCGGCGGCGGCCGGGGCGCTCGCGCACAGGAGGGCTGCGAGAATCATGCACGCCATCCATCGGCATGCGGATTCCCCGGCCGGGTTCCGCAGGGGCGAGGCGGCTCGGCTGAGCTCGCCGAAGTCATGCCCCGCCCCTGCATACAGGAATGGCACGACAGACCCGCTGCGAACCCGGAGACCGCTCATCCGCCCCGCCGCCTTTCGCATTCTCGGCCTCGCGTCCCTCATCACCGCAGGAGCGGCTCGCGCTTCTTCATCTTCTCCTCGCGCTCCCGGACCTGCTCCAAGTAGCCCTCGATGCGCTCCACCCGGGCGAGGGCCTGGCGCCGCTCGTCCTCCTCCCCCTTCTCCGCCGCCAGGCGGCGGTAGAGGGCAAGAGCCTGGCGCCAGTCCCCCCGGCCCTCCCGCAGGGCGGCCGCCCGCCAGGCCGAGGCCCGCCGCCAGCCCTCCGCCAGGGGCCCCGCCCCGGCCAGGCGCTCGTAGGCGTCCAGCGCCTCCTCCGCCTTCCCGCCCCCCTCCAGGTCCCGGGCGACCTCGTAGCGGGCGGGCCCCGAGACCTCGGGCGCCCGCGCCCCGGCCGCCTTGCGGAAGGCGTCCGCCGCCTCCTCCCGCTTCCCCTCGGCGGCCCTCAGCCGCCCCAGCCGGAGGGCCGCGAGGGCCGCCCGCTCGTCCGCGAAGCGGCCGGCGTAGCGCGCGTAGGCCTCGGCGGCCTCCGGGAGCCGTCCCGCGCGCTCGAGGGCGCTCGCCAGCTCGAAGGCCGCGTCCGCCGCCATGGGCTCCAGCCGCACCAGCTCCCGGAGGGCGGCGGCGGCCCCGGCGTATTCCCCCGCCTTGAGGAAGCAGGCGGCCGCGATCCGGTTCAGCTCGGCCCGTTCCGGGTCGTCGACCTTCCCCTCGAGCGCCTTCCGGGCCGTCCCGGCCGCCTCCGGGCACTTCCCCTCCCCCCACTGCACCCTCGCCGCGAGGCGCAGCCCCTCCCCGGGGTCCGGCGGCGCGAGCTTGCGCCACTCGGCGAGGGCCTCCCCGGCCCCTTGCCAGTCCTCGCGCCCGACGGCCTCCCGCGCCAGGAACAGCCAGCTCTCCCGCCGGCGGTCCGGGTCCCCCTTCTCGTCGCGGGCGAAGGCGAGGAGCATGGCCCGCGCCCCCTGGGGGTCCCCCTGCTCGCGCAGCAGGCGCGCGGCGGCCAGGCGGGCCTCGCGGGCCATGCCGGGCGGAAGGAGGGGCAGGGCCTCCTTCAGGCGGGTGACGGCGAGGGCCTTGTCCCCCTTGGCCTCGGCGGCGGCAGCGAGCTGGAGGCGGGCGCGGGCGGCCAGCTCGGGCCGCCGGGCCCCGAGGAGGACCTGCTCATAGTACACCTCGGCCTCCCCCCACTGTCTGGCCCGGAAGGCGCACTCGGCGCGCAGGGAGGCCACCTCGGCCCGCGCCTCCTCGGGGGCCGCCTCCCGGGGGAGGATCCGGAGCAGGCGGAGCGCCCCCGGGCAGTCCCCCTCCTCGAAGTGGAGGAAGGCCCCCCGGAGCGCCCCCTGGCGCGCCGCCTCGGCCCCCTCGTCCCCCTTGAGGGCGGAGGCAGCCCCGGCCAGCTTGACGTAGCCCTCCATCGCCTCCTTGCGCCGGCCCTCCCGCTCGAGCCAGCCCGCCTTGCGCAGGGCGGCCCAGGCGCCCTCCGCCGAGGCGGGGGCGGCTTTCGTCAAGAGGTCCCACTGGGCGGCGGCCTCGGCGGCCATGCCGGCCCGATCGAGGCAGTCCCCGAGCCGGAGGCGCCCGGCGGGCGAGAGCGCCCGCTCCTGGCCCGGGGCGGCGAGGATGAAGCGGAGCGCCTCCCGCCCCTTCTCCCCCTCGCAGAACCCGGCCCGCTCCAGGCTCGCGGCGTAGCGGGCGAGGCCCTCCTGGACCGAGGAGGCGGCGAGCCGGCGGTAGGCCCCGGCGGCGCGCGGGAAGTCCCCCGCCTCCCACCACGCGGCGGCGGCCCCGCGCTCGGCGGCCCGGCGCTCCTCCTTCGAGGGCGAGAGGGCGAGGGCCCCTTCGAACACCTCCGCCGCCCGCCGGAACTCCTTCTGGCCCATGAGGCTCCCGGCGAGGCCCAGGCGCACGTCCGCGCGCTGGCGCTCCCCGGGCGCCGAGCGCATGAGCCCCTCGAAGGCCTTCCCGGCCTCGGCGTGGCGGCCGAGGGCGAGGAGGAGGAAGGCGTGCCGGCGCCGGAACTCCCGGACGCGCGGGCCGCGGGGGAATTGGGAGAGCGCCTCGCGGTAGGCCGCCTCGGCCTCCTCCAGGCGGGCGGCCCGGTCGAGGGCCGAGGCGTGGCCGTAGGCCGCCTCCTCCCGGCGCGGGTCCTGGGGGGGCGCGAGCCGCCGGAACTCGCCCAGGGCCTGGGCCGCCCCCAGCCACTCCCCGGCCACCGCGTGGAGGGCGGCCGTGCGGTGGAGGGCCTCGGGGCGCAGGGGGCCCTCCTGGATCGCCGCGTAGGCCCGGAGGGCCTCGGCGCGGCTCCCCTTCTTCTCCAGGAGCTCTCCCATCCGCAGCCGGGCCTCGGCGAGGCGCCCGTCCCGGGGATGGCGGAGGGCGAACTCCTGGTAGGCCCCGAGGGCCTGGGCGGGCTTCCCGCTCTTGAGGTAGGCCTCGGCCAGGTAGTAGCGCGCCGAGGCCGCCCCCTGGCCGCCCGGCCACCGGACGAGGTAGGCGCGCAGCGCCTCGGCGGCCGGCTCGTAGAGCCCGTCGCGGAAAGCGCTCAGCCCGAAGTGGAGGGCCTCGGCCGGGGTCTCCCCCGGGGGGGCGGAGGCGGCGGGCGCGGCGGGCCAAAGTGCGAGGGCGAGGAGGAGCGCCGCCAGCCGCGCGCGCAGGCGCATGCCTTTCATGGCCCGGCCCGAAGCGGGATGTTGTCGATGAGGCGGGTCCCGCCGACCCGGGCGGCCACCGCCATGCGGGCCTCCCCCTCCACCTCATCCAGCGGGGCGAGGGTCCCGGGGTGGACCACCTCGGCGTAGTCCGGCTGGACGCCCGCCCGGGCCATCTCCTCCCGGGCGGCGGCCACGAGGTAGACGGTCTCGCGCTCCCCGCTGGCGAGCATGGCCTCGGCCCGGCGCAGCCCCCGGATGAGGGAGAGGGCGCGCGGGCGCTCCTCCGCCGTGAGGTAGGCGTTGCGGCTGCTGAGGGCGAGTCCGTCCGGCTCCCGCACGGTGGGGCAGCCCACGACCTCGACGCCCAGGTCCAGATCCCGCGCCAAGCGGCGGACGATCACGAGCTGCTGGTAGTCCTTTTCCCCGAAGTAGGCGCGGTGGGGGCGGCAGGCTGCGAAGAGCTTCAAGACCACGGTGGCGACGCCCCGGAAGTGGCCCGGCCGGTGGGGGCCGCAGAGGCCCTCCGCCAGCGGGGGCACCTCCACCCGGGAGGAGAAGCCCGGCGGGTACATCGCCTCGGCGGAGGGGTGGTAGATCGCGGCCACGCCCTCCCCCTCGCAGAGCGCCATGTCGGCCTCGAAGGTGCGGGGGTAGCGGCCGTAGTCCTCGCCGGGGCCGAACTGGGCGGGGTTGACGAAGAGGCTCACCACCACCTCCCCGCACTCGTCCGCCGCCCGGCGGATGAGGCTGCGGTGGCCCTCGTGCAAGGCCCCCATGGTGGGCACCAGCCCCAGGGGGGGACGCTCGCGCCGGAGGGCGTCCGCCGCCTCCTGCATCTCCGAGAGGGTCTGGATGAGGCGCATGGCGCGGTCCGCACCGGGGGCGGCGAGGGGGCGCTCCGCCCGCGATTCCAGGCGGATTTTGGGTATTTTCGCAGAGATCCGGGGGGGAGGACAAGGAGGGGGTTCGGGGGCTCAACCCGAGGCCCCCCCGCCCCTCACCACCTCCCCTCCAGCCTCTCCACCCATCCCCCCTCCCCGCTCAGGGCGGCGAGGAGCTGGGCCACGCTCTTCCCGAGGACGGGGTGCACCGCATCGGGGGCGATCTCGGCGAGGGGGGCGAGGACGAAGCGCCTCTCGTGCATGTGAGGATGGGGGAGGACCAAGCCGGGCTCCCCGACGACGGAATCGCCGTGCAGGAGGAGGTCGAGGTCGATGGCGCGCGGCCCCCAGCGCACCGTGCGCTCCCGCCCCATGGCGCGCTCGGCGCGGAGGAGGGCGTCGAGCGTCTCGCGGGGGGAGAGCGGGGTGTCGAGGGCGGCGGCGGCGTTGAGGAAGGGAGGCTGGGGGACGGGCCCCACCGGCTCGGTGCGGTAGAGGGAGGAGAGGGCCGAGACGCGGAGGCCCTCCTCCCGCGCGAGGCGGTCCAGGGCCTCCCGGAGCTGGCGCTTGGGCTCCCCGAGGTTGGCCCCCAGGGAGACGTAGGCCGTCACCGTCAGAAACCGGCCTTCTTGATCCGGGCGACGGCTTCGAGGAGCCTCGGCTCGGGGACGGTGAGGGCCATGCGGACGTAGCCCTCGCCCGACCTGCCGAAGCCCACGCCGGGCGTGGTCACCACGCCCGTGGCCTTGAGGAGGCGGGCGGTGAACTCCATGGAGGTGTAGCCCCCGGGGCACCTCACCCAGAGGTAGAAGGTGGCCTTGGGCCGGCTGGCCTTGAGGCCCAGCTCCTTCAAGCCCTCCATCATCACGTCGCGGCGGCGCTGGTAGGTGCGGCGCATCTCCTCGACGCAGGCCTGGTCGGCCGTCAGGGCGC
>MGDP01000004.1:0-34236 GCA_001790955.1 Candidatus Tectomicrobia bacterium RIFCSPLOWO2_12_FULL_69_37
TGCAGAGCGGGAAGCCCATCATCGAGCACCAATCGATCGCGGTCAAGGTGCTGGACATGTGGACCCAGGTTCAAGCCGCCCGCGCCTATGTGTGGCAGGCGGCGTGGGCGGTGGACGCGGCCTGGCAGGGGATTGACGGCGAGAAGATACCCGTTGACCCGAAGTTGTCGAATTCGGCCAGTTATTACGCCCACGAGATGTGCGTCGACGTCTGCCGGGCGGCGATGGAGGTTCACGGCGGGATCGGCGCCATGCGCGACGCGCCCATTGAAATGTACATGCGGAACGCCGTCTGCATGCTCCACAGCGACGGGGGCGTCATCAACAAGCGGCTCCGCGTCCTGCATGGGCTCTAACCGGAGGCCCGTCAGCAGGAACGGATCGGAACCATTGGCCACCTCCGCCTTGGAGGGGTCTATTGTGTCAACGGGAGAGGCGGCATGAATGCCACCGAGGGGATGGCGGATTTCATCGTCAACGCCGGTCTTGACGACGTCCCGGAAGTGGCCATCGTCTCGGCCAAGCGGGCCATCCTCGACACCATAGGCGTCATGCTGGCCGGAGCGTCGGAGCCGGTGGCGGGGATCGTCACCGGATTCGTCCGCGAGATGGGCGGCGCCCCCCACGGAACCGTGGTGGGCTCAAGCCTCCGGACCTCGACTCCCTTGGCCGCCCTCGCCAACGGCACCCTGGGGCACGCGCTCGATTTTGATGATTCGAACTACCTGCTCAACGGCCACCCGAGCGTGGGCGTGCTGCCCGCGGTCTTGGCCCAGGGGGAGAGGCAAGGGGCGTCGGGCCGGGAGGTGCTGGAGGCGTTTGTCGTCGGCTACGAGATTTCCACGAAGCTGGGCGCCGGAATGAATCCCGCGCACTACAACTCCGGCTGGCACTCCACGTGCACGCTGGGCGCGATGGGAGCGGCCGCCGCCGCCGCTCATCTCCGCCGGCTCGATGCCGGGAAAACGAGGTTCGCCCTCGGCTGCGCCGCGTCGCACGCCTCCGGCCTCCACGCCAATTTCGGGACCATGACGAAGCCCCTCCACGCGGGCCTGGCGCCCGAAGCCGGCGTGCGGGCGGCCGGGCTCGCCGCCGCCGGCCTCACCTCGAACCCGGGGATTCTCGAGGCGCCGGGGGGGTTCTGCCAAGTCTTCTGCGGCGAGGGAAACTTCCGGCTGGGAGACATCGTCGGGGGGCTGGGCCAACCTTACAGCCTCGAGACCCCGGGACTGAACATCAAGCCTTACCCTTGCTGCATGTCGACCCATGCGGCGGTGGACGCGCTCTTGGACATCATGGAAGAGGCGGGCATCGAAGCGGAGGATGTGGACCGGATCGATGTGGCCTTGGTCGAAATCGCGGCCAAGGTCTTGAGATACCACCGGCCGAGGACAGGCCTCGAAGGCAAGTTTTCCATCGAGTACTGCCTCGCGCGCGCGTTGAAGGAGCGGACGTTGCGCTTGGGCGCCTTCGCCGACGAATCCGTCGGGGAGCCCGGCGTGCGCGATTTGATGGAAAGGATATGCGTGCGCGCCGACAACATGGACTGGAAACCCGGCGGCCGGAAGCCGGCCGAGGTGACCGTTCACACCCGCGACGGGAGAACACTCCATAAGAGGAGAAACCGCTCGCGCGGCAGCGCGGCTTGGCCGCTGACGCAGGAGGAGGTCCAGGCCAAGTTCCGGGACTGCGCCGCCCGGCGCTTGAATCCGGAAAAGCTGGAAGAGGCGATGGAAAAGGTCGGCTGCCTGGAGAAGGTGCCGGACATCCGCCCGCTGATGGCTCTACTTGCTTAGGGGGGATTCTCGCTTCCGTTTGGCTTCTTCGCCCGCCGATGGAAAGGAGCGGGCCTGAGGCGTGTTCCCGTGAGGTGATGCAGCGATTCCGTCTCTTCCTGCCGCAGGCCGTCCAGTAGAACAGGAGGTTCCGCCGATGCCCGAAGCTCCCGCGAACGCCAACTGGTTCACCTATTTCCCCGGGGATTACCGCTGGTCGGCCGCCATTTGCGGCATGGTCTCCGGCGCCCGCTGGGGCGCCTCCGAGATCGGCGAGGTCGACAGGGTGGGCCGCCGCCTCAAGGACAGGCTGGGCGACGATGGGCATTGGTTCAGGGAGTGGGTGAAGATGGCCGATTCGGTGCGGGCGCTTGGGCTCCGCGCGGAGCGCGAGGGGCACAGGTTCTCCGCCGCGTCCCATCACCTGCGGGCCTGTTCCTACTACCAGATGGCGGAGCGGTTCCGCACGCCCAAGGACCGCAAGGCGCTCGCCGCCTTCCGGGTGTCGCTCGACTGCTTCGGGCGGTATATGCGGTGCGTCGACCGGCCCCGGATCGAGCGCGTCGAGGTGCCCTACGAGAAGGGCAAGAGGCTGCCGGGGTATCTCGTCCACGCCGAGAACACCCAGAAATCGAGGCCTCCGGTGGTCGTCTTCTTCGACGGCCTCGACATCACCAAGGAGCTGCAGTACATGCGCGGGGTGGAGGACATCGCCCGCCGCGGAATGAGCTGCCTGGTGATGGACGGGCCGGGGAATGGCGAGTCCATCCGCTTCCGGAAGCTCTACCTCCGTCACGACTATGAGGTTGCGGGTTCGGCCGCCCTCGATTACCTCGAGACCCGCAAGGACGTGAATCCCCGGAAGGCCGCCGTCATGGGCATCAGCCTGGGCGCCTATTTCGCCCCCCGGGTCGCCAGCTTCGAGCACCGGTATAAGGCATGCGTCTCCTGGGGGGCCAACTTTGACTACCAGGAAACCTGGAGGCGCCGCATCGGCGCCGGCTTCAAGACCGAGCTCTCCGTCCCCGGCCATCACATCAAGTGGATTTTGAACGCCAAGTCATACGATGAGGTTCTCGAGAAGCTCGCGGGGTTTCCCCTGGACGGAGTGGTTCAAAAAATGCGTTGCCCCTTTCTCATCTCCCACGGCGCGGACGACAAGCAGGAGGGAACCCCCATCGCCCGGAGCCTCTATCGTGCCTCCGGCTCGAAGGACAAGACGCTGAAGATCTTCACCGTGGCCGAGGGCGGCGCACAGCATTGCCAGAGGGACAACCTCTCCATCGGCACCGCGTACATCTACGACTGGCTTCAGGATAAGCTAGGGCCCTGACACCCCGCTTCAAGAGCCGATGCTGCGGCAAAGAGGAGGTACCCAGATGCGAATAGGGGCTGCACTCATCATCGCCGTTCTGCTTGGGCTTTCCGTCCCGCGTCCTGGGGAAGGCGCCATGGGGGAGGTCACCATCGCCCTGCCCGGCGAGCCGACCACCATGGACCCTCACGTCTACTCCGATTTCATCGGGGTGATGATCTGGCGCTGGTCGTACGATACCCTTCTTACGTCGGAGACGGGCACGGGCAAGCTGGCCCCTTGGCTCGCCGAGCGGTGGGAGAAGCTGAACCCGAAGGCGTACAAGTTCTGGCTCCGGAAAGGGGTGAAGTTCACGGATGGCTCCCCCCTCACCGCGGCCGCCGTGAAGTATTCCTTTGACCGCGTGATGGACCCGGCCCTGAAGAGCTGGCAACGCCCGTTCTGGCGCGACTTCGACCGGATTGAAGTCCTGGACGACCACACTTTCATCTTCCACAGCAAAGTGTCGGACAACGCCCTTCCCCTGCGGCTCACCCGCTGGGGGTTCATCATGTCCCAGGGAACGAAGGGTATGGAGCGGGCGGACATCTCCCGGAACACTTTCGGCGCGGGGCCCTACATCCTCAAGGCTTGGACGAAGGGCCAGAAGATGGTCTTCGAGGCGAACCCGAACTGGTGGGCGAATCGCCTCTACCCGAAGCGGCCGAAGACGATCATCCTCCGGCGCATCCCGGAGAGCATCACCCGCGTGAAGGCTCTCCTGGCGGGCGAGGTGGACGTCATCATGAGGGTGGAGAGCCAGCTCATCCCCCAGATCCAGGAGTCCGCCGAGGCGCGGGTTGAGACGGTGCCCGCCATCCGGATCGCCTTCCTCACCTTCGTCACCACCCACGGCGGCCCCTTCGCGGACCAGAAGGTCCGCCTGGCCGTGAACTATGCCGTCGACATGGAAAGCATGCGGAAGACCCTGGTCAAGGACCTGGTCGATCCCTTCGGGCAGCTCATCCACCCTTGGAACTACGTCGGCTACAGCCCGAACAAGACCTGGTACGGCTACGACCTCGCGAAGGCGAAGGCCCTGATGAAGGAATCCTCTTACGCGAACGGCTTCAAGGCCACTCTCTACGCCACATCCGGCAGGTACCCGGCCGATCGTGAGGTGTGCGAGGCGGTATCCGGGATGGTGAAGAAGATCGGCGTCGACCTCGCCTGCCGTGCGATGACCTATGCCCTGTGGGCGAAGGTCCGGAAGAATTACCAGGAGGGAAAGACGAAGGATCCCGCCATGTTCTCCCAGGCCTACGGGGGGGCGGGTGGAGATCCCACCATGATCCTCCGGGCGACCTCCTCATGCGGGGGCCACTCGAGCAACCACTGCTTCAAGGACCTGGACGCGGCCATCGACAAGGCGGTGGCCACCGTCGACCTGGAGGAACAGCAGCTCGCCTATGAGAAGGTGACGGACATAATGAAAGAGAAGGCGATGCACAAGATCCTCTGGAAGCTTCGGGACGTGTACGCTTCCCGGAAGAGAGTGGAATTCAAGCCGCGCCAAGACGAGACGCTCTTTCCTTGGGAGATCGTGGTGAAATAGCCGGTGTCCATCCTGGGAGGGGGCGCGGAATGGCCGATTGGTACATGTACTTTCCCACGCAATACCGATGGTCGAGCGCCATTTGCTTCATGGTTTCCTGCGCCCGGTGGGGCGCCTCCGAAATTGGCGAAATCGACCAAGTCGGCCGGCGCCTCGCCAAGAAGCTGGGGGACGACGGCCATTGGTTCAGGGAATGGGTTCGGATGGGAGAAAAGGTGCGTTCCCTCGCCCGGGAGGCGGAGCGCAAAGGGCACGGTCTCTCCGCGGCGTCCCATTACAAGCGGGCCTGCTGCTATTACCAGATGGGAGAGCGCTTCCGCACCCCGAAGGATAAGAAAGGGCTTGATGCCTACCGGAAGTCCATCGGCTGCTTTCGGCGTTTTCTCGAGCTCACCGACCGGCCCCGGGCGGAGGTCGTCGAAATCCCCTATGAAAGGGGCAAGAAGCTGCCCGCCTACTTCGTTCACGCCGAGAACCCCAAGGCGGAGCGGCCCCCTGTCGTGGTCTTCTTCGACGGCCTCGACAACACGAAGGAACTCGTCTTCATGCGGGGAGTCGAGGATCTTGTCCGCCGGGGGATGAGCTGCCTGGTGGTGGACGGCCCCGGCTCCGGCGAGGCCGCCCGCTTCCGGAATCTCTACCTGCGCCACGATTATGAGGTGGCCGGCTCCGCCGCGCTCGACTACCTCGAGGGGCGCAGGGACGTGAACGCCAAGCGGGCGGCCATCATGGCCTTGAGCGCCGGCGGGTACTATGCGCCGCGCGCCGCCAGCATGGATCGCCGGTACAAGGCCTGCGTGGCGTGGGGAGCCATCTGGGACTATCACGCCACGTGGAAGAAGCGCCTGGCGGCCTACGGGACGTCCCTGCACGCGGTGCCGGATCATCACATTTATTGGATCATGAATGCCAAATCCACCGAGGAGGCGCTTCGGAAGATGGAAGGCTTCCGCTTGGACGGCGTGGTCCAGAAGATGCGCTGTGCCTTCCTCCTGGTCCACGGAGAGGACGACAAGCAGATTCCCATGAAGGACGCCCGCGCCTTGTTCCGCGCGGCCGGCTCGAAGGACAAGACTTTCAAGGTCTTCACCGCCAGGGAGGGCGGCGCCCAACACTGCCAGCGGGACAACATGACCCTCGGCACGGCGTTCATCTACGATTGGCTGCAGGAGAAGCTGAAGCCCTAGCGCGCCCTTGGGACGGCGGCCTGGGCGGAACCGCGCGGCCGGGACCGCCCGTCGAGGGCCTGGATCATTGCGGACGGGGGAGCGTTCCCGCGCGCAAGGGACGCCAGGGAGAATCGTCTTCGGGAGAAAGCCGGAGGATCGGATGCGAATGGAACGGGGCCTGGAAGCGGTTTCGGCCTACATCGATGCGCACTCGCAGAAGGCGGTGGAGGACCTGTGCGAGCTGTGCCGCCAGCCGAGCGTCTCAACGACCCACGTGGGGATCGAGGAGATGGCGCGGCTGATCCAAGCGCGTCTCGATCGGGCGGGCCTCAAGACCCAACGCTTCGAGACGACCCACAACCCCATCATCTATGGCGAGCTGAAGGGCAAGGGCCCCCGGACGCTGTTGTTCTACAATCACTACGACGTCCAGCCGCCGGATCCGGTCGAGGATTGGGTGAGCCCGCCCTTCGAGCCCACCCTCCGGGACGGGCACGTATTCGCGCGGGGGGCGACGGACAACAAGGGGAACATCATCAGCCGCCTGGCGGCGCTGGAGGCCTTCCTGGCGGTGCGGGGGGAGCTTCCGTGCACGGTGAAGTACATGATCGAGGGGAACGAGGAGATGAGCAGCCCGGTGATCGGGCCCTTCGTCGAGGGCCACCGGGAGCTCCTCGCCGCCGACGGCTGCGTCTGGGAGGACTCCTCCTCCGAGCACGTCCCGGTCCTCGCCCTGGGCAACAAGGGGATACTCTACATCGAGCTGAGGTGCCGGACGGCGAACGTGGACTTCCACTCGAGCCACGCCCCGATCTACGAGAACGCCGCCTGGCGGCTGGTGTGGGCGCTCTCGACGATGAAGGACCGCGACGAGAACATCCTCGTCGAGGGGTTCTTCGACGATGTGGCTCCTCTGACGCCGAGAGAGCGGGAGATACTGGCGAAGGTGCCGCCCTACGACGGAGCGCACCGGCGGGAGAAGTTCGATATCCGGCGGTTCCTGCTGGACCTGCCGGACGGGAAGCTGCCCGAGCGCCACCTGACGAGCCCCACGCTCAACATCGCCGGCATCTGGGGGGGCTACACGGGCAAGGGGCGGAAGACCATCGTCACCGGCCAGGCCGCCGCCAAGGTCGACTGCCGCCTGGTAGCGGACCAGGACCCCCAGAAGATCATGGCCTGCATCCGCCGCCACCTGGACAAGCACGGCTTCGGGGACATCGAGGTGGTCAACATGGGCCACGGCTCCTTCCCCTCCAAGAGCGACCCCGACAGCGACATCGTCAAGGCCTGCGAAAGGGCTTGCCGGCGGGTCTACGGCCAGGATCCCCCCGTCAACCCCTTCGGGACGGGGAGCACCCCCGTCTGGTCGGTGATCCGCCACCTGAAGATTCCGGTCGTCAGCACCGGGGTGGGCAAGCTCACGGCGCGGACGCACAGCGCGAATGAGAACCTCAAGGTCGCGGACCTGATTCAGGGAGCGAAGTATATGGCGGCCATCCTGGAGGAGTTCGGCGCAACCTGATGGATGCGGCGCTGCCTGCCCTGGCTGTTTTTCGGTCCTGCCCTCGGGTGCGACCTTGAACGTCTGGAACTCACCTTACCCCCTCAAGAACCCCCAGGAGCTTCCCGGGCCGGCTGAGGCCGCGCCACGTCATGGCGGCGCCCTCCCCGGCGGAGCGGACCACGGCGCCGCACAGGGATGCCGAGAGGCAAGGCGAGGGGAAGGCAAAACTTGACAGCCCGTGCCGGTTTGACTAGCGTCGAGGTCATCAGGCCTGAAACCTTGAAGCATCCTTCCGAGGGGCGAGGCCCTTGGGACCTGGAGGCGTGCCGGCAGCTTCGGAAGGAAGGCCCCCGCGCCGGGCGGCGGCGCGGAAGCGGGGAAGGAGAGGGGCGGATGGATGTCGGGACGCTGGTGAGCCGGGCGGCCCGCTGGCACTCGGGGAAGACGGCGATCGTGTGCTCCGGGAAGGAGAGGACGTTCGCCCAAATCGACGAGAACGCGAACCGGGTCGCGAACGCCCTGGCCGGCCTGGGCCTGGCGAAGGGGGATCGGGTCGCCCTCTACGCCGACAATTCCGTCGAGTACTTCGAAGTCCTCTTCGGCCTTTTCAAGGGCGGCCTCATCAGCGTCGGCGTCAATTCGATGCTGTCGGCGGTGGAGGGCGTTCACATCATCAACCACTCGGGGGCGAGGGTGGTCATCACCAGCCCCCGCATCGCGGAGGGCCTCTCTTCGCGGATCCCCGAGATGCCCGCCGTCGAGGGTTGGGTCTGCGTCGGGGAGCCGCCGGAGGGAATGCGGGGGTACGGCGAGTTCGTCCGGGGGGGGAAGCCGTCCCCCCCCGGCGTTCGGGTGAATGAGGGGGACCTGGCGCAGCTCTTTTATACGGGGGGGACCACGGGGGCTCCCAAGGGTGTCATGGTGACCCATGACATCGTGATGAACGCGCTGAGGAACATCCAGGCAGAGTTCGTCCCCATCAGGCAGTCGGACGTCGTCTTGTCGCCGGGCTCCTTGGCCCACGCCAGCGGCTACTACAGCATGGTGACCTTCATAATGGGCGGGAAGCTCCTCATCCCGGTGGGTTTCGACCCGGCCGAGGCGCTGGGCACGATCGAGCGGGAAAGGGTGACGGTGATCCCCGGCTATCCCGTCACCCTCATCCGCCTGATCGATCACCCCGGCCTCGGGAAATACGACCTCGGGAGCCTTCGCCTGCTGACCTACGGGGCGTCCCCCATGCCGGCCGACAAGCTGCGGGAGGCGCTGGGCGTTTTCGGCATGAAGCTGGCGCAGGGCTACGGCCAGGCCGAGGCGATGATGACGATCACCTGCCTCACGCCCGAGGACCACGCCCACGCCCTGGCCGAGAACCCCGGGAGGCTGACCTCCTGCGGGAGGCCCTATATGACCCAGGAGGTGAGGGTGGTGGACGAGGGGGACCGGGAGGTGACCCGCGGCGGGAAGGGCGAAGTCATAACCCGGGGCAAGGTCTGCACGGCGGGGTACTGGAACAACCCGCAGGCCACCGCCGAAACAGTGCGGGATGGGTGGGTTCACACCGGCGACGTCGGCTGGATGGACGAGGAGGGCTACCTCTACCTGGTCGACAGGAAGAAGGATGTGATCATCAGCGGCGGCGAGAACATCTATGCGCGCGAGGTCGAGGATGTGCTGAATGGCCACCCCGCGGTCGCCGAGGCGGCCGTCGTCGGGGTGCCGGACGAGGAGTGGGGGGAATCGGTGAAGGCCTTCGTGGCGCTGAAGCCGGGCATGCGCGCCACCGGGGAGGAGATCATCCAGTTCTGCAAGGAGAGGCTGTCCAGCTACAAGAAGCCGAAGAGCGTGGATTTCCTCGGCGAGCTGCCGAGGACGGCGGCCAGCAAGATTTCCAAGAAGGATCTCCGCGACCCCTACTGGGCCGGGCGGGCGAGAAAGATATAGCATGGCGGCCAAGGATGTCGTCTATCAGGAGGCGGAGTGCTACCGCTTCGACCCGGCCGGCGGGCGGCCTTATCTCGTCGGCAGCAGGTGCCGGCTGTGCGGATACACCGCCTTTCCCCCGAGGGCCGCTTGCCCCGCCTGCATCAACAAGGAGAGCATGCAGGAGGTCTCGCTGGGATCGAGGGGGGCGGTGGACACCTTCTCGGTGCTCCGCGTCCCCGCTCCGGGGTTCGAGGCGCCCTATGTCGTGGCGTACGTGCGTATGCCGGCCGGAGGGAGGGTTTTTTCGCTGATCACGGGGTGCGAGCCTTCGGAAGGCGCCCTCGCGATCGGAGCGGAGGTGGAGCTGGTCATCGAGAAGATACGCGAGGATGGGCAGGGGAACGAGGTGCGGGGCTACAAGTTCCGCCCGGTCGCCGCGGCGGAGAGGGGAGCGGGCCCGCGATGAGGGATGTCGCCGTCATCGGCGTGGGGATGCACCCCTTCGGCAAGTTCCTGGAGAAGAGCCTGGAGGACCTGGCCCGGGTCGCGGTGTGGAACGCGGTCGAGGACTCCGGCGTCCCCCCGAAGGAAATCGAGGCGGCCTACGTGGCGAATTCGCTGGGCGGCCTGGTGACGGGGCAGGAGGGAGTCCGGGGCCAGGTCATCCTGCGGGACGCGGGTTTCTCCGGCATACCCATCGTCAACGTCGAGAACGCCTGCGCCAGCGGGACGACGGCGCTCCGCTGCGGCTGGATGGAGGCCGCCCTGGGCGTGCACGATGTCATTCTCGTCCTCGGCGTCGAGAAGCTCTTCCTGCCGAGGACGGAGGATTCAATCCGGATCCTCATGGCCGACGCGGACGTGAGGCTGATGGACATGGGATTCCAGTTCATCGGCTGGTACGCCATGGAATTGCGGAAGTACATGGCCGACTACGGCTGGCGCAAGGAGCACTTCGCCAAGGTGGTGGAGAAGAACAGCTTCAACGGATCCCTCAACCCCAACGCCCAGTACCGCAAGCCGCTCACGGCGGAGCAGGTCCTGGGCTCGCGCCTCGTCGCGGACCCGCTGACGCTCTACATGTGCGCGCCGATGAGCGACGGGGCGGCGGCGGCCGTCCTGTGCAGCCGGGAGCGGGCGGGAAGGTACACCTCCCGGCCGCTGGTCGAGATCGCGGCCATCGGCCTCCAGTCGGGGAGGTTCGCGGACGCGGGGGGGGCCCCGAGGCCCAGCATCACCACCTTGGCCGCGAAGGAGGCGTACGAGCGGGCCGGCCTGGGGCCGGAAGACGTCGACGTGGCCGAGGTTCACGACGCCGTGGCCCCCTCCGAGCTTTACCATTACGAGGACCTGGGCTTGTGCGGGAAGGGAGAGGGGGCGGCTCTCATCGAGGCGGGGCGGACCCGGATCACCGGGGACATCCCGGTCAACACGAGCGGCGGCTTGGCGGCGCGGGGTCATCCGGTCGCGGCGACCGGGCTGGCCCAGGTGGCCGAGATCGTTTGGCAGCTCCGGGGGGAGGCCGGCCCCCGGCAGGTGGCCGATCCCAAGGTGGGGCTGGTCGAGAATACGGGGGGCATCGTCGAGGACGAGGCGGCCGTCGCCACCGTCACCCTGCTCAAGAGGTAGGGGGAGCGGATGGGCGCCGGTCCGGATTTTCCCCGGGATGAAGGGCGCCTGTGACCGAGCCTTGGAGATTCACCCTGCGCGAGGGACTCGGCCGCATGGCCGGGGGCGCCCTCTCGGCGGTGGAGTGGGCGCAATCCCTCTTGTCCCGGATCGACCGGTGCGAAGGGCGCGTGAGGGCCTGGGCGCAGGTGGACCGGGAGGGCGCCCTGGAGGCGGCCCGGGCGGCGGACCGGGCCCGGGCGGAAGGCCGCCCGCCGGGCCCGCTCGGGGGGGCGCCATACGGCGCCAAGGACATCTTTGACATCAAGGGCCTCCGGCGCGAGGCGGGAACCCCGCTTTACCGCGGCCATGTTCCCGGGGCCGACGCCGCCTGCATCGCCCGCCTCCGGTCGGCGGGGGCGGTCGCCCTCGGGAAGACGGTGACCACCCCCTTCGCCAACTCCGATCCCTCCGTTACCCGGAATCCTTGGGATCTCTCCCGGAGCCCGGGAGGCTCGAGCAGCGGCTCGGCGGCGGCGGTGGCCGCGGGGATGGTGCCCGCCGCCCTGGGGACCCAGACCACGGGCTCCACCCTCCGCCCGGCGGCCTTCTGCGGAGCCTGTGCCCTGAAGCCCACCTACGGGCGGATCCCCCGCACGGGGATCGTGAAAGTGTCGTGGACGTTCGACCACGTGGGTCTCATCGCGCGCTCGGCGGAGGACCTGGGCCTCCTCCTCATGGTGATGTCCGGGCCCGCGGCGGGTGACGACGGGGCGCCGGACGCCGCGGTGCCCGGCTTCGCCGCCCTCTCCGCGCCCCGGCGGCCGGGGCGGGCGCTGTTCTTGAGGGAGGACTTCCTGCCTCTGGCGGGCCCGGAGGTGGCCGACCGGACCCTGGCGGCGGTTTCCGCGCTCCGGGGGAGGGGAGTGGAGGTGGAGGAGGGGAGACTCCCCTTGGCCCAGGACGCCATTCATGCCGCCCACGCCATCGTCCGCGCCGTCGACGCCGCCTGCTACCACGGGGAGATGTTTCTCGCGAACATGGACGCCTACCCCCCCTCGACCCGGAAGACCGTGGCCTCGGGACTCATGGTGCCCGCCGTTCATTATGTGAATGCCCTGCGCCTGAGGTCGCGCTTCATCCGGGCGATGGACAGGCTTCACGATCGCTACGAGCTGGTTGTTCTCCCCACCTTCGACGAGCTGCCTCCCCCCTGGGAGGCCTCGACGGGGAACCCCGCCTTCTGCGAGGCCCTCACGTTCTCGGGGCAGCCCGCCGTGACCCTCCCCTTGGGGCGGGGGGGAGAGGGCCTCCCCTTCGCCATCCAGCTGGGCGCGCGGCGGTTCGGCGAGGAGGGCCTCCTGGCGGCGGCCCGCTGGTGCGAGGAGGAGCTGGGCTGGCGGGCTGAGATCGCGGAGCCCCCCTCCCTCAATCCGTCGTGAACTTCCTCGCGAGCAGGGGGAACAGGCCGGCCATCGCCTCTCCCCTCGCCGCGCGTTCCTTCACCTCCTTCTCGATGGCGCGGATCCGCTCGACCTGGCTTTTCATCTCCTCCGCCAGGCTCAGGGGGACGACGGCGACCCCGTCGATGTCGGCGGCGACGATGTCCCCCGGCGCGACCCGCACTCCGCAGCAGGTGACGGGCTCGTCCTTGGACACCACCTCCAGGCGCCTCGGGAAGGCCGCGCTCCACACCGACCTGCAGAACACCGGGAACCCCAGCCGGCGGATTTCGTCCACGTCCCGCGTCGCCCCGTCGATGACGCATCCCGCGGCCCCCCGGCGGGCGCACACCCCGCTCGCTCCGCCCCCCCAGGCGGCGAGCGGGGAGCCCGCCGCGTCCACCACCATGACCGCCCCCGCCGGGACGGCGTCCACCACGTCGTAGAGGCTGTAAGGAGCCCGCCGGCGGGGATCGCGGACGGGCGCGAAGACCATGGTGGCCGCCGGGCCCGCGAAGCGCGGGTAGGCCTCCGGAACCGCGGGCCGGGGCCCCTCCATGACGAGGTTCAGGCCCAGCGCCGTGGCGGCGTCGGCCAAGGTGGCGGTGGCCACGCTGGAGAAATACTCGGCGTGCGCGTTCATTTGGCCCTCCCTTGCGCTTTTCAGGACGCCCGAAATCCGGTATCGTTGCGCATTCGCTTGGATTCCCACCCTCGTGGAGATCGTCTCAGTGGACGAGTTGCGGGTGCTCTCGGTGTGCGGGAACCTGGGCTACGGGTTCCCCGTATCATCCCTTGAAAACGGAATCGCGCGCAATCCGCACTACATGGGGGCGGACAACGGCTCGACCGACGCCGGCCCCTATTACCTGGGCAGCGGGGACCAGCTCACCAAGCGCGAGCAGATCCTCCGCGACCTGGGCCACTCCCTCGCGGCGGCCCGCCGGAAGGGAATCCCCTACATCATCGGCTCGGCCGGGACGGCGGGCGGCAACCCCCACGTGGACGCCGTGCTCGACGTGATGCACCTGCTCGCCAAGCGGGACGGCCACAAGTTCAAGCTCGCCGTCATCCGCGCCGAGATGGAGAAGGAGTTCGTCAAGCGGGCCGTCCGCGAGGGCCGGACCCGCTCCCTCGGGAAGCTGCCCCCCCTCACCGAGGAGGCCGTGGACGAGAGCGTGCGCATCGTGGGCCAGATGGGGATCGGCCCCTTCATCCGCGCCCTGGAGGGCGGGGCGGAGGTCATCCTGGCCGGCCGCTCCTGCGACACGGCGATCTACACCTCTTTCGCGGCCATGAACGGCTTCGACCTGGGGCTCGCCTTCCACATGTCGAAGATCATCGAGTGCGGGGCGCAGTGCGCCCTGCCCATCGGGGCGAACGACTGCATTCTCGGCACCCTGCGGAAGGACCACTTCGAGCTCGAGCCCATGAACATGGGCAAGCGGCTCACTCCGAACTCCGTCGCGGCCCACATGATGTACGAGCAGCCCGATCCCTACCTCTTCTACGAGCCCGAGGGCGTGGTCGACCTCCAGGAGTCCCGCTTCGAGCAGGTGGACGCGCGGCGGGTCCGGGTGCGCGGCAGCCGGTTCGCCGCGGCGTCCAAGCCGACCATCAAGCTCGAGGGGGTCCGCCTGCGGGGGTACCGCACCATCACCGTCGCGGGGATGAGCGACCCGAACCTTCTCCGGAACCTCGACGAGGTCGAGGCCCGGGTGAAGGACACTGTCGCCGGCATGGTGGGCGGGAGCTTGAAGCCGGAGGAGTACGAGCTGCGGTTCATCTATTACGGGCGCGACGGGGTGCTCGGCCGGCCAGGCCCGGACGGGCGCAAGGTCGCCCACGAAGTGGGCGTGGTCGTGGAGGCCATCGCGCGGGACCAGGTGACCGCGAACGCCGTCCTCTCCCTGGCGCGGAGCACCTTCCTGCACTGCGGCTTCGAGACGCGGAAGGCCACCGCGGGCAACCTCGCGTTCCCCTTCTCGCCCTCCGATTTCCCGGGCGGCCCCGTCTACGAGTTCCACATCTACCACCTGATCGAGCTCGCGGACGCGGGCGCCCCGTTCGAGGTGGAGTTCACCCGGGTCGGCTGAGGGGAGCGATGGAGCGCCTGTACGACCTCGCCGAGGTGCTGCGGAGCAAGAACGCGGGCCCCCTCTACATCACCCTGGATCTGCTCTTCGCCGACGAGGCCACCTACCGCCGCGTGTCGGGGAGCGAGGCCCTGAGCCCCGGCGCCGTGGGGGAGCTCTACGGCGTCGCGGCCGAGGACGTGAAGATCGTCCACTTTGACGCCGCCAACGCCATCAAGATCACCATCCCGCGGACGGGGCCGACCTCGGGGGCGCCCGGCGACCGGGACGTCTACGGCGCCCAGCAGCACGGTCCGCTCCTGGGCTTGATGATCCCATAAGCTGCGTGCCTCTGGCATAGAGGGAGCGAGGCGAATGGACGTAAACCGGGTCGTCGCGCAAATCGAGCGGGATTTCGAGCCTTCCCACGTTGGCCGCCTTCTGGACCACATCCGGCAGCCGAGCGTTTCGGCGCTGGACTGGGGCAATCAGGAGATGTCCGGGATGCTGGCGGAGGAGATCCGCGAGGCGGGCGGGCAGGCGGAGGTGGTCGAGACGTCGGAGTTCCCGGTCGTCTTCGGCCTCATTGACGAGGGAGCGCCGCGCACCCTGCTCTGCCACGGCCTCTATGACGTCACCCCCGCCGAGGAGCCGAACTGGCTCAATCCTCCCTTCGAGCCCCAGATCCACGACCTGCCGGGCCTCGGCCCCTGCGTGGTGGGCCGGGGGGCGGAGGACATGAAAACCGGCATCGCCTGCGTCATGAACACCGTGTACGCCGCGCGCGCGGCCGGGCAGAAGCTGCCGCTCAACCTCATGTTCGTCCACGAAGCCTCCGAGCTCGGCAGCGGCGGCATCAAGGAGTTCTTCCCCCGCTACAAGCAGAAAATGAAGAAGGCGAACGCCGCCTACTGGCTCTGCCCCATGGCCCAGACGGACGGCACCCCCATCGTGCCGCTCGGGCTCAAGGGCAACCTCATGGGGCGGTTCTTCTGCCGTCCGGGCGGCTGGGGCGGCCCCATCGGCAACGAGATCCATGCGCTCAACAGCAACTGGATCGGCAACCCGGCCGACCGGCTCGTCGAGGCGGTCGCGCATCTGGAGAAGCGGCTGGAGGAGATTTACGAGCGAGGGGAGGGCTGGGTGCCGAGCCCCGTCCAGGAGAGGCTGTGCCGCCAGCTCTCCGAGCGCATGGACCCCGAGCGCCTGATGCGGAGCCTGGGGGTCGAACGCTTCCGGCAGGGCGATTTCCACGCGGCGGTTCGCGCGCACCTCTTCCGTGCCGAGTTCACCCTGATCGGCCTCCAGGCGGGCTTCATCGGGGAGGGGAAGTCCGTCAAGGTGAGCATCCCCTCCGAGGCCCAGGCCGTGGTGAACATGCGCTTCCTGCCGGGGGAGGACCCCGGCGAGCGCATCGCGAACGTGCGGAGGATTCTCGCCGAGGGGGGATTCGGGGACATCGAGTTCGTCGTGAACAACCACTACGCCGGGGGCTCCACCCCGCCGGATCACCCTCTCATCGCGTGCTTTCTCCAGGCCCATAGGGAAATGGGGGCGGACCCCGAGGTGTGGCCCGTCCACCCGGCGGGGATGCCCGTCGCGCTCTGGACCGAGGAGCTCGGCGTCCCCTGGGTGGGGGGGCTCCCCTGCAACGCCATGCGGAAGCACGCGGCCAACGAATACGCCCAGGTGGCGGGGCTGCTCCAGTCGGAGAAGTTCCTGGCCCACTTCTTCGAGGGTTTCTCCCGGCTGACGTACTGAGGCGCCCCGGGGGGGCGCCCCATCCCGGGATTCAGGAGACCTCCCGGCGCACGATGCGGGCCCCTTCGGCGAGCGCCCGGAGCTTCTCGAAGGCCAACCCGCGGGGGAGGTACTTCATCCCGCAGTCGGGGGCGAGGACGAGCCGCTCCGGCGGCACGTGCCGGAGAGCGTCCCGGATCCGGCCCGCCACCGTCTCGGGCGACTCGGCCTTCGGGTCCCCGAGGCTCACCACGCCCAGGATGATCGTCTTGCCGGGGAGCTTCTCCAGGATGGAGAGGTCGAGGCCCGGCTGCGCGGCCTCGATCGATATCTGCTGGGCGGCGCAGGCGTTCAGGTCGGCGAGGAAGGGGTAGCCCGTGAGGCGGTTCTTGACGACGTGGGCGTAGCCGAAGCAGGTGTGGAGGGCCGTCGCGGCGCGGACGCCATCGAGCGCGCGGCCGATCGCCTCGAGGGCGTATTTTTTCGCGCTCTCGTGCCTGGCCTGGAGGTAGGGCTCGTCGAGCTGGATGACGTCCGCCCCCGCTGCTTCGAGCGCCTTGACCTCCTGGTTGACGGCGCCGGCCAGGGCGAGGGCGAGGCCCCGGTCGTCCGCGTAGTGGCCGTTCTGGGCCTGCTGGGCCATCGTGAACGGGCCGGGGAGGGTGATCTTGACCCTCCGGTCCGTGTTCCGGCGCAGGAACTCGATGTCCCGCTTCAGGACCGGGCGGGTCCAGCGGATGGGGCCGGCCACGCGGGGCACGGGGTTGGGATGGCCCGTCCGGTCGAGGGCGTAGCCGGGGTTGCCGGTGTCCATCCCCTCCAGCGCCGTGGCGAAGTGGTTGGAGTAGCTCTCCCGGCGCATCTCGCCGTCGGTGATGATGTCGATCCCGGCCCGCTCCATGTCGCGGATGGCGAGGAGGGTGGCGTCGTCCTGGGCCTCCTCGAGGTGCGCCGGGTCCACCCGCCAGATCTCGCGGGCCCGCACACGGGGGGGCAGGCGGCCCAGCAGGTTCTCCCGGTCCACCAGCCAGCCGGGCTGGGGGTAGCTCCCCACGACGGTCGTGAGCAAGGGCTCCACGGCGAATCTCCCTTGGCGCCCGCCGGTCCGGGGGCGCGGCCCCTAGGCGCGCCGGCCCAAGACGAAGGGGATGAGCCCCCCGGCGGCGATCAGCTCCCGCATGAAGTCGGGGATCGGGGCGGCGTCGAAGGCGGCGCCCGTCGTCCGGTTCTCGATCCGGCCCGTGGCCAGGTCGACCGAGAGCCGGTCGCCCGCCCGCACCGCGCCCGGGGGCAGGTCCGCCTCCAGGAGGGGGAGCCCCAGGTTGAAGGCGTTGCGGTAGAAGATCTGGCCGAAGGAGCGGGCGATGACGCAGCTCACGCCCAGCGCCTGGATGGCGATGGGGGCGTGCTCGCGGGAACTGCCGCAGCCGAAGTTGTGCCCGGCCACGACGATGTCCCCGGGCCGGATTTGGGAGGCGAGGGTGGGATCCACCCCCTCAAAGCAGTGGGGCGCGAGCTTCTCCGGGTCGAAGGTGAGGAGGTGCCTGGCCGGGATGATCACGTCGGTGTCCACGTGGTCGCCCAGCGTCCAGGCGCTCCCCTCCAGGACGCCGGCCACGGCGCTCATCTCCTCACAGCTCGTCCGGGGAGCCGATCCGCCCCAGGACGGCGGTGGCGGCGGCGATGTGGGGGTTGACGAGGTAGACCTCGGCCCGGGTGGAGCCCTGCCGCCCGACGAAGTTGCGGTTCGAGGTGGAGACGGAGCGCATGCCGTCCCCGAGGACCCCCATGTGCGCCCCGATGCACGGCCCGCAGGTGGGGGTGCTGAATATGCCGCCCGCGTCGAGCACCGTCTCGGCGATCCCCTCCCGGAGGCACTGGCGGTAGACCCCGGTCGTGCTCGGGATGACGATGAGCCGGACCCCTTCGGCCACCTTCCGGCCCTTGAGGATGCGGGCGGCCGCGCGCATGTCCGCGATCCAGCCGTTGGTGCAGGAGCCGATGTAGACCTGGTCCACCCGGACCTCCCTCACCTCGGAGAGGGGCCTCGTGTTGCTGGGGAGGTGGGGGAAGGCCACCATCGGTTCGAGACGGCTCACGTCGACCTCGTGCGCCGCGGCGTAGCCGGCGCCGGGGTCGCCGTAGACGGGGGTGAAGGGCCGCCGGGCCCGGGGCCCGACGTAGGCCAGCGTCTTCTCGTCGGGCTCGATGATCCCGTTGGTCGCCCCGGCCTCGACGGCCATGTTGGGGAGGGCGAAGCGCTCCTCCACCGGGAGGGCGGAGATGGCCTCCCCCGCGAACTCCATGGCCTTCCCCTGGGCCCCGTCCACCCCGAACTTCCCGATGGTGGCGAGGATGAGGTCCTTCCCCGTCACCCACCGGGGCAGCTCGCCGTTGTAGACGTAGCGGATGGTCTCGGGCACCCGGAGCCAGGTGCGGCCCGTGATGAGGATGGCGGCGATGTCCGTGCTCCCCATCCCCGTGGCGAAGGCGCCCACCCCGCCGCCCGTGCAGGCGTGGGAGTTGCCCCCCACCAGGATCTCCCCCGGGAGGACCAGGCCCTGCTCGATGGCCAGGGCGTTGTGGATGCCGGCGTTGCCGCCCTCGAAGAAGCGCTCGATCCCCATGCGGCGGCAGAACCCGCGCATCTTCATGACGGTGTTGGCGGCGGAGATGTCCTTGCTGGGGGTGTTCACCATGGCCGAGACGAAGAAGCGCTCGGGGTCGAAGACTTTCTCGACCTTGTGGGACTCGAGGACGTGGAAGGTGATGGGGCCGCCCAGGTCGTCCGTGAAGCTCTGGTCCACGCGGACCGAGATCATCTCCTTCGGGCGCACCTGGCTCCGGCCGGCGTGGGCGGCCAGGATCTTCTCGGTGAGCGTCATCGCCACGGGGGGTCCCCCTATCGTGCGCGGCTTCCCCAGGCGGGAAGCATAGCAGACGGGGAGCCCGGCGGCCCGGGGGAGGCCGCCTTCGCCCCCCTGGGCGGGCGCCCCCGCCATGGGCGGCTCAGGCTTCCTGGAGCAGGCTCACCCGCTCGGAAGGGGCGTGCAGGCGGACGGAGGCGCCCGCGCGGTGCCTGCACCAGGAGCCCATCTCGACCACCGTCAGGGTCTCCTCCCCCACCTTGACCTGGTAGAGGCTGTGGGTGCCCAGGAAGTCCACCTTCGCCACCTGGGCCGGCCAGAGGTTGGGGCGCCCCCCATCCGGCCCCCCCGCCGGCTCCACGAAGAGGTTCTCGGGCCGCAGGCTCAATTCCACCTCCCCGCCCGGCGCGGCCGCCGCCGGGGCGGCGCAGCGCACCTCGAGGCCCCCGGCCAGCCGGACCACCGCTTCCCCCCCCTCCAGGCGGTCGAGCCTCCCCCGCAGGAAGTTCGTGGCCCCGGTGAACTCCGCGACGAAGCGGTTGACGGGGCAGTTGTAGATGGCGGAGGGATCGGCGAGCTGCATGATGCGGCCGTGGTTCATGACCGCGATGCGGTCGCCCAGCACGACGGCCTCGGCTTGGTCGTGCGTCACGTAGAGGGCCGTGACGCCGGTCTTGCGCTGGATCTCCTTGAGCTCGAAGCGGAGGGTGGAGCGGAGCTTGGCGTCGAGGTTGGAGAGGGGCTCGTCCAGGAGGAGGATGCCCGGCTCGGTCGTCAGGCTGCGCGCCAGGGCCACCCGCTGCATCTGGCCCCCGCTCAGGTTGGTCGCCGGGCGGTCGTCCATCCCTTGGAGCCCGACGAGGGCCAGCTTCTCCCTCACCTTCTGGCGGATCTCCTCCCTGGGCCTCCTCTTCACGGCGAGGCCGTAGGCCACGTTTTCGAATACCGTCATGTGGGGCCAGATGGCGTAGGACTGGAAGACCATCCCCAGGTTGCGGCGCTCGGGCGGGACGAGGACGCCCCGGCCGGGGTCGGTCACCGGGACGCCGTTGATCAGGATGCGGCCGCCCTCGGGTTCCTCGAAGCCCGCCACGCAGCGCAGCGTCGTCGTCTTCCCGCAGCCGCTCGGGCCCAGGAGGACCAGGAACTCCCCCGGGGCGACCCGAAAGCTCACCCCGTCCACGGCGAGGATATTCTCCCCGAAGCGCTTCCTGAGCCCTTCGACAACGAGTTCCATCGCTTCCTGCCGTGCGGGCGGCCGCGCCGCCCGGGTTGGGGGTTAGGGCTTGTAGCCGAAGATCGCGTTCCAGCGCTTGGTGTAGGAATCCCGCAGCTTGACGAAGTCCTCCTCCGTGGCCTGCCACACCTTGACTGTCTTGGGAGCGGCCTCGGGGGGAGCGATGTCGGTGCGGGGCGAGAGGCCGCCGACCTGCTTCGTCCACACCTCCTGCCCCTCGCGCGAGTGGGTCCAGTTCATCCAGAGCTTGGCGGCGTTCGGGTTCTTGGCCACGGTGGTCACCGAAAAGTTGAAGATGATCATGACCACCCCCTCCGGGGGATAGACGAACTTGACCGGCGCGCCCTTCTTGATGTCGCTTACGGAGACCACGTCCAGGGCCACCGCGGCGGGGGTTTCGCCGCTGATGAGGTTTTTCCCGATCCCCGCGCCGCTCGTGAAGAAGCGCGGCTTCTGGGCCGCGAGCTTGCGCCAGTAGCTGTCGGAGTTGTTCCCGAGCACCTGGTACTGGAAGAGGGCGGTCATCCAGGGCGTCCCCCCGAGCTCGGCGGGGACGAGGCCCAGCTGCCCCCTGAAGCGCGGGTCGACCAGGTCCATCCAGCTCTTGGGCGGGTTCTTCACGATCGCCGGGTTGTAGGCGATGAGGTAGAGGTAGGTGTAGCCGGGGTACACCATCCCGGGGATCTTGGTGTCGGCCGGGTACTTGCCGTCGGTCGGGATGGTGTGCTTGCCGATGACGCCGGCCGCCATCTCCCGGCGGATGAGCCCGCGGTCGGACATCTCGATCACGTCGGCGAGGAGCTTCCCTGCCGAGTGCTCGGTCAGGATCTTCCGGTGCAGGGCGCCGCCCCCCAGGCGCACGACCTCGGCCTTGATCTCGGGGAAGCGCTTGTTGAAGGCGGTCTGCATCGTCTTGGCGAGGGAGAGGATGTTCGCGGTGTAGACCACGACCTTCCCCTCTTTCTTCGCCTCCCGGATGAGCGCCTCGCCGCCCAGCTCCTCGGTGAGGGAGGCGGCGAACGCGGCGCCGGCCGCCCATGCGAGGACAACCGCAGCGAACGCGATGCATCTGACGGCACCTTTCATGTCGAAGCCTCCTCTGACTAGGCCGGTGCGGCCGCGGCCCCCCACGGGCTAGGCCGCCTCCGCCCGCATCACGTACTTCCTCGCCAGGACCACCACGCCGACGAGGAGGAGCGTCTGCACAAGGCTCAGAACCGCCGTGGCGCCCAGTTCCCCGGACTCCCACTGGTTGTAGATCTGCACGGATAGCACGATGCTCTCGGTCGTGTAAAGGAAGATGGAGGAGCCCAGCTCCCGCACCGAGAGGATGAAGAGGAGCAGCATGCTCGAGAGGAGGCCCGGCCGGGCCAGGGGCACCATCACCCGCCACAGGGTCTGCCAGAAGGAGCCCCCGTGGATGCGGCTGCTCTCCTCGAGCTCCTTGTGGACCTGGAGCAGGTTGACGCCCGCCGCCCGCACGCCGTCCGGGACGAACCGCGCCACATAGGCCAGGGCGAGGACCCAGATGGTCCCGTAGATCGGGACCGGGAAGGAGATCCACGCCCAGAGATAGGCCACCCCGATCACCAGGCCGGGCACGGCGATGGGGATCATGGTCAGGTAGTCCAGGCTCTTCCTCCCCGGCAGCTCCGTGCGGTGGATGCAGTAGGAGGTGAGGAAGCAGAGGAGCGACCCGGCGAGGGCGGCGGCGGCGCCCATGTAGAGGCTGTTGCCGATGGACCGGATCGCCTGGGCGTGGGACCACACGAACTGGAAGTGCTGCGTCGTGAGCATGTTCGCGTCGAAGATCGAGGCGACGCTCGTGAAGAACATGAACCTGCGCACGCTCACGAGGACCAGGGCCAGGTAGGGGAGCACCACCGTGAGGCAGAGGTAGAGGAGCACCAGCGCGAGGACCACCGGCCGCCACCGGCGGAGCTTGAGGAGGCGGGGCTGGGTGCTCTTGCCCGTGACGGTGACGAAGCTCCGCTTGCCGATGATCTGCCGCTGGAGGAAGACGCCGAGGAAGGTGAGGGCGATGAGGAGGACGCTCACGGTCGCCGCCTTCTCGTACGCCGGGGGATTCCCCGTCACGAGGTTGAACAGATAGGTGGTGAGGAAGTGCAGGTTCACGGGCACCGCCAGCGTCGCTGGGACGGCGAAGAGGCCCAGCGTGATCACGAAAACCAGGAGGGCCGCCGACAGGATGGGATGGATGATGAGGGGGAAGGTCACGCGCCGGACCGTCTGCCAGGTGCTGGCCCCGCTGATGGTGGACGCCTCTTCGAGCACGGGGTCCATCCGCCGCAGGGCGGGGGTCAGGAACAGGTAGGCGTAGGGGGCGTAATAGACCCCGAGGACGAACCAGATGCCGGTGAAGGAGTAGATGTTGAGGCGGAAGTCCCAGCCCAGGTCCTTGAAGAAGATGTTCAGGATGCCGGCCCGGTCGCTGGCCAGGATGCTCCACGCCATCGAGGCGATGAGGGGCGAGATGAACAGCGGCATGATGGCGATGATCTCGATCGCTCCCTTGCCCTTGATGTCGGTCCGGGCGACCACCCACGCGAAGAAAAGGCCGGTCAGCATGGCCAGGAGCGCCCCCCCGACGCAGCCGATGACGCTGTTGAGGGTGGCCTGATAGAGGGCGGGGCTGCTGTACATTTCGGCGTAGTAGGAGAAGTCCAGGTGGCGGAGCGCCTCGCCGATCCGGGTGGGCTCGACCCGCGAGACGGAGCCCAGGAGCAGAATGCCGATCGGGTAGGGGATGAGGAAGAAGAGAACCGCGAAAAGGGGCGCGACGACGAGAAGGGGCCCCAGCCGCCGCCGCGGGGCCGCGCGTTCCGTCATTCCGCCGATGGATAGTTGCATCCGCTCTGCTCCCTCATGGTGAGGCGCCGGGCCGGCCGGTTCAGGCCCGCGATGGCTCCCGCGGGGCGGGGGCCATCTCCCCCCCGGGCGGGCGGCGTTCCTCCGTCAGGCGCTTCCGCAGGGCCTGGGTGCTCCCCCCGAGCGCGATGATTTCCAGGAGGGCCGCGGGGAGGGGCTCGGCCTCGACCGACAGGCCGCGGCTGAGGTCTTCGATCCTTCCGGCGGCGAAATCCACCCGGAGCTGGTCCCCGTCCTCCACCCTCTTCGTGATCTCCGGACAGAAGGGGAGGGACGGCAGGCCCGCCGCGACCAGCATCCGGTAGGTGAAGCGGGGCACGCTCTCCGCCACCAGGCCCAGCCCCAGCCCCCGCATCCCCAGGAGGCCGTAGATGTGCGGGTTTCCCTGGCCGAAGCGCTTGCCCGCCACCACGATGTCGCCCGGCTTCGCCCGCTCGGGGAAGTCGGGGATGAGATTGGTGAAGACGTGCCGCTTGAGCTGCGCGGGGTCCGAGACGCGCACCCCCTGCACGAACACCTTGGCGAACTCGAGGATGTCGTCGTCCAGGGACAGGTTGTCCCCGAATTTCCAGCACCGGCCTTGCAGGATCCAGTTCATCCTCTCGCCCCTAGCCCACGAACTCGCGCGGATCGGTGATGCGCCCCGTCACGGCCGAGGCGGCCACGGTGGCCCCGCTCGCCAGGTAGATCCGGGCCTTCCGGCTCCCCATGCGCCCCACGTCGTTGCGCGTGACGGTGGCGATGCAGGTCTCCTCGTCCGCGAGCGGCCCGCCCCGGCCGATCGCGCAGGGCCCGCAGCCGGGCGGGCCGACGAGGGCGCCCGCCGCCGCGAAAACGGCCATCAGGCCGTCCCGGATGCAACGGTCCAGCACTTCCTGGCTGCCGGGGGTGATGATCATCCGCACCCCCGGCGCCACCCGCCTTCCCCGCAGGACGGCGGCCGCCTCGGCCATGTCCTCGTACTGGTCCGCCGCGCATGAGCCCACGTAGGCGGCCTGGACCGGAAGGCCGAGGGCCTCGCGCAGGGGGACCACGTTGTCGGGCGTGGGAGGGAGGGCGACCACCGGCTCGACCGCCGAGAGGTCGAAGCGGAGGATCCTCTCGAAGGCGGCGCCGGGGTCGCTCGCGGCCGGCTCGAAGGGGCCGATGCCCCGCTCCCGCATCCACTCCTCCACGCGCCCGTCCGCCTCCACGATGGCGCTCTTCGCCCCGACCTCGACCGGCAGGTTGCAGAGCTTCACCCGCGCGTCCACGCTCAGATGGTCCAGGGCGGGGCCGGCGAACTCGAAAACCCGGTAGTCGGCCCCGTCGGGTCCGACCTCCCGGATGATGACGGCCGCCGCGTCGCGGATGGTCACGCCCGGCGCGAGCCTCCCCCCGAGCTCGATGCGGAGGGTGCGGGGCACCCGGAACCAATGGCTCCCGGTCGCCAGGACGGCGGGGAACTCGAAGGCGAGGGCGAGCCCCAGGCAGCCGAGGGCGCCGTAGTTCGTCACGTGGGGGTCGTAGGCGAGGACGCACATCCCCGGCCGCACGAGCCCGATTTCCATCGGGAACACGTGCCCTTGGCCCCGGCCCGCTTCGAAGAAGCGCGTCACCCCCCAGCGCCGGACGATCTCTCGGATCGCCCGCGCGCGGTTGGCCACGGCCACGCTCTGGGGGATGACGTCGTGGTCGAAGCACACGAGCACCCGCGCCGGATCCCAGGGCTTCTCGACGCCGAGCGAGAGGAGGTCCCTGTCGGCCTCCACCACGTAGAGGTCGTGGATGGTGGCGAGGTCGGCCTCGGGGTAGACGATCTCACCGGGCCTGACCGCGGGAAGGCCCGAGGCCCGCGCCAAGATTTTTTCGGCAAGGGTCATGCCCACGGGAATCGCCCTCGAGGGTCCGCGGGTGCGGGTGGAAACGCTCGTAGGAGATGGGGGATGATGGCACTTGCACACCCGGGAGTCAAACGGGCCAAGGGGCGTGGCCGCCTCCCGATCCGCTCTTTGAGGATTCGCGGGCCCGCTCTTCCGAGGGAGAGCCTGGGGAACTATGATGGGGCGCGCGGCGGGGCACATCGGGCCCGTGAAGGCGCCGCGCCCTTCCGAGAGGGAGAAACGTGGAAAGCGAATTCCTGCGCCTCCGCGGGTCGCTCGAAGGCTACCCCGATCTCGTCCGGGCGGAGATCGACGGCCTCACCCTCGAGCAGATGGCCTACGCGTCCCAGGAGCCTCCCTGGGCGCGCTGGGCCATCGACCTCCAGGTGCGGCACATCGCCCTGGTGACGCCCGTCTGGCTCTTCCTGCGGGCGGAGGAGACCCTCCGCCGCCGGGGGTACGTCTTCCCGGAGTCGGGGCCGGCCGTCGCCGATCTCGTCCGGGCGGGGGGGCGCCACATCCCGCCCGAGTTGGCACCCGACCGCCGGGCCTTGCTCGCCTTCCTCCGGCCCTGGGCCGATCTCTGCTGCCAGATCATGGACCGGGAAGGAGAGGAGGGGCTCCGCTCGATGGAGTTCTCCTACTACACGGACCCGGAGTGGGTCCGGCCGGGGGACCCCAAGCGGCCCGTCGAGTACCACCGGATCGCGGCGCGGCTCCACCCATCGGGCTTCCGCGAGGATCCGCAAAGGTCCGGGCTCTTCCACCTTCAGATGGAGGCCGTCCTGCTCCACATCTTCTGGAACGTGCTCGCCCACCTGCGCACCGTCCAGCGCCTGAAGATGGCCCAGGGCCTCGCGCCGGTCCTCGCCCTCCCGCGCGAGGGCTATCTCACCCTTCCGGAGTTTTACGACTGACCCGGCGCCCCTTGAGAGCCCGGATTCGAGAGGAGGCTCCCCGCCTCTCCCCGATCGTCTTCCGGCGCGGCGGGCCGGCACCTAGCTGAGTTCCATGAAATAAGGGCCGGATTCCTGTCCTCTGGGCCCCAGGCCCTGAAAATCCCCTGGTTTTCCCCGCCCGCGTGGACGCACCACCGGGTATTTGGTAGGATCGTCGCGTTCGCGCTGACTTTGATAATGCGGGCGGAGGGGATGCCGGCGCCCGGGGGGCGTCTCCGCCCCGCGGATTTGGGCGGCTCCCCTTGCGAAGGAGGTTCCTTCCATGAAAAAGCTTCCATGAAAAAGCTGGGATGGGCGCTCGGTTCGGCCACCGCGCTCTTTTTCGCGGCGTCACTCCTCATGGCGGCGCAGTATAGTATCAAAGGTTTCAACCTGGTGATCTTCGACGCCAACAACGATGGCCGCCTCGATTCAAGCGGTCCCTCGTGGAACGTTCTCTATTTGGTGAAGTGGGAGGGAAGGGGTCGTACGGATAAGAAGATTTTCCCCATCAAGGGTACCACTGTGAAGAGCATCTCCACTAAGGTGCTCAAGTTCGTGAGAGCGGACGGGAGCGCGGGCTGGATAAAGCTTGACGCCGTAGGGCTCATTTTGGAAGGCGGGTTCTACCTCGCCTTGGACACAACCGCCATCAGGAACTATGGATTCGAAATACGAACACCTAAGGGTGAACTTCTCAACGGAATCCGGCCCATCCAAGGTGGCTGGCGGATTAAACTCCCTTCCGGGAAGGAATTCATCCTCACATAGCCGGCATTTACCCGATGCTCCTTGGATGATGGGGGGATGGCCGCGCGGTCATTGGGAAATCCGAAGCTAAGGTTCGTATCCCGCGCCCGGCTCTTTCCACCCTGGATCCGGGAAGAGGTGGCTGGGACACCCCGCCCTCTTTGCTCGTTGTCCCAACGTTTGACAGCCCCGCGCGCAGACCCCGTCCGTTCGCCTAAGGATGGGCTCTATCCCTTGAGCCGCGAGGCGGGCAGGGGCGCGCCCTCCATGATCACGCGCGCTTCGTGTTGGGTGCCGCACGAAGGGCATACCTGCCGCCGCAGCGAGAACAGCCGGCGCCCGTAGAGTTCCTGATACATCTCCCCGCGCACCGGCCCGGCCTCCTGGGTGGGGCCGTCGATCGCCCGGGACGACCTCAAGGGCTCCGCCGCCCTCCCGAGCGCCTCCCCGCACCGGCCGCAGCGCGCCTCGCCTTCCACGAGCCAAAGCGCCTCGCCGATCCGGCGGGCCCCCGCGGGGGGCTGAAAACTCATGGCCGCGGGGGCGCGGCCGCCCAGGCGGGCGCGGCGCAGCTCCATCCGCCGGGCCTCGGTGGCGGCTCCGTCCAGCTCCCCCCCGGCGCCGAGGACGACGCCGTAGATGTCCCTCGCGCACCCGGGCGAGACGGCGCCCGCCCCCACGTCCCGGCGGACGGCCTCGGGGGCGCGCTCGATGGGGTCGCCGTAGCCCGCCGCCCCCTGCCAGTTGTGGTACCAGACCTCGTTGCGGCCGAAGGCGCGCCGGGGATGCTTCACGGGCAGGGCCTCCCGCCGGCCCGGGATGTCCTCCAGGCGGGAGGGGGGCATCTCCCCCCGCTCCAGGGCGTCGTGCACTCCGCTGTCCGAGATTCCGATCAAGCGGATCGAGGCTCCGGGCAATCCGCCCGAGAGGCCGATGGCGTTGGGCATCTCCCCGCCCGTGCCCGCGAAGCTGCCCTCGAGCCGGCCCTCCGGCGCCCGCCAGGCCACGTAGGCCAGCTCGGCCGACATCCCTCCCCGGAACTTGCCCGGCCCGCCGGAGTCCGCGAGGTGGCGGCGGAAGAGGTAGAGGAGGGGGAAGTCGTTCTCGATCTCCTCCACGTTGGCCACGTTGGGGGTGGTGTTGAAGACGATCCCGCCCGTGTCCACCCCGTCCTTGTAGGTGCGCGCGCCGCCTCCGCCGGCGAAGTGGCTCATCTCGGTGTAGACGAAGGGGTGGCCGTGCTGGGAGGTGCCCGCCACGATGGGGCCCATCGAGGAGCCCGTCCACATGGCCATGGCCTCCCCGCGCAGCCCGCCGCTGGCCAGCAGCATCCGCCCGATGGCGCCGAAGACGGTGTCGATCGTCACGATGACCGCCGAGATGGTGGCCATGGAGCACGGGGCCGGGTAGGCGCAGTTGTTCACCGTGCCGCTCTCGGTGACGATCTCGATGCAGTTGTGGATGCCCTTGTTCCAGGGCAGGTCGTAGGCGAGCTGGATGTAGGTGCCGCACAGGACCCCGGCCAGGAGGCCCGAGTAGGCGCTGTTGATGAGCCCGCGGGCGTTGGGGCTGGTGCCCGTGTAGTCGAAGGTGAGCCGGTCCGCGTTCTTCGTGAGGGCGAGCTCGATGCGGTAGATGTCGGGGTTGTGGCCGTCGTGGTCGATGAACTGGACCTCCTTCCACTGGCCGTCCGGCAAGGCCCGCAGCCGCTCGCGGAAGCGCCGCTCCACGTAGTCGATGCTGCCGCGCATCACCTCGGCGAGCGCCCCGCGCCCGTAGCGCCGCGCCAGGCCCCTGAGGCCCCGCTCCCCCACGGTGATGGCGGCGAGCTGGGCCTTCACGTCCAGGCCCACGAGGGGGTCGCGCACCTGGTTCATCACCCAGCGGAAGATGTCCCCCCGCAGCTTGCCGCGCTCGACGATCTTGACGGGCGGGATGCGCAGGCCCTCCTGGTGGGTGTCCACGGCGTGGATGGCGAAGCCGCCCGCCTCCATGCCGCCGATGTCGAGCTGGTGGCCGCTCACCCCGAGCCACGCCGCCAGCTCGCCCTCGATGAAGACCGGGGCGACCACCGCCACGTCGGCGTGGTGGATCGCCCCGCAGTAGGGATCGTTGCAGATGAAGATGTCCCCCTCGTGGATGCCGGGGTCCTCGGCGCACATCCGCTGGGTGCTCTGCACGATGAGGGGGAGCACGTTCGACTGGGTGGCGATGTAGGGGCCGATGGCCACCAGGCTCGTGTCGGGGAGCATCACCGCCGTGGCGCCGTCGTTGCCCGTCACCACCGTCTGGCTGCCCGAGCAGCGCAGGTAGTGGATGCCCATCTCGTCGGCGATCTGGAGGATGCGGTGCCAGATGACCTCGAACTGGACGGGGTTCATGCCTTCTTCTCCGGGCGGGGAGGGAGGGCCTCGAGGCGGATGTGGGTGTGCCCGGCCGCGTCCACCACGGCGCGCGCGCCGGGGGGCAGGGCGACGGTGGTGCCCGGGTGCTCGATGACGGCGGGCCCCTCGACGGCGGCCCCCGGGGGGAGGGAGGGGCCGTCGTGGATGGCGGTCTCGATGAACTCCGCGCCCCAGCGCACCGGCCTCGTCCCGCGCGGCCGCGCGGCCGCCAGCGGGGCGGGCGGGGCGGCCGGGACGGCGGGCAGGGAGGGGCCCAGGGCGTTGATCCAGAAGCGGGTGATCTCCACCCCCGCCTCGGTGTAGGCCGAGCCCTCCCCGTAGCGGGTGGCGTACTCTGCGGCGAAGTCCGCCGCGGCCCTCGCCAGGGATTCCTCGGTCACGGGGCCCGGCGGGAAGGAGACGGCCAGGCTGTGCACCTGCCGCCGCCAGCGCATGGCCACCCAGCGCTCGACGCGGCGCGCCCCCGCGGGGACCTCCGCGCGCTCGAGGTGCCCGTTCCCCTCGGCCTCCAATCCGGCGAAGGCGCCCGCCGCCGCCTCCGCGCCGCCCGGCACACGGACGGAGAGGGAGCGCTCCAGGGTGTGGCGCACCCCTCCCGCCGCCGCCCCGTAGGCGCTCAGCACCGTGGCCTGGTAGGGCACGACGATCTCGGAGACGCCCGCTTCGGCGGCGTAGGCGCAGGCGTGCACGGGGCCCGCCCCCCCGTAGGCGATGAGGGCGAAGTCCCTGGGGTCCCGCCCGCGCTCCAGGGTCTCGCGGCGGATGAGGTCGGCCATCTGGGCGTCGATGATCTCCCGCACCCCGGCGGCGGCCTCCAGGGGGTCCCCGCCGAAGAAACGGGGGGCCACCCGCCGGGCGAAGGCCGCCCGCGCGGCCTCGGCGTCCAGGCGGATCCTCCCTCCCAGGAAGTTCCGGGGGTTCAGGGTCCCGAGCAGCAGGTCGGCGTCCGTCACGGTGGGCTCCGCGCCTCCCGTCCCGTAGCAGGCGGGGCCCGGCGCCGCCCCCGCCGACCGCGGCCCCACGCGCAGGCGGCCCTCGTCCTCCCAGGCGATGGACCCGCCGCCCGCCCCGATGGAGACCACGTCCACCATGGGAACGTGCACGTGGTATTGGGCCAGCACGGTCTCGGGGGCCAGCTCCCAGCGCCCCTCCTGGATGAGGGCCACCTTGAAGGTGGTGCCCCCCACGTCGGTGGCGATGAGGTTGGGGAGCCCCAGTTCCCCGGCCAGCCGCGCCGCGCCCACCACGCCCGCGGCCGGGCCGCTTTCGACGGTGCGGATCGGCACCACCTCGCCGGCGGGAGCGAGGCCGCCGTTGGACTGCACGATGAGCGGGGCCCGCCGCAGCCCTTCCCGCGCCATCCGCCGGGTGAGGCGCTCGAGGTAGCCCTCCATGGCCCCGCCCACGTAGGCGTTGAGCACCGCCGTCGCCGTCCGCTCGTACTCGCCCAGGCGGCCCGACACCTCGGAGGAGAGGCTCACCCGCAGGCCGGGGAACTCCCGCCCGGCCAGGGCGGCGACCCGGCGCTCGTGCACCGGGTTCCGGAACGACCACAGGAGCCCCACGGCCAGAGCCTCGATCCCTTCCCGCTCGATGAGGCCGCGGACCTGCGCGACCGCCTCGGCGTCGTCCATCGGCGCGAGCACGGCGCCGGTGGCGTCTATCCGCTCGGCCAGCTCGCGGATGCGCGTGCGGGGCACGAGGGGCTCGGGCTTGCCGGTGGCGCGGTAGTGGCGCCGCTCGGCGAGGGAGAGCCCCGCCACGCGCCCGATGCCCCGCATGATGAGGATTTGATCCGCGAATCCCCGCGTGGCCAGCAGGCCCACCGGCGGGCCGCTGCGCGTCCAGAGGACGTTGGAGGTGATGGTGGTGCCGTGGGCGAAGAGCCGGGCGCGGCCGAGGACCTCCCGGAGGGGCAGGCCCATCTGGCGGGCGGCGTCCTCCAGCGCCTCGAGGACGCCCTCGAGGAAATCCTCCGGCGTGGTGAGCGCCTTGCCCTGCGCGGCGCGCCCCCCTCCCTCCTCGACCACGGCCACATCGGTGAAGGTGCCGCCGATGTCCACCCCGATGCTGAGCACGGAGCCTCCCCTGGCACTGGGTGTGAAAGCGGGACGACGGCGCCAGCTTATCCCCACACTCCAGGAAAAGTCGACCCCGCGCCCGGGCCCGGCGGCGCCAGGGGGCGGGCCCGCCCGGCCCTTCCACCCGGGAGATGGGGCAGCCGGATGGCCGTTTTCTTGGGCATCGGCGGCCGTCATCCATGCGGGATGCTCAAGCCTTTACACGGGGGCACGACCTGAATGACAATCGCTGGACCCGCACAGGGCAGGAATCGAGGGGGGGGATTCAGCGATGTCCCCGCGGGCAACGTGGCCGAGGAGGTCTCCGATGGGTGCGAATGACGCCAGGAAGAGAAGCCGCCGGGAATTCCTCAAGCTGGCCGGGGCCGCGGCGGCCGGGGTTGTCATGGCGGGCCGGCCGTTCGCGGCGGGAGCCGCTCCTGCCGCGGCCGGCCGCGCCATGAAGATCGGCATCATCGGGTCGGGCAAGATCGGGGGCGCGCTCGGCGGGCACTGGGCGCGGGCGGGCCACGAGGTGCTCCTCTCCGCGCGCAACCTCGGCCCCGTCCGCAAGCTCGCCGCCGAGATCGGCCACAAGGCGCGCGCCGGGACGCCCAGGGAGGCGGCGGCGTTCGGCGAGGTGGTGCTCGTCTCGGTGCCCTACGCGGCGCTCCCCCAGGTGGGCCGGGACTACGCCGCCGAGCTGAAGGGCAAGCCGGTACTCGACACCTGCAACCCCATCCCCCGGAGGGACGGGGACATGGCCGCGGCGGCGCGGGCCAAGGGGACGGGCGTGGCCTCCCCCGGGTACCTGCCCGGCGTGCGGCTCGTCCGCGCCTTCAACACGGTGTCCTACCGGGCCATCCGCAGCGAGGCCCACCGCAAGGGGGAGAAGGTGGCCATCCCGCTCGCCGGGGACGACGCGGAGGCGCTCCGGATCGCCGTCCAGCTTGTGCAGGACGCCGGGTTCGAGCCGGTCGTGGTCGGGGGGCTCGCCCGCGCCGTCGAGTTCGACACCGGCACCCCCGCCTACGGGAAGGCGCTCACCGCGCGCGAGTTGCGCCAGCGGCTCAAGATCGGCTCCTGAGGGGGCGGGTTGCATTGCGGGCCCGGCGGGTTGGGGCCTACCCCCCCCGGGGGAGCCGCCATGCGGACGGAAAGAGGGGAGCGATGAGCGAGGGCCGGCCCGTCCGGCACGACGTGAGCGTCCTTTCGCCGGACGACGTCTACCTCTTCAACGAGGGCACCCACTTCCATCTCTACGAGAAGCTGGGCGCGCACCCCGCCCGCCGGGGCGGCGCGGAGGGGACCCACTTCGCCGTCTGGGCCCCCAACGCCGAGGCGGTGAGCGTGCTGGGGGACTTCAACCACTGGACCCCGGGCCGCCACCCCCTGCGGCCGAGCAGCTCGGGCGTCTGGGAGGGGTTCATCCCCGGGATCGGGAAGGGGGCCGCCTACAAGTACCACGTGGCCTCCCGCTACCTGGGCTTCCGCGAGGAGAAGGCCGACCCCTTCGCGCTGCGCACCGAGGTGCCGCCCCAGACCGCCTCCGTCGTCTGGGACCTGGACTACGAGTGGGGCGACGGCGCCTGGATGGCGGGGCGCGGCGCCTTCAACGCCCGGAACGCCCCCCTCTCCGTCTACGAGGTCCACCTGGGCTCCTGGATGCGGGTCCCCGAGGAGGGCCTCCGCTCCCTCTCCTACCGCGAGCTGGCCCCCCGGCTGGCCGACCACGTCCAGCGGCTGGGCTTCACCCACGTCGAGCTCCTCCCCGTCATGGAGCACCCCTTCTTCGGCTCCTGGGGCTACCAGACCACCTCCTACTTCGCCCCGAGCGCCCGCTACGGCGCCCCCCAGGACTTCATGCACCTCGTGGACCACCTCCACCAGCAGGGCATCGGGGTCATCCTCGACTGGGTGCCCTCCCACTTCCCCGCCGACGGCCACGGCCTCGCCTACTTCGACGGCACCCACCTCTACGAGCACGGCGACCCCCGCCAGGGCTTCCACCCCGACTGGAACAGCTTCATCTTCAACTACGGCCGCAACGAGGTGCGCGCCTTCCTCATCAGCAGCGCCCTCTTCTGGCTGGAGAAGTACCACGCCGACGGCCTGCGGGTGGACGCCGTGGCCTCCATGCTCTACCTCGACTACTCCCGCCAGGAGGGCGAGTGGATCCCCAACGAGTACGGCGGCCGCGAGAACCTCCCGGCCATCGAGTTCCTCCGCCGGTGCAACGCCGAGATCTACCGCCGCCACCCCGACGTCCAGACCCTCGCCGAGGAGTCCACCGCCTGGCCCATGGTCTCCCGGCCCGCCTACCTGGGCGGCCTGGGCTTCGGCATGAAGTGGGACATGGGCTGGATGCACGACACCCTGCGCTACATGCGCAAGGACCCCGTCCACCGCCGCTTCCACCACAACGACCTCACCTTCCGCCTGCTCTACGCCTTCAACGAGAACTTCGTCCTCCCCCTCTCCCACGACGAGGTGGTGCACGGCAAGGGCTCCCTCTGGGGCGTCATGCCCGGGGACGACTGGCAGAAGGCCGCCAACCTGCGCCTCCTCTACGGCCTCATGCACGCCCACCCCGGAAAGAAGCTCCTCTTCATGGGGGGCGAGTTCGGCCAGCTCGGCGAGTGGAACCACGACGGCAGCCTGGAGTGGCACCAGCTCGCCGAGCCCCGCCACGAGGGCGTCGCCCGCTGGGTCGCCGCCCTCAACGGCCTCCACCGCGAGGAGCCCGCCCTCCACGCCCTGGACTTCGACCCCGCCGGCTTCGAGTGGGTCGACGCCGGCGACAGCGACCAGAGCGCCCTCAGCTTCCTCCGCAGGGGCGGGGAGGGCGACCCCCCCGTCCTCGCTGTCTTCAACTTCACCCCCGTCCCCCGCGCCCCCTACCGCGTCGGCGCCCCTGCGGGCGGCTTCTGGCGCGAGATCGCCAACAGCGACGCCGGCTTCTTCGGCGGGAGCGGCATGGGCAACCTGGGGGGCCTCGCGGCCGAGGAGATCCCCTGCCACGGCCGGCCCTTCTCCCTCCCCCTCACGCTGCCCCCCCTCGCCGCGGTCTTCTTGAG
>MGDP01000004.1:34251-35241 GCA_001790955.1 Candidatus Tectomicrobia bacterium RIFCSPLOWO2_12_FULL_69_37
TTAAGACTTCGATCAGGATCTTTTCGAAAAGAATGTTCCCACACGACGATAACGCTCCAGCCCAGCCTGCGAAGGCTTCTGATAACTTTCCTGTCCCTTTCTCTGTTCTTCCTGATCTTGTTTTTCCAAAAATCATTAGGCAATATTTTTTCCCAACGGGGATACTGCCATCCATGCCAAAAATCACTGTGAAGAAAAACGGCCTTGCGTGATTTGGGCAAAGCAATGTCCGGTTTGCCCATCACGCCCGAATAGTTTTCCTTGAATTTTATTCCTTGCGCTCTGATTGCCTTGAAAAATTTTCTCTCAAACTCCGTTCCTGATGAGCGTATCTTGCTCATAGTGTAACTTCGCTGTTCTTTGCTCATCCGGTCTTTGCGCATGAATCACGTTTCTTGAAGATAGCTGACAAGATGCTTGGCTTGATGATAGGCAAAAGCCGGAGGAAGGGCGTCGCCGATCAATCGTGCAATCGCGGATAGCCCGCACTTTGCGGGGAAATAATACCTCTTCGGGAAGCTTTGCAGGCAAGCAGCTTCGCGCATCGTGATGGCTCTGTTTCGCACGGGATGTAAAAATCGGCCTTTCGACGGATTGAAACATCCGCCGGTAAGCGTAGGAGCAACAGCGTCCCATCCCATTCTCCCGTAGACATCTCGGAACCCTGAAGTGTTCTTGTGGCAGTCCAAACGCCACCTTGGCGGAAGGGTTCTCCTGCTGCCCCCGTCGTGGGGGATTTTCATTATCAACTGCTTGATGCGGCGAGAATTGCGCAAATACATGGCATGCAAAGGATCCTTTGTGTTGCGCGGTGATCTCAATTTTCCAATGGCCATCCGGACTGTTTTGAGATCGTCATTTCCGTTCTTGGGCACCTCGATCTTTCCAATCCTAGATGCGACCAAAATCAATCTCTTCCGTCTTTGAGGAACGTTGAAATCGGCGGCGTCCAAAATTGACCAATCGCAGGAATATCCCGAGGCCATCAAT
>MGDP01000004.1:35278-39218 GCA_001790955.1 Candidatus Tectomicrobia bacterium RIFCSPLOWO2_12_FULL_69_37
AGGAATATCCCGAGGCCATCAATTTTCTTCGGAACATTTTAAATCGGTAGCTGGCAGCCAAACCAGGGACATTTTCCAACAATATCAGTCTTGGACGAATCTCAAGGGCAATCCTCAGAAATTCCTCCACCAAGCCATTCCTTGGGTCGCGTACGCCCTTCTTGTTTCGTCGTTTGATTCGAGAAAATCCCTGGCAAGGAGGGCAACCGGCCAGCAAATCCAACGTGCGCTTGCCGAGTTTCGCGGCGCGGAGAAGATCGGAGGCCTGGACTTCTCTGATGTCTTTTTCCAAAAGAATTGTGCGGGGGTGATTCTTTCGGTAAGCATAGGCCGCTATGGGGTCGACTTCGACGGCCGCCCCTACGACAAAGCCAGCTTTTCTCAGTCCGAGAGAAAGACCGCCGCACCCAGAAAATAAATCGACTGCGGTGTATTCTCGTCGTATTGCGCTTTTCTTCATCGCCATCACGATGCGAAGCTGAACGCCAAAACGTAATTGCCATCAGGGAGCCTCAACTGAGGCCACCAGATCTCAGCTTCTCCCTTCCTGTTCGCGTTTTGCTTATACAGGAAAAGAGTGGGGGCGTCGGTTGGAGCCAAAGATGCTTCTCCCCCCGACAAAATTCCCCGTGTCTCGCGACGAGGTTGGCTCAAATCTCTGCCCCGCCTGACCACTAAATAGGCCCGGTCGCCGAATATCGACTTCACTGTCACGAGTGCCGCCCTAATGGTCTTGGAATCCCACAGACGTCCTCCGTGGGCCGGATCAGGCACGCAGTCCTCCAGCAATTCCATGAGAAAATCCACGCCGACTGGCGATCCGCCCGCGTCGTCGCGGTACTGTAACAACTTCTCGTCCAATCTGAACGTGCGCTCCCGCATCGCCGGTGTGCGGAGAGGATAGACGGGGTTGTAACTTCCGCCAGCGACGTACATGCCTATGGAGTTGGGGTCGAGAACGTTTCTTCTGGTCGCCTGCAACGGAGACGAAATGTACAGCCCCTCGAAGTCGCCCTCCGGATACTTTTGGACGAGATCGCGAAGAGCGCTTTCCATCTGATGGATTAGTCGAAAGTTCTCCGCAAGCCGCTCCGGCAAAAACAATCTGGTCAATCCCAGGTCGTCTTTCCGATAACCGTACATCCGAGCATGCTGAAGAACTGTGTCCGAATTCGGTCGCTTCGGATTCCTGCCGTAGTAACTGACCAACAGATTTTTGATCGTGACTCCTCTGCCGAGTTTGTTTCCGCCCACGAAAATGTTGTACACGGAGTCGAGCTTGATTTCTTCGCTGGATAAGGCGTTCACGAGCTTCACGTTGGCTCCGTGCAGAAAAAATGTGACTTGCTTCACCACCGAATCGAAATCCGGCATTCCCGGCTGCGTCGTCGTCAAATCGTTATAAGCCGCCTTAAGGCCCTTGATTGCTACCTGATATTGACCGAAACCGGAATTTTCCAAAGCGCTCATCGTCTCTTCCTTGAAACGATCCATCAATTTCACGATGTGGTTATGATCTTTCGTGTTCATACTCACGTGGCAAAGAAAGGCATAGCCCTCTCCGGGGTTCCGAATGTCTTTGGCCGCCGCACCGACCAAAAAAGTCATGAGCGCCGCCCGCAATCCCACCGGGACGCTCCCCGTCGCTGCTGGCTGATTTGTGGCCCGGAGATGGTCCACTTCGTGGAGGTCCACGTCTTTCAACAACCTGCTCTCGGGGCCAAAAAACGCCTCTCCGCCCACGTAGCCCGGCCCCGGTTCGCTCAATACAGTGAACGAAGGCCGAAACCGATGGTCGGGACGCTGAAGAAACAATGCTTGGGGAGTCGCCGTAACTTGCAAATACGTATTTACAGGGAAGAAATTTCGAAGCTCCGTAATTACTTCGTTGATTCGACTGATTTGGCTTCCCCCCTTGCTCGTATAGGTGTTGAGACTGGCCTGATCCGCCTCGTCGTCGATGATCATCGCGGGAAGACCCTTCGCTCTCGCCGTTCGAAACGCTTCGAGAAGTCCGTTCAATTTGCTCCCATTCTTCGAGCACACAACCACGAAAGGCGTCGTACGGAGCTGTCTTTCGAACCTTGCGGCGTCCCGCCAATCGTTTTTGCCGAGGACGGTCAACCCGCGAAGCGCCCGCCTCACCCTCTCCAGGGTCTGGTCGTAGAGCAGATCGATGTCCGAAGTGAGAATCAATATGCACTTAAACCCGTTGTCCGCGGCCATCCCGGCGGCGACGGTGATGATGCTCGTTTTTCCACTTTGAATGAGGCCGTACAAGAGTCCGTCGCTGGGTCGGTCTGGCGGTCCCGCGATAGGATCAACCGACTTGCCGATGATGCGCGCGGCCTTTTCGGTGATCGAACGAATGGAATCGTCGGAAGGGATCTCTCGCCTCAAAACATCCAAAACCGCTTCAGTGTGCGGACCATCTTCTATGACGGTTCGTTTCCTAACGGAATCTGTCATGGTGTCGCCCTATGGTCCTTCATCTCCGTTGGTGAACAAAAATGAAGGCCACCGATTCAAAGGGATTTTCCCCTTCATTTTCCCGATGGGGCCAGCAACGGCGTACTGGCCTCCAAACTTTCTGCTGGCGGACAGCCATCCGTCTTTGCCACCTAGAAGCTCTTCAACCGACTCCCAGGTCATGCCGCAAACCCCATCACCGCCGCATATCAATGCCACCGCCACTCCCGAAAAGGACTGTGCTGCTTGGTTCAAACGTTCGACCTCGTCTCTTCCAAAGCCGAATCCCCACGGTGTGCGAGATTTCGTGGAATACTTCAGCAGCAGAAAAATTCCGTCGTTTACCCTGTAACCAGTGCCATGTTTGCGCACACTTTTGCACTTCTCGTCCTCTAAAAGACGAATTAGTGCCGCACCGTGATAAAATTCTTGTTTTTCTATCATTTGCTTTGGACCGGGCGAGAGCCATTGCCATTATAGTAATTAACTGTTTTCGTCTCAACCCCCCATCCCGGAAGGTGAGGGAATTTGAGGTCAGAGCCTTTTCCCGCCCCGGCCCTATGTTGGGCCCGGCGGGGGAGGGGTTTCCGTGCGGAAGGCTTCTGTGAAGGACAAAACGCAATTTCTGGGTAGTGGGTCAGTTTGAAAGCCGGGCGATATCTTCCAGGCTCCAAACCCTGTCCGTCACGCCAGCGGCCATCGCGGGAGTGACCCGCGTGGTCTGGTGAATCCGAACGAAATTGTAGTGCATGAAATAAAGGCTCACCGCCGCGTCTAGGTTTTCAACCTTTTTGCTGAAAGCGTTGGTTAGGCGGGTGAAGCGCCGCATCTGCATCCGCATGGTCAGGTTTTGGCGCTCCGCGTAGGACGTACTAATGAGCATCGGGTCTGGCTCGCCCGAAACCACCCGCTTGCGGGAGCCTAAGCACTTGGCCGGGCTATATTTCCCCTCATAGCCGTCGGGCATCCCGTACAGCTTGTCCAGCATGGCATAATCAATCTCGTTCCCGAAAGCCCCGGCGACAGCCTGTAAATAGGGTCTGTGGCCGTCCGAGGTAAGCTGTACCCTGTCCGCCAGTCTCCCGGCCAGGTCGTTCATGAAGGCGCTCGCCCATTCTGTGTCCCGGTCGCCGACCATCCATGAGGGAACGAGCTTGGTATCCGCGCAAATGGCGGTCCAGGTCCATACGTCCCCGTAGCCGAACTGCCCTGCTTTCTCCGGCGGGAGGTTCTTTTGCTTGGCGTAGCAGAAGGCCCAAACCTCATCCACCTGGATTCGCTTGCAGGGGAGGTTCCGCAGGGCCTTGTCTTGGTACTCCCGGCAAGCCTTCCCTACGTCCACCAAGAGCTTTGTAACGGTGTTTTTGGCCGCCCCGGTGAGGCGCACGGTCGCACGGATGCTGTTGCCTTCCACCAGGCATCCGAGAACTTGGGCTCTTTCCTGCGGGGATAGCTTATTCATATTGACCAA
>MGDP01000005.1 GCA_001790955.1 Candidatus Tectomicrobia bacterium RIFCSPLOWO2_12_FULL_69_37
CATCACCCCCGAGAAGATCGCCCAGGTCGAGCGGGCCGAGGCGGGGCTCCGCGCGCTGGGCTTCCGCCAGCTCCGGGTGCGGCACCACGGCGCCATCGCCCGCCTGGAGATCCCCCGGGAGGAGATCCCCTCCCTCTTCGCCCGGGGCCTCTCGGAGGAGGTCGTGCGCCGCATCAAGGAGGCGGGCTTCCATTACGTCGCCCTCGACCTGGAAGGCTTCCGCTCGGGCTCCATGAACGAAGTCCTCCGCGCCCCGGGGCGGTCCGGCCTCCTCGTCTTGCCGTGAACCCCGCCCGGCTCCAGGCCCTGCTCGAACAGGTCCGCGCGGGCGCCCTCAGCCCCCAGGAGGCCGCCGCGCAGCTGCGCGACCTCCCCTTCGAGGACCTGGGCCACGCCCGGGTGGACCACCACCGGGCGCTCCGCAACGGCTTCCCGGAGGTCATCTTCGGCGGGGGCAAGACCCCCGCCCAGGTGGTCGAGATCGCCCGGAGCCTCAAGGCCAAGGGCTCGGCCGTCCTCCTCACCCGCGCCGAGGCAGCCCAGGTCCAGGCCCTCCGGGCGGCCTTCCCCGAGGCGGTCCATCACGAGACCGCCCGCATCGCCGTCCTCCCCGCCCCCGAGCCGCCCGAGCCCATCGGCCTCGTGGCCGTGGTGTGCGCCGGCACGGCCGACCTCCCCGTGGCCGAGGAGGCCGCCGTCACCGCCGAGACCCTGGGCTCCCGGGCCGGGCGGGTGTACGACGCCGGGGTGGCCGGGCTCCACCGCCTGCTCGCCGGGATGCCCCTCCTCCGGGAGGCCAAGGCCATCGTCGTCGTGGCGGGCATGGAGGGCGCCCTCCCCTCGGTGGTGGCCGGGCTGGTGGACGTGCCCGTCATCGCCGTCCCCACCTCGGTGGGGTACGGCGCGAGCCTGGGGGGGCTGACCGCCCTCTTCGCCATGCTCACCTCTTGCGCCGCCGGGCTCTCGGTGGTGAACATCGACAACGGCTTCGGCGCCGCCTGCCAGGCCCACCTCATCAACCGCCTGGCGGCCCGCCCATGAGGGCCGTCCACTTCGACTGCTTCGCCGGGGCGGCCGGGGATATGCTGCTCGGCGCCCTCCTCGACCTGGGACTTCCACTTGATTCTTTAATGATCCCAATTAACTCGTTGAATTTGAACAATGTACGCCTTTCGCTCCAGCGCGTGGTCAAGAGGGGCGTCTCGGCCTCCCAGTTCCGCGTCCACGTGGAACATCGCGATCACGCTCCCCACGGGCACGGGCACCATGCCCACGGCCGCTCCCTCGCGGACATCGAACGCCTCCTCCGCGCCTCCGCCCTCCCCCCCCGGCCCAGGGAGCGGGCCCTCAAGGCCTTCCGCCGGCTGGGGGAGGTCGAGGCCGCCATCCACGGCCTCCCCGTCGAGGGCATCCACTTCCACGAGGTCGGGGCGGAGGACTCCATCGTGGACATCGCCGGCTTCTTCCTGGCCCTGGACCTCCTGGGCGTCGAGCGGGTGACCGCCTCCCCCCTCCCGGTGGGCCGGGGCTTCGTCCAAACGGCCCACGGGCGGATGCCCGTCCCCGCCCCGGCGACCGCCAAGCTCCTGGAGGGCGTCCCCGTCCTCGACAACGGCCTGGAGGGCGAGGTCTTGACCCCCACCGGGGCCCTCCTCCTCGCCGAGAGCGCCGCCTCCTTTGGCCCCATGCCCGCCATGACCGTCACGCGGGTGGGCTGCGGCGCCGGGGAGCGCGACGCCGCCCTCCCCAATCTCGTCCGCGCCTTCATGGGGGAGACGGCGGGCCGCACCGACGCCCCTCCCGCCGAGATCGCGATCCTGGAGGTCAACCTCGACGACATGCGCCCCGAGCTCTTCCCCCACGTCATCGAGCGGGCCCTCGCCCTGGGCGCCCTCGACGCCTTCGCGATCCCCACCGTCGGGAAGAAGGGCCGTCCCGCCCACCTCCTGACCGTGCTCTCCCCCCCCGAGCGCCGGGAGGAGCTCACCCGCCTCCTCTTCCGCGAGACCACCACCCTTGGCGTTCGCCACCGCGCGGCCGGGCGCTCGACCGCCGAGCGCGACTGGCTCGACGCCCGCCTCCCCTGGGGCACAGTGCGGGTCAAGCGGGCCCGCTGGGAGGGGGAGACCGTCAACCTCGCCCCCGAGTACGAGGACTGCCGAAGGCTCGCCGAGGCCTCCGGCGTCCCCCTCAAGGAAGTCATGGACGCCGCCCTCGCCGCCGCGCGCGCCGCCGCCGGGAAGGGGCCGTGAGGATCAAGCTCCTCCTCTACGCCGGCTTCGCCGGGAAGATGCCCGCCGCCCTCGACGCGGAGGGCGCCGCCCCCCTCGAGCTGCCCGCCGGCGCCCGCATCGCCGACGTGCTGGACCGCTTCCAGATCCCCCACCCCGAGGCCTACGTCATCCTCCTCGACGGCCGCCACGCCACCCCCGGCGCCGCCCTCACCGATGGTGCCGAGCTCGCCATCTTCCCCGCCATCGTCGGGGGCTAGCGGGCCGCCCGCGCCAAGCGGCAGACCACGAGAGAGAGCCGCTCGGCCGGCACCCCACCCAGCGCCAGGTCCGGCAGGGCGGCCGCCGCCTCCAGCACCTGGGCCTGGAGCATCTCCAGGGCCAGGGGGACGGCCCTCCCGCTCCGCGCCCTCTCCGCCACCGCCTCGGCCAGCACCCGGGCCTTCCACTCCCTCTCCATCTCGGCCCGGACCGACCGCCAGTAGCGGCTGAGAGAATCTTTCCCTACGGAGTATCCCGTATTATCCCGGAAGACCCTGGACGCCTCCTCAAGGGTGCCCCCGTTCTCCAGGCATTTCCGCACCAGGGGCTCCGCCTCCGAGCCCCGGATCTTCCCCGGCCGGAGCTTCCGCTTCTGCCGGTCCGGCCCCCGTCCCGCCATGGCGCACCTCTCCTCCCCTGCGCGGGCGCCGATCGCCCGCCTAGAAGGAATCTAGGGCCTGGGGGGGAGAGGGCTCTGACCTCAAATTCCGCCAAAGCGCGGCAAATTCCCTCGCGCAGCCGAATGGGAAAAATACCCAAAAACCACCGCCGGGCCGCGAATCCCGGCCCTGGGATGAATCCTTTGGGCTATAATGGCCCAATCACTTCGTTCGGAATGCCCGAGGGCGCTGGACCTGTGCGGGGACTCGCGTTTCCCGCCGGCGCCCTCCGTCCGTTCATCCTCGAGGGGAGGAAGATCACATGGCAAGGAACCTGTGGGTGCTCGTGGCGGCGGTCCTGCTGGGCGTGCCGGCGGCGGCCGGCGCGCAGGCGGTGGTGTCGCTCCGCTCCATCTCCCAGAACGCGGCGCGCGAGGCGGCCACGGTGGCCCTCGAAACCTGCCGCAAGAACGGCTACAACGTGACCGTGACGGTGCTGAACCGCACCGGGCGCACCGTGGTCGTCCTGCACGACGACCTGGCCAACCCCCACACCGTCGAGAACAGCCTGCGCAAGGCCTACACCTCCCTTACCTTCCGCGTGCCCTCGGGCGAATGGGGCAAGCGCATCACCGCGCGCCCCACCGCCACCGGCGCGCTGCACCTCGACAAGGTCACCACGCTTGAGGGCGCCCTGCCCATCATGGCCGGGAAGGAAGTCGTCGGCGCGATCGGCATCTCCGGCGCCCCCGGCGGCGAGAAGGACGCCGTCTGCGCCCAGGCCGGCATCGACAAGATCGCCGGCGGCCTCAAATAGCGCCGCGCCCCTCCCGCCGGGCCTGGGGTGTCGGGTCCGGCGGGGGGGTGTTTTGTGGGTACGCGCATCTGTAGGGGCGGGTTTCAAACCCGCCCCTACCCGGTTTTTTCTTTTCTCCTCACCATCAGCGTGAACTCGCCCTCTTGCACGGTTTCATCTTTCTGATTCTTCATCTTGAGCGCGAACGTGACGAGGCCCTGGCCCTTGCGGCTGAGGCGGCGGGCCTGGACGGCGATCTCGCCGCGCACTTGATCGCCGAAGCGGATGGGGCCGGTGAAGCGCCAGGCGAGCCCGAGGAAGGCCTCGACCGTGCCCTCGACGATGCCCAGGTTGATCATGAGGCCCGAGAGGACGGAGAGGCCGAGGAGGCCGTGGGCGACCCGCTCCCCGAAGGGCCCGCGCGCGGCGGCCTGGGCGTCGGTGTGGAGGTAGGTGCGGTCGCCCGAGAGCTCGGCGAAGGCCATGACCTCGGCCTCGCCCAGGGCGCGCGAGGGGGTGGTCCACGAGCGGCCCTCGGCGAAGTCCTCGTAGTAGAGCCCGGGCATGGGGCCTCCGTTCAGCGCATCATCCCGCCGCCGCCCAGCATCATGAGCATCCCCCCGCCCCCCCGCCCCCCCGGCCCGGGGGGCCGTCGAAGGTGAAGAGCCACTCGGCGATCCGGCGGTCCTCTTCCGGGGTGAAGCCGAACGCGGGCATGCGGCCGAAGCCCATCATGCGCTCGTGCATGGGGATGGAGGCCGGCTGCTGGAGCCAGGCGGCGACCATCTCCCGGGTGTAGACCCGGGGCGCGTTCCGGTAGCCGAGGGGGGGCGCCACCTGGTCCGGGTGGCGGGGGTCGAGGCCCGTCCCGGCGTGGCAGCCCGCGCAGTTGAGCTGGAGGGCGAGGCGCCCGCCCCACTCCCGGGCCCCCGCGGGGAAGCGGCCCGAGGTGAGGTCGAGCACCCGGGGCCGGGGGCCGGCGAGGCCCTCCAGGTAGGCGGCGAGGTCGGCGAGCTGGCGCGGGGCGTCCGGGCCGAGGGGCTCCCCGGCGTCGTAGAAGAAGGCGGGCATCTTGGTCCCGGGCCGCACCTGGGCGGGGTCGAAGAGGACGGCGGCGAAGCCCTCGCGGGTGAGCTTGCGGCTCATCTCGCGGAGGTCCGGGCCGTCCGGCTTCTCCTCGCCGGGCGCGCGGGGGATCTTCCCCTCGGGGCCGGGGTGGCACTTGGCGCACTCGCTCCGCTCGAAGACGGCCCTGCCCCGCTTGGCGTCCCCGGCGGGCAGGCCCTGGTAGAAGGCCGGGAAGGAGAGCGCGCCCGGGGCGTCCGCCGGGGCGGGCTCCCAGGGCTCCCGCAGGCCCGCCAGGAAGGCCGCGAGGGCCTCGACCTCCCAGCCGGCCAGGCGGAAGCCGGGCATGCGGGCGGGCTCGCCGGGCCGGAGCTTCCGGGGGCGGGCGAGGAAGCCCTTGAGCCATTCCGTTTGGAGGCGGGCGCCCGCCCGGTCGAGGGGGGGCCCCAGCTGGGGGGCGGGGCGCAGGGGAGGCGCGGCCCCGATCTGGTGGCAGGCGGCGCAGTTGGCCTCGCTCACCAAGCGCTGGCCGGGGTGCCCGGGCGCGGCGGCGCGCGCCTCGCCCGCGGCGAGGAGCAAGATGGCGGCGCCCAGGACAAAGGCCGCAGCTTTTGCCATGCGCGATCCTCTCCCGCTCAGCGGCCACGCCGCATCTGTAGGGGCGACCGGCCGGCCTTCGCCGGCCGAAAGCCGGCTTCGGCCCGCTGAAGGCCGGTCGCCCCTACGCATGAAACCGCCGTCCATGTGTCCGCCCCTGCGGGGCTCCGCGACCATGCGTGGCGCGATGATGCAAGACCTCACCTCATCCGGAAGCGGAAGGCGATGACGCCCCACTCCTCGCGCGGGGCCTCGTGCGGGGGGATGGGGCTGAAGCGCCAGCGCT
>MGDP01000006.1 GCA_001790955.1 Candidatus Tectomicrobia bacterium RIFCSPLOWO2_12_FULL_69_37
CGAGGGCCATGCCGAGCATCTGGTTGAAGTCGCAGTCGTAGAGGGTGCCCTCCCAGCCCACGCTGATGAGGTGGCGGCACATGAGGCCGGGGAGGGTGGCGGGGTTGTAGGCCCCGCGCAGGAGCTCCATGTAGCTCTCCGCCCGGCCGGTGCGCTTCAGGTGGCTGGCGAAGCGGGTGATGGGCATGTTGGCGAGGGTGAAGAGGGAGTGGAAGCGGATGCCGTAGCGCGCGCCCAGCTCGCGGCGGTAGTCCGCCTCCAGGGCCTCCTGGGGGGGCGGGAGGTGCTCCCCCACGGGGTTGTAGACGAGCTGGAGGGGGAGCCCCCCGGGGGGGCCGTAGCCCGCGGCGTTGAGCCGCCTGAGCGCCTCGATGGACTTCTCGAACACCCCCCGCCCGCGCTGGGCGTCCACGTTCTCCTCCAGGTAGCAGGGGAGGGAGCAGACGAGCTCCACCCCCTGGGCCCGGAAGAACGCGGGCAGGTCCTCCTGGCCCGGCTCGAACATCACCGTCAGGTTGTGGCGCACCATGACGCGGCGGCCCATCCCGCGGCAGGCGGCCGCGAGGCGGCGGAAGCTGGGGCAGAGCTCGGGGGCGCCGCCCGTGATGTCCACGGCGGGGATGGAGGTCGCGGCCAGCCAGGCGAGGACGCGCTCGGCCGTCCCGGCGGTCATGATCTCCCGGCGGTGGGGCCCGGCGCCGACGTGGCAGTGGGCGCAGGTCTGGTTGCAGAGCTTGCCGACGTTCACCTGGAGGGTGGCCAGGGCGAGGCGGTCGAGGCGGGGGGCGTCCTCCCTCGCCCGGCGGGCGAAGCCGCCGCGCTCCCGGGAGATGGAGAGGAGGGAAGAGGGCATGGGGGCCTCCGGCGCGGGGGACGGCGCTTCATCCCTTCCAACCCGGCTCCCGGGCGGCATATTCCCGGGCCGGGGAGCGCGCTCCCCCAGGAGCGGGCCGGAAGGCCCCGGCCTTGCGCCTAGGCCGAGCGCACGAGCCTGCGCTTGAGGGCCTTGATCCGCTTGCGCACCCGGCCGAGCTGGAGGCCGTTCTTGGACTCGACGTGCTGGGCGCGCGCTTTCTTCAGGTTCTTGATCTTCTGCTTGACGGCGGTCCGGTCGATCTTGGAGGCCCGCTTGGGCTCCTGGAGGGGGATGCCGTTGATCTCCTTCAGGGCGCGGGCGAGCTGGGCCTTGTCCATGCCGTGGACGCCCGAGATGCGGCCCTTGTAGGCGAGGGCCGCCTCCTTGAGCTTGGGGACGTTCATCTTGTCGATTTCGCGGGCCGTCAGCTTGGGGCCTTCGTCCGCGGCGGGCGCCGCTTGCGTCTTTTCCTCGTCAGCCATTTCCCCTCTCCTGCGATGGGAACCGTTCCGAAGGGGGAAACCTAGCAAAAGCGCGCCGGATGATCAACGCCGCGAAAAAAAGGGTAGTGTCCTAATTTGGATTTGGCTGGTCTGAGTCAAGAATTGACCTGAATACGTATTCCCGTATAGATCCCCGGTTTTCCCACCCTTCAGGCTGATTACAGAAAGGGAAAAGGGTTGTCACGCCAAAATCGTTTCAAGCTCATCGAGCAAACTCAAATGCTCTGAAGTGTGTAAAGGAGCGGACGAGAAATAGCGATTTTCGGAAAAAGGCGCGGCTATATCTCTTTCTAAGATGAAGTTCTGCTTTTGCCCTGGTGCAGATGGGTCGCCAGTAAATGAAATCCCCGAAAACTGGAACGCCTTATTAGTATATTCTCCAGTAGATTGGGATATTTTCTGCGCAAAATCTGATAATCTTGGATTTAATCCTGTCAACGGCTCCTTGGACTCAACATAAACCTCACTCGTGTACATTCGTCGAATATTTAGTTTTCGGTAAGGGACCAAATTAAAATCATCAGCCAGCCATCCAAGCAGATCCTCTAAAAAAATATCCGTTTCCTCGGTTGAGGATCTTGTGATGGCCAAGAGACCAACAGTATATGCGTTGAAGTGAACAGTAATTTTCGCGTCGGGCGAAACACCAAAGGAACCATCCTCAAATTTGATTCCGGTCTGCATGTTGAGTTCTTCGGGCTTCTTGGGAAAGGTCAGGAAATTATACCGAGCTATTAATCCTGGCAATAATTCCTTGGTAAGATTTCGACCCTTCGGATTCAGATCGTTTGTAGAAAATAACCACAGGCTTCTCGCTTGAGCTACCGATATCAGTCTCATTGCAAACCCGTGGTATTTGTCATTGCGCTGAGGTTTGGAGAGCGCCAAGCAGGAGTGCCAGGTTTCCGATATTCTCTCGATGCAAATTCGGCCATAATTCTCCTTCCCTGCTCCTCATATTGTTTCTGCCCCTGTTCCAGGGGAAGTTTTTTCATTGTGTCGCCAATCTTCTCCTGCGAATTCTTTGGAGAAAACGAATCTTGGATTTCATTGGGTAAGGCAATCTCTCCCGTTGCTTTAAAAACGGGGTCGTCCTTGAAAGAAAGTCTTTCCAACGAATCCTTGCTGAATTCGAGAATGTCATCTAGGCTAGAACCAAAGCCCTCAAATGAAACCCTCAAGGTTAGATCAAACGCTTCAGCCAATCGCTTCAGCGTCTTTATGTTCCAGGAGGAATAGTTCACATCCTCAAGGCGTGAAATGGCCGATTGTTTCATTCCAGCCCTTTCGGCCAAATCACTTTGCTTCCAATCACGTTGCTCTCTCAGGACCTTGATCTGGGTAGCAATGTAGTTATTTGAAAAATCTTCAACATATACGTGTCGATATTCCTTGTCCTTAAATGAAACCTTGAGTTGATCAAATAAGGCGGGCATAATTCTTTCTCCTAAACACACCCTTACCAATTAGAATCTGGCGGTTCCGCTCAGCCCTCTCTGGTGCATCCGCAGGAACGTATCTTCGATCTCGCTCTACCGCACCCAGCAAGAGCGTAAACTCGCTTTCCATATCAAACGGGCCGCGGCAAAGCATTATCCGGATTGCAACGTCATTGCCGACAGGAAGCTCGAAGATATGCTTTTCCCTTTTTGGCCCAGAAGAAGGCTCAATTAGCTGAGGCACCAACTCTGTCCCTGCCTGAGAAAGCCTGTCTACGCGCTGATCAATTCGAATTAAATCCCTTTTTTGAATTTTCTGCTTTTTCGCCCATTCGAAGATGACATTTCTGCCCTTTGAATCCACAAAAACATAGACCCGATACATAATTTATCACTTTTTTGTGATGGGCGCAATAGAATCATATTGACAGAATATCACAAATATGTGATATTTACTTTGTGGGGAGAAAAAAGCCCCACTGAGCCAGGGTTCTCAATGAGGCTTCTTTCCGGGGAGATGCCGGAGCGGTTTATCGGGACCAGGGTTAGACCTGGTTAAGCCATTCCGGGCTTCGGGGGTTCGAATCCCTCTCTCCCCGCCTTACGAGTAACGGGCTTCGCAGGTGCGGGAACACCCGCGAAGCCCTTGGTGAACGCCGCTCGGGGGTAAGCCCGAACAATGTGCACACCCAATGACCAATCTAAATTTACTTTGAAAATTGGTCAAGCGCATCGTTCCGGGCATCCCCGAATCACTTGGGGAGCCGGAAATGAACGTCCTGCATGACACCCGCAAGATTCAGATCCTTCAAGGGCTGGTAGAGGGTAACAGCATCCGCTCTTTGGAGCGCATGACTGGCACCCATCGGGACACGATTTGCCGCCTTCTCCGGTCGGCGGGGGAGCGGTGCGAAGCCCTCTTGGATGAGAAGGTCCGCAACGTCCGGGCGCACGATGTCGAATGCGATGAGGTTTGGTGCTACGTCTGCAAAAAGGACAGGCGCCTCACCCCCGAAGATGGCCCGGAGGTCGGTTCACAGTATATCTTCGTGGGGATGGAATCTCACTCAAAACTCGTTATCTCGCACATGGTCGGAAAGCGGGATTCCGAGACCGCCCACCAGTTCATGGAGGACTTGGCCTCCCGCCTCCGCAACAAGGTCCAGCTTACAACCGATGGCTTCCGGGCCTATGAGGATGCCGTGGAAGCGGCCTTCGGCCTGGACGTTCATTACGCGATGCTAGACAAGATTTACCACTCCAACGGAGGCCCGAAGCGGGAAGGCTACATCCCGAGTGAGATTGTGGACCTTCGGCCCATTTCCCTAATCGGAGACCCGGACCCGACCCGGATCAGCACAAGCTACATTGAACGGCAAAACCTCACGATGCGGATGCAGATGCGCCGCCTGACCCGGCTAACCAACGCCTTCTCAAAAAAGCTGGAGAACCTCAAGGCGGCCCTGGCGCTTCATTTCGCATGGTACAATTTCGGGCGGGTTCACCGGACCCTGCGGGTGACGCCAGGGATGGAGGCGGGTCTTACTGACCGGGTTTGGGGGATGGAGGAGATTTTCTTTATGGAGAGGAAATGAAATGTTTGATTATTGGTGGAAAACAGGCGCCATCGTGGTTGGAGTATTGTTCTTTGTTGAAATCGCAGCGAAAAATTACCTGTGGTATGAGCGACTTGGAATCTTTCTCGGAATTCTCCTGGTGATAGAAGGTATATTGTACAATCTGACTACCAAAAAATGAAATTAGGACACTACCAAAAAAAGAGCGGCGCCCGCGCGCCGCTCCCCGGGCTGCCGGCTGGGCGGGGGCTAGACGTAGTCCCCCCGGTGGAACTTGACCGACTCGGTCGAGACGAGCGAGGCCATCTCCTCGAGGAGGCCGCGGCCAGGATCCCCGGCCGGGAGGGCGGCGATGCGCCCGGTCAGCTCGTCCCGGTGGGCTTCGAGGTCTTTGACCAGGGGGGCGATGTCCCGCAGGGAGGCCTTGGGGTCGGCCAGCTGGGTCTGGAACTTCTCCGCCAGGGCGAGGAAGCGGTGGCTCAGGTCCAGCACCGCGGCCTGGATGGCCGGGCCGGGCTGGATGGGTCCGATGTAGGGGGTGGGCGAGACCGGAACGCCCTGGCCGGGGGAGAGGGCCCCCGCGGCGCCGGTCCGGTCGGCCCGCGCCGCCTCCTCCAGGAGCTTGGCGAAGGAGTCTCCCGGCGTCTTGCCGGCCGGGCCCGGTCCGTGGGCGCCCTCGGGCCTGCCAGGGGCGCCGGAGGGCTGGATGGGCGTGATGTCCGTCATGTCCGCTGCCTCCCTCCCGGAGGGGGAATGTCTTCCCCCGGGCGACGGGAAATCATATCCGGTCCGCGGGCGGCCTCAAAGGGGAAAATCCCGTCCCCTGCCCGCGCGGCCACCCGGCTCTTAAGCAAGGAGTGTGCCGGAGGCGGTAGATTCACAAAACACGTTGATTTTGCTTATTTTACATAAATTCCTCCGTCCCTTATCCCGCAGGGCGGGACGCCCGGGGAAGAAAAAATTGCCCGGCGGCGGGGGAAGACGCAAAAGTCTTGATTTTCAGGCTTGCCCGCCCCGCCTCCGTCTGGTACATACGGGTGCTCAAGGTTTTTTCTGATCCGTCGCGATTTTTTTCTCTTAAGGTGTGCCCGAATGGCCGAAGCGCTTTTGGAGGTCAAGGATCTGGTCAAGCACTTCCCTGTGCGGGGAGGGGTCTTCTCCCAGGTGCGGGGCTACGTCCGCGCGGTGGACGGCGTGAGCTTCAGCGTCTCCAAGGGCGAGACCCTGGGCCTGGTGGGCGAGAGCGGCTGCGGCAAGTCCACCACGGGCCGCTCCGTGCTCCGGCTCATCGAGCCCACCTCCGGCGAGGTCCGCTTCCAGGGCCAGGACGTGATCGGCCTCGACCGGGAGTCCATGCGGAAGCTGCGCCGGAAGATGCAGATCATCTTCCAGGACCCCTACGCCTCCCTGAACCCCCGCATGACGGTGGGGAACATCGTGGGCGAGCCGCTCGCCATCCACCACATCGCCTCCGGCAAGGCGCGCGAGGAGCGCGTGGCCCAGCTGCTCCACCGGGTGGGCCTGCGGCCCGAGCACATGCGGCGCTACCCCCACGAGTTCTCGGGCGGCCAGCGCCAGCGCATCGGCATCGCCCGGGCGCTCGCGCTCAACCCCGACCTCATCATCGCCGACGAGCCGGTGAGCGCCCTGGACGTCTCCATCCAGGCCCAGGTGATCAACCTGCTGGAGGACCTCCAGAAGGAGTTCGGCATCGCCTACGTCCTCGTCGCCCACGACCTGGCCGTGGTCCAGCACATCAGCGACCGCATCGCCGTCATGTACCTGGGCAAGATCGTCGAGATGGCCGCCGCCGACGACCTGGTCATGTCCCCCAAGCACCCCTACACCGAGGCGCTGCTCTCGGCGGTCCCAGTGCCCGATCCCAAGGTCAAGAAGAAGCGCGTCATCCTCCGGGGGGATGTGCCCAGCCCGGTCAATCCCCCCTCCGGCTGCCGCTTCCACACCCGGTGCCCCTACAAGGAGGACCTATGCGTGAAGGAGGAGCCTCCCATGCGGGAGATCCTCTCGGGGCACTTCGCGGCCTGCCATTTCTCCGAGAAGCTCTACGGCATCTCCGCCAAGCCGGCCTCCGCGGTCTGAGCGATCCGCGCCGCGGAGGGCCTTCCGCCGGCGGGTTGCCCCCCTCTCCCCATCGAGGTTAGAGTGGGCCATCCGGTACGGGTTGGTCCCTCTCGCCCGGCGGGTGTCCGGCCGCTAAAGCATGGATGAGGATCGCAAGGTTTCCCGCCTGCCCCTGATTGTCTTCTCCCTGATCGCGGCCGCCGCCGCCGTGGCCCTCTACTTCTTCGTCCGCCAGACCCTCCAGGAGGCCCAGCGGGCGCGCTTCCAGGAGCGCGACCGGCGGCTCGTCCAGATCTTCCAGGACCGGGTCCTCTCCCGCCTCGGCGCCGTCCGGGTGCGGGTCGAGGGGTCGGAGCTCCTCATCGCGGCCACTCCCCCGAGCGCGCGCACCGCGGCCCGGGCCCTGACCTTCGCCCTCCGGGAGGAGTCGGCGGAGGGCTACCTGGCCGCGGTGGTGCTGGACGAGCGGGGGGCGATCCTCGCTTCCCGCCGGAAGGGGAGCGTCCCGCCCGCCGGCGAGGCGGAGAAGGCGGCCTGGATCCGCGGGGCCGAGGCCCTGCACGGGGCCGAGGCGCAGAAGAAGCCCCCGGAGGCCCGCTTCCACCTGGAGGCGGGCGCCCTGAGCGGCGTCCCCGTCGTTTACTTCGTGGGCGCCTCCCCCTCCACCAAGGGGTTCTGGGGGGTCATCCTCCCGGCGGAGTCCCTGCTCCCCGTCGAGCCCGGCGAGCTCGGCGCGCGCGACTCGGTGTTTCTCCTGGCCGGGCAGGAGCAGTCCGTGATCTTCGCCCGCCAGGGCGCGAGGTTCCTCCACCAGGAGGTGGGGCGCCCCTTCGACCGGGGCTTGGCCTCCGCGCTGGATATCCTGGCCTGCTGCGACCCCGCGGCCTTCAACACCGTCAGCGAGGGGGACCGGTGGATGGTCCAGGCCCGCTTCCCCGGCGGGGTGCGGGAGTTCCTCCTGGTCCGGGTGGCGGATCGCCGCGAGGCCGGGGGCGGCCAGGCCTCGGCCGAGCGGTGGCTCATGGGGTCCCTCATCGCGGGCTGGATCGTCCTGGTCGGGGTGTTCGGCTTCGCGGAAAGCCGGCGCGCGCCCGCCGCCGGGCCGCCGGGGGAGCCGTCCGGGGAGGAGCTCGATGCGCCGGCCAGGACATCTGCCGGCGCGGAGGGCGTCGCTTCCTCGGCCCTCTTCGGGCTGAACCGGATGAGCGAGGCCGTGGCCCGGGGAGACCACTTCCGCGACGTGGTCGCGCTCGCCGCCCTGGAGACGGCCCGCTTCATCCGCGCGGACCGCCACTTCGCGGCCCTCTACGACGACTCGCTGAACCAGGTCCTCGAGGTTGCCAGCTCGCGCCTCGGGGAGGGCTACCGCGCCGCGGTGGGCATGGGGGTGGCCGACCTCCCGGAGTGGATCTGCATCCGGGAGAAGGACATCGTCGAGGTGACCTCGCTGGAGGGATGGCAGGACGCCCCCGAGGCCTTCCGGGCCGAGGGGGCCAAGGCCGCCGCCGTCTTCCCGATCCGGATCCGGGGTCGCGTCTTCGGCCTCCTCTCCTTCCTCTTCGATCAGCCCCGCGAGCTGGAGGGCCGGGAGATCGAGTTCTGCTCCCTGGCCGTGCTCCAGTGCGCGTCGGCCGTGGCGAGGGCGCTCTCCCTCGCCGAGCCCCCCGCGGAACGCTGAATGCGCTGACCGGCCGGGAGGGGCGGCTGGGCCCCTCTTCCCGGGCGAGATATTTTCTACGTTCGAGGAAGTTCCCGGTGAGGCCACCCGGCGGGGGGCCGGGCCGTCCCGGCGCCGCTCCCGGCTTCCCGGGCCTGGGGCCCGGCCTCCGCCCTCATGAGGGCCGCCCGGGACTCCGCGGAGAAGACGCGTGCTCAAGCCTGAGGATTTCGCCTCCCTCTACAAGGACTTGGAGAGCGCGCCCGCGCGCTTCGACTGCGGCAAGAAGTGCTCCCCCTTCAACGGCGGGGTCCCCTTCTGCTGCGACACGGGCTGGGTGGTGCCCATCGCCTACCGGCCGGAGTGGGCGTTCCTCCAGAAGCGGACCCGCCTGTGGCACGAGTTCCGCCCCCGCTCCGGGTCCGAGCTCAAGATGGTGGACGAGATAGACGAGAAGGAGAACGTCTTCATCGAGTGCCGTGGCGTCCAGCACTGCGAGCGGCACAACCGCTCGGTCTCCTGCCGCACCTTCCCCTACGAGCCCTACTTCGACACCAAGGGGAACCTGCTCGGCCTCGTGTACAACCGGGTGATGGAGGACAAGTGCTACCTGGTGGATCGCCACCGGATCGTCACCCGCGGGTTCCTCAGCTCCTTCCTCCGCTTCTTCGGGCGCCTGATCGAGAAGCTCCCGGAGGAGAAGGAGCTCTACATGGGCCAGAGCCGCAACTACCGCCGGCTGATGAGCCGCCGGAAGAAGCCGGTGGTGGTCTTGACCCTCGACGGCCCCTGGCGGGCGGCCTACCGGGGGGGCAAGCTCATCGAGCCCTGGACCAGGCCCGACCCGCCGGAGAGCCGCTACCGGCCCAAGGTCTGAGGGGGGGTCTGTAGCGCGCAAGGTTTAGGGTTGCCCTCCCGCTCCAGGGGGAGAGGAGTAGGGGCGTTCAATTGAACGCCCCTACAGACATGCCTTGCTCATGCGATTCGGTTTCGCCGATAGTTCCGCTCCCCCCACCGGAGGAGGCCGTCATGGCCGAGCTCATCACCCTGAAAGAGATCGAGGAAGCCCGGGCGAAGATCTCCCCCCTCGTGCGCTGGACCCCCATCGTGCCCTTCGCCCCCAGCCCGGCGGAGGTGGGGCGGGAGCGGCTCTTCCTCAAGCTGGAGAACCTCCAGATCACGGGCGCCTACAAGCCCCGGGCGGCCTTCCACATCGTGGGCTCCCTCAGCCCGGAGGAGCGGGCCCGGGGGGTGGTCATGACCTCCTCGGGCAACTTCGGCCAGGCGTTCGCCCTCGCGGGCCGGGAGCTGGGGGTGAAGGTGGCGGTGGTGGTCATGAAGAAGGCGAGCCCCTTCAAGGTGGAGGCGGTGCGGAGGTACGGCGGGGAGGTCGTCTTCAGCGAGAACGACTACATGGCCCGCAAGCCCAAGATGCACGAGGTGGCGAAGGAGCGGGGGATGGTCGTGGTGGATACCTCGGAGGACCGCCGCACCCCCATCGGCCATTCGAGCATCGGGATGGAAATCCTCGACGACATGCCGGACGTGGAGACCGTGGTGTGCCCCTGCAGCTCGGGCGGGCTCATCTCCGGCCTGGCGAGCGCCGTCAAGCTCCGCAACCCCGGGGTGCGGGTGGTGGGGGCGCAGCCCGTGGGGGGCGCGGCGATCTACCGCTCCCTCGAGGCCGGGCGCCCCGTGACCCTCGACCGCTGGGAGAGCATGGCGGACGGCCTCTCGGCCACCCGGCCGGGCGACTTCCCCTTCGCCCACGTCCAGGCCCGGGTGGACGAGGTGGTCCTCGTCACCGAGGAGGAGATCGCCGAGGCCTTCCGGCTGCTGCTCTTCCGGGGGAAGGTCCTGGCCGAGGGGGCGGGGGCCGTTTCGGTGGCGGCCTGCCTCGCGGGCAAGGTGAAGGGAGGGGGCAAGACGGTGGCCGTCGTCAGCGGGGGGAACCTCACCCCCGAGCTCGTCCAGAAGCTCCTCGCCGGGGAGGTCCCCGCCGCGGCCGCGGCGGCCCGCTGAAAGGGGCGCGGTGGGCGGCGGGCGCTTTTTGGCCTACACTGGGAGAATTGGCAGCGGATTTTCGCGGTCACCTCCATGGAGGCGAGACGAGATGCGCCGCCTCAGGCTCTCCGCCCTATCCGCTCTCCTTCCCGCGCTCCTGCTCTACGGCTGCGAGGGCGTGGCCGTCGCCCTGCTCGGGGTGAGCACGGGCGTCGCCGCCAGCACGGCCATCAACTACACCCTGGACGGGATCGCCTACCGCACCTTCACGGCCTCGCGGGAGAACGTCCGCCTCGCCGCCCTGAAGGCCCTCTCCCGCATGGGCATGAAGCTCGAAGAGGACTCAAAGCGCGACGGGCGGGACTACTTCGTGGCCACCGGCCTGGACCGCAAGATCGAGATCGAGCTGGAGGTCCTGGCCGCGCGGACCACCCGCATCAACGCCGTCGCCAAGTACGGCCTCCTCAACATCTTCCGCGACCGGGCCACCTCCACCGAGATCATCCTTCAGACGGAGAAGGCGCTGGCGGACCTTTAGGAGGGCGCTCCATGCGGCTTGGTTGGGTCCCCGTGGCGTGGGCGCTTGCCGGGCTCGCCTGGGGCGCTCCCGCCTGGGCCCAGGGCGGGCCCTCCCTCGCCGTCGAGGCGGCCCGGATGGACGTGCTGGCCCAGCGGCGCGGGGAAGCCGAGGTCCACGCCCTGCTCCTCCGGGAGTTCGCCCGCTTCCTGGGGCCGCAGGCGGAGGGGGCGCTCGTCCTCTTGCGCAAGGGCCTGCCCGTCGAGATGGCCCCTCCCGCCGGCGGCAAGGGGCAGTCCCCCGTCCGGGTGGCGGCCCCGGCCCATCCCCTGGACTGGAGCGACATCGCCCTCGCCCTGCTCCTCTCTCGCACGCGCCTCGCCCGCCGGGGGATCGCCGAGCCCTCCCCGCAGGAGCTGCGGGCGGCCCTCTCGGGCGGGAAGGCGCCGAAGGCCGGGCGGGAGGTGTGGATCGGCATCCTCGCCTCCCGCGGGCGCGGCCACACCTGGACGGAGATCGCCCGGGGACTGGGCGAGGACGCGGCCTGGCTGGAGATGGTCCTCCGGGTGTGGAACGAGTGGCTCGCCAGCGGCCTGCCCGCCGCCGGGAAGGCGCAGGGCCGGGAGCCCGAGCCCGTCCGCATCACCGAGACCGGCATCACCACCGGCCGGGGGAAGGCCATCCCCGCCTACACCCCGCCCCCCGGGGGCGAGAAGGGGATCGGCGAGGGCATCCTCAGCGGTTCGGGGAACATCCTCGGGGTGCCCGGGCACAGGCCCCCCTCGCCGGAGGGGAAAAAGCCGAAATAGCCCCGCGCTCTCCCGGCTCCCGCTTTCCGTTGGAACGAAAGGAAGGATTCACCCCCGCGCGGCCAGCGCCGGGCAGGCCTCCTCGGCCATCTCGGCGATGGCGCGGCCGATGAGGAGGGAGGCGGTCGCGCCCGGGGAGGGGGCGTTGCAGACGTGGATGGCCCCCTCGGTGCGGACGATGGCGAAGTCGTCGAGGAGGTTCCCCTCCGGGTCCACCGCCTGGGCGCGCACCCCGGCGCCGCCGGGGACGAGGTCGCGCTCCCGGACCTCGGGCACGAGGCGCTGGAGGTCCCGGGTGAAGACGGCCTTGCTGAAGGAGCGCACCATCTCCCGCGCCCCCACCCGCCACCACTTGCGCGCGAGCTTGCGGAAGCCCGCGTAGGCGAGGGTTTCGAGGAGGTCCCTCGGGTCCACCTGGGTCTTGGTGTAGCCCTCGCGCATGAAGGCGAGCACGGCGTTGGGGCCCGCCTCGACCGCGCCGCCGACCCGGCGGGTGAAGTGCACCCCCAGGAAGGGGAAGGCGGGGTCGGGCACCGGGTAGATGAGGCCCCGCACCAGGGAGCGGCGCTCGGGGGCGATCTCGTAGTACTCCCCCCGGAAGGGGACGATCTGGAGCCCCACCCGGCCTCCCGCCAGCCGGGCCACGCGGTCGGCGTGCAGGCCCGCGCAGTTGACGAGGAAGCCGCACGGGAAATCCCCGGCGGTGGTCTCCACCACCGTCTCCCCGCCGAGGCGGCGGATGCCCGTCACCTGGGCCCCGGTGCGGATCTCCCCCCCCCGCCCCCGCACCGTCCGGGCGTAGGCCCGGGCCACGGCCGGGTAGTCGATGATGCCCGTCCCCGGGGACCACAAGGCGCGGATGCCCGCGGCGTGGGGCTCGATCTCGCGCAGCCTCTCCGGGCCGACCAGCTCGAGGCCCTGGACCCCGTTCGCGGCGCCCCGGCGGTGGAGCTCCTCGAGGCGCGGCAGCTCCTCCGCCGAGGTGGCGACCACCAGCTTGCCGCAGAGCTCGTGGCGGATGCCGTGCTCGGCGGCGAACTCCACCATCGCCCGCGCCCCCTCGACGCAGGTCCTGGCCTTCAGGGAGCCGGGACGGTAGTAGAGCCCGGCGTGGATGACCCCGCTGTTGCGGCCGGACTGGTGCCGGCCGATCTCCTCCTCCTTCTCCAGGACGATCAGGCGGATCCCGGGGTGCCTCCCGGTGAGGGCCATGGCGCTGGAGAGGCCGATGATGCCTCCCCCGACGATCACCACGTCCCAGCGGTTCGGCGGCATGGCGCGCGTCCTCCGGCCCAGCGGGAAAGCGCCATGATGGGGGGGAAGCCGGGGCCAGGCAAGGGGAGAGGATTGATCGCGGCACAGGGATTTCGTAGGGGTAGGCCCCCGTGCCTGCCCTCAGCGGGGGGCGGCCACGGGGGGCCGCCCCTGCATCAGCGAACGGCTGGCCCGGTGCGCGGCCCCGCCGCTACAATGTCCCGGGGAAAGGTCCTCCTGGGTTCCGCGAGGGGCATCCATGCCGGACTCGCCGCGCGCGACGGAAGAAGTGGCCCGCCTGCTGGGCGATCCGGCGGCCTACGATCCCCCGCCCGCCTCGGTGCGGGTCATCCGGACGCACGGGAGCTTCGTCTTCCTGACGGGCCGCTGGGCCTTCAAGATGAAGCGGGCGGTGAAGTACCCCTTCTTCGACTTCTCCACCCTCGGGAAGCGCCGGGAGGCCCTGGAGCGCGAGCTGCGCCTCAACCGCCGGCTCGCCCCCGAGATCTATCTCGGCATCCTGCCCGTCGTGGAGCGCGGCGGCGGCCTCCGGGTGGGCCGTCCCGGCGGGGAAGCCGGAGCGGTGGAGTTCCTCCTGCGGATGGTCCAGCTCCCGGAGGATCGCTTCCTGCCCGCCCTCCTCGCCCGGGGGGAGCCAGGGGGGGCTCTCCTCCGCCGGGCGGCGGAGGCCGTCGCGGATTTCCACCTGGGCGCCGGGCGGGGGGAGGGCGTCTCCCGCCACGGCTCGCCCGGGGCGGTGGGGAAGCTCCTCCTCGGGAACCTGGAGGAGGGCGCGGCGCTGCCCGCCGGCCAGCGGCCGGGGGAGGAGATCCTCCGGGACTGCCGGGCGGCCCTCGATCGCCTCCTCGGCCAGCTCGAAGGGGTCATCCGCCGGCGGGCGGAGGAGGGCTTCGTGCGCGACGTGCACGGGGACCTCCGGATGGAGCACGTGGTCTTCCTCGGGGAGCGGGTGGTGGTCTTCGACTGCCTGGACTTCCGGGACGACTTCCGGTGCATGGACGCCATCCACGAGGCCGCCGCCCTCGTGATGGAGCTCTTCCAGGCGGGCCGCCCGGCCGAGGCCCGGGCCTTCCTCCAGGCCTACCTGGACCGGACGGGGGACGACGCCTCCCTCCCCCTCCTCCCCCTCTACTTCCTCCACCGGGCCCTCGTGCGGGGGAAGGTGGAGGGGCTCCAGGCGGCATTCGCCGACATCCCCCCCGCCGAGCGGGAGGGGGCCGCCGCCCGCTCCCGCGGCCTCTTCGGCCTGGCGGGCCGGGTGGCCGCCCGGGAGCGCCGCCCGCGCCTCGTCCTGGTGGGGGGGCTCATGGCCACCGGGAAGTCGGTCCTCGCCCGGGGGCTGGCCGGGGCGGCGGGCGCGGCCGCGCATCACTCCGACTGGGTGCGCAAGGAGCTGGCGGGCCTGGCGCCCACCGCGCCTAGCCGCGAGCCCTGGGGGCGGGGCCTCTACGGAGAGGGGATGAGCGGCCGGGTGTACGCCGCGCTGGAGGAGCGGGCCCGGGAGGCCCTGGCGGGGGGGCGGGACGCCGTGGTGGACGCGAGCTTCGCCCGGCGGGCCGGCCGGGCGGCCTTCGCGCGCCTGGCCGGGGAGGCGGGGGCCCGCCTCCAGTGGATCGAGTGCGTCTGCCCGCCCGGGGAGCGGCGCGCCCGCCTCGAGCGGCGGGAGGCCAAGGGGGCGAGCGTCTCGGACGGGCGGCCCGAGATCATGGAGGCCCAGGAGGCCGCCTTCGAGCCCTGGGAGCCCCCGGAGGAGGAGCGCCTCGTGGTGGAGACCTCGGGGCCCAAGGAAGAGTCGCTCAAGGCCGCCCTCCGCGCCCTCTACTTTCCATGAATGGGTGCCTGGCCTGCGGTTCCCGGACCCCGAGGGGCCCCGGGGCCTCCCCCACCGGACGGCCCTTCGGTGTGCTAATCTGAAGCCCACGGGGCGTAGCGCAGCCCGGTAGCGCACCTGCTTTGGGAGCAGGATGCCGGCGGTTCAAATCCGCCCGCCCCGACCAAAGATATCAAGGGGTTGGCTGGCGCTGGCCTCTGTCTTGAGGTTGACGAAGGGATTCGCCGATGGGCAACAAGGTCCAGATCGAGATTCCCAAGGAAGAATTTGCCGCCTTCTGCCAAAAGTGGAAGATCGCGGAGGCGTGGCTCTTCGGCTCGGCGCTCCGGGAGGATTTCAAGCCCGAGAGCGACGTGGATATCCTCGTCCGCTTCGCCCCCGGCGCCAAGTGGAGCCTCTTCGACATCGTGACCATGCGGGATGAACTGGCGGAGATCTTCGGCCGCAAGGTGGACTTGGTGGAGCGGGGGGCCGTGGAGCGCAGCACCAACCCGTTCCGGAAACGCCATATCCTCCGCAATCTGGAGCCTCTCCTCGTTGGATGAGCGCGATGCGGCGTGGCTTTTCGACATGGCCGAAGCGGCGGAGATCGCCCTGCGGCACGCGGAAGGCCTGGACCGGGAAATGTTTTTTCGCGACCAGCTGCGCCAGGACGCGGTGATTCGCCAGCTGATCGTGCTTGGCGAAGCCGCAAAGCGGGTCTCGCCTTCTCTGCAAGCGGCGCATCCTGAGATTCCTTGGCAGAGCATAGCGGGCTTTCGAGACGTGCTGGTCCATCAATACAGATGGATCAATCTTGGCCGCGTCTGGGAAATCCTGAGGGGGGATCTCCCCCGGGTGCTGAACCTCATCCGCCCCTTGATTCCTCCCATCGAAGAGTCATGAC
>MGDP01000007.1 GCA_001790955.1 Candidatus Tectomicrobia bacterium RIFCSPLOWO2_12_FULL_69_37
TGGGATCGGTGGGCTGGCTCAGGTGGAGGGTGACCCCCTGGACCTCCTCGGCCCGGGGCTTGTCTTTGGCGTCCTGGTGCAAGGGGGGCTCCTTGTGTGATGGCGGCCGAAAATCCGGGGAAATTATAGCACTCGCCGGGGGCCGCATCCCGCCGCCTCGCCCTGTCATGGCTGGGCCGGAAGAACGAAATATAGATCACTTCAAATTCAATTCGAATGTCACTTGACATATCAATTAAAATGTCACATCTTACACCAAGAGCACAGGTGATCGGCGCCCGAGGAGGCGGGGATGCGGTTCTTGGACAGGCACAAAGCCGTGGACGTGGAGAAAAAGCCCGGCCGCGACCCCTTGGAGCGCTCCAAGGAAAAACTGGTCGCGGCCCTGGAAGGGCAAATCGCCTGGCTGCGGAACCCCCGGCAGAGGACGGGCAGGTTCCGGCCCTGGTGGTTCCGGCACACCGACGGACAGCTTTACACGCACATCCGTTTCGGAACACGTCCCCTGGAATTCCCGGACGGGAAGGCCTTCCCGGTCGGCTCCATGGAGGAGCTCATCCCCTTCTACGAGGAGGCGTGCAGGGCCGTCCGGGCGGGCGAGCTGGACGAGATCATCCTGAAGGCGCGGGGGATCGGGGGCCGCCGCCGCGGAGGCGGAGGAAGAGGGCGGGGAGGGGGCGGACACTCACACCCAAGCGGCATGGGCCGCTGATGCGCGCTCACCGGGCCATACCATAGGGGCACAACCTTGAACCTGGACATCGTACTGCTGTTTGGAATCAGCGCGGCGCTCTGCAACGCCTGCGCCGACATGTTCGCCCGCTCGGGCCTCCAGCGCATCAGCGCCTTCCGGGGAGCCGCCATTATCGTCGGGGGCGAGTTGCTGTTCTTATCGGTGATGCTCCCCGTATTCGGCTCCTCGTTCCCAGGCGGAAACGCAAAGTACCTCTGGCTGCTCGCGGCGGGGGTGTTCCACCCCGGCCTGTTCCTCATCTTCTTCCTGATCGGGATCGAGAAAATCGGGGTCTCGCGGGCGGCGCCGATCAAGGGGAGCTCCCCTCTGCTCGGCGCTCTCCTGGGCATGATCTTCCTCCAGGAACGCCCCACGTGGGTCCACCTCGCGGGGCTCGTCATGGTGGTGGGAGGGATCGGGCTGCTGACGTCGAGAAACCCCCACGGCCGCTGGAAGCGGGCGGACACCGCCTGGCCCGCCGCCGCCGCGCTCTCATTCGGGGCGGGCTCCCTGCTGTGGAGGAAGGGCCTGGACGGCCTCCCCGATCCCCTCGCGGCCACGTTCGTCGGGGTGCTCGCCTCCTTCATCGTCGTCGGAGGCTACGCCATGCTGACCACGCGCACGGCACCCTCCTCCGCGGCGGAGAGCAAGGGGATGTACTTCCTCATAAGCGGCCTGACGACCGGGTGCGGGATGTACCTATACGTGAGGGCGCTTCAACACGGGGAGATATACCGTGTGCTGCCCCTGGTCCAAATGAGCCCCCTGTTCACCGTGGCCTTGTCCATGCTCTTCCTGCGGCGGGTGGAAAAGGTCACCTGGGAGGTGGCGGCGGGGGCCGTCATCACCGTCACCGGGGCCGTTCTGGCCGCCTTCAAGCCGTGGGCCTTCTCGTAAGACAGGCCGAATCCAGCCCGAAACGCGCGGGACAGGAGCTTCACCCCCCCCGGTTGGGCGATTCCCCTTCCCCTGGTATAAATGTCGCGCGCGATTCTGTAGGGGCGCATGGCCATACGCCCCTGCGGATCAGGCGGCACGATAGGGGTTGTCGTAGGGGCGACCGGACCTCGGCGAGCTCAGTCGAGCCGCCGTGCGCCCCTACAAGCCCATAGGGGAGATTGGGCAATTCCATGACCTTCTTCGGCGACCTCCAGGCCCGGGGCCTGGTGCACGATTTCACGGATCAGTCCGAGTTCCTCGCGGCCCTGGAGGCCAAGGGGATGACGCTCTACTGCGGCTTCGACCCCACGGCCGAGAGCCTCCACGTCGGGAGCCTCCTGCCCATCGTGGGCCTCATGCGCTTCCAGCGGGCGGGCCACCGGCCCATCGCCCTGGTGGGGGGCGCGACGGGGATGATCGGCGACCCCTCGGGAAAGAGCGAGGAGCGAAACCTGCTAAACAAGGAAACCCTGGAGAAAAACATCGAGGGCATCCGCAACCAGCTCGGGCGCTTCCTCGACTTCGGCGCGGGCGGGGCCAGGCTCGCGAACAACGCCGGCTGGCTGGCGCGGATGAGCCTGGTGGACTTCCTCCGCGACGTGGGCAAGCACTTCACCGTCGCCTACATGGAGGCCAAGGAGTCGGTCAAGGCGCGCGTCGCGGGCGCGGGCATCTCCTACACCGAGTTCAGCTACATGCTCCTCCAGGCCTGCGACTTCCTCCACCTCCACGACACCGAGGGCTGCACCCTCCAGGTCGGGGGCTCGGACCAGTGGGGGAACATCACGGCCGGCATCGAGCTCATCCGCCGGGTGCGGGGCAAGGCCGCCTTCGGCCTCACCTTCCCGCTGATCACGACCTCGGACGGGCGCAAGCTCGGCAAGACCGAGGCGGGCAACGTCTGGCTCGACCCCGGGCGCACCAGCCCCTACCGCTTCTACCAGTACTGGATCCAGGCGGCGGACGCCGACGTGGCCCGCTTCCTCAAGTACTTCACCTTCCTCACGGTGGAGGAGATCGGGGAGGCCGAGCGCGCCCACCTGGCCGCCCCCGAGCGGCGCGGGGGCCAGCAGCTCCTCGCCCAGGCCCTCACCGCGATGGTGCACGGGGAGGAGGCCGCCCAGAGCGCCGAGAAGGCCTCCAAAATCCTCTTCGGGGGGGAGCTGGAGGGCATCCGGGAGCCGGACCTCCTCGCCGCCGCCGAGGAGATGCCCAGGACCGAGCACGCGGGCGCCCTCCCCCTCCCCCTGGTGGACGCCCTGGTCGAGACCAAGCTCTCATCCTCCAAGGGCATGGCGCGGAAGGACATCCAGGGGGGCGGGGTCTACGTGAACAACCGCCGCGCCGGGGAGGAGGGCGCGGCCCTGTCTCAGGATGACCTCCTTTTCGGCAAGTACGTCCTTTTGCGGAAGGGAAAAAAGAATTATCATCTCCTGCGATTCCAACGATGAGACCGACGGCCCTCTGATGCGCGCGCCTTCGCCGCCGCATCCGCCCTGAGGAGGGAAATCATGAGCATCCTCGACCGGCTCAAAACCGCGGCGGAAGACCCCGAGGAGAAGAAGCCCCCGGCCCCCGCCCCGGCGCAGCCCCAGGCGGCGGCCCCGGCTGCTCCCCCCCCGGGCGCCGCGCCGAGCCTCCTCAAGCCCCAGGCGCCCCCCCCGGGGAAAGACGCCAAGGACGCCCCGGCCAGTGACTACGACCCCCTCGGCCTGGGCGAGCCCCGCACCGTCGAGGACCTGGGCATCCGCCCCGACTTCCTCATGCCCCACGTCCTCAAGACGGTCGCCATCCTCGACACCTTCACGGTGAACGAGGCGGCCGAGCAGCTCTGCCTCCCCGTCAAGATCACCAACGACCTCCTGGAGGAGTGGCGGAACCTCAAGTGCATGGAGGTCGCCTCGGCGGCGGGCTACGCCTCCACCACCCGGCGCTACGTCATGACGAGCGAGGGCCGCAACCGCGCCCGCGAGTACATGCGCCTGAGCGGCTACATGGGCGCCATCCCCGTGCCCATGGCGACCTACGTGAAGATGGTGCAGAAGCAGACGGTGCTGGGGGTCCAGGTGAACATCGGGTCCCTCAGGAAGGCCCTCGCCCACCTCGTGGTGAGCGACCGGCTCTTCAAGCCCCTGGGCCCCGCCGTGAACTCCGGCCGCACCATCTTCCTCTACGGCCCCCCGGGGAACGGGAAGACGGCCATCGCGGTCGCCCTCTCCTCCCTGCTCGGGGGGGCCATCGCCATCCCCAAGGCCATCGAGGTGGACGGCTTCGTCGTCCGCCTCCACGACCCCTCGGTCCACCGCCTCGACGAGGGGCCCCAGCCCGAGGACAAGCGCTGGCTGCGCTGCAAGCGCCCGGTCGTGGTGGTGGGGGGCGAGCTCACGCTCCAGACCATGGAGCTCCAGATGGACCCGCACTCGAGCACCTACGAGGCCCCGCCCCACGTGAAGTCGAACAACGGCATCTTCATCCTGGACGACTTCGGCCGCCAGCTCGTGCGCCCGCGGGACCTGCTCAACCGCTGGATCGTCCCGCTGGAGAACCGGGTGGACTTCCTCACCCTCCACACCGGGAACAAGGTGCAGATGCCCTTCGACCAGCTCGTCATCTTCAGCACCAACATCAACCCCAAGGACCTCCTCGACGAGGCCTTCATGCGGCGCCTGCGCCACAAGGTCTTCATCGGCCCGCTGGACAAGGACGGCTTCCACGAGAACTTCGCGCGCACCTGCAAGAGCAAGGGCATCGAGTTCCGCGAGGACGTCTTCGGCGACCTCGTCAAGGAGGTCTACGAGGCGCGGAAGCGGCCCTTCACCGCCTGCCACCCCCGCGACCTGCTCGACCACCTGATCGACCTGGCCAAGTTCGAGGAGAAGAAGCCCGAGATGACCAAGGACCTGCTGCTGCGGGCCTGCGAGAGCTACTTCGTCGGCTTCGAGGAGGCCGACTCCGCCTTCGCCACCTCGGCCGGCGTGGCCGATTTGCTGAAATAAACGTGCGGAATGGCACGTCTGCAGGGGCGACCGGCCGGTCGCCCCTGTTGGGGAATGGGGGCAGGCACGGGGGCCTGCCCCTACGGGATTACGGAGAAGCCGTCCGTAGGGGCGAGGCATGCCTCGCCCCTACGCATTGAGAGGATCTCGATTGACCACCCCCGCCGCCTCCCCCCTCCCCGCCCGGCAGGTGGACTACTGGGAGCTCCCCCCCCTCTACCACCGCTGGAAGTGGCGGGTCCTCATCGCCTTCTGCCTCTTCTACGTCACGAACTACCTGGGCCGCTTCAACTTCAGCCTCGTCCAGGCCGCCGTCATCCAGGACCTGGGCGTCACCCGGGCCGACACCGGCTGGATCAACTCCTGGATGTTCTGGGGCTTCGCCCTGGGCGACCTCGTCCACGGCCGCCTCGGCGAGAAGATCGGCTTCCGCAACCTCATCCTCGCGGGCGCGGTGGGGACGAGCGTCTTCAACGTCGTGGCGAGCTTCGGGGACACCATCCCCTCCCTCGCCGTCCCCTGGGCCATCGTGGGCTTCGTGAACGCCTCGGCCTGGGGGCCGGGGCTGGGCCTCGTGGCCCAGTGGTGGCCCCGGCGGGACCGGGGGCGGGCCATCGGCCTGGTGGGCACCTCGGCGGGGATCGCCCTCCTCGTGGTCTGGGCGGTCGTGCCCTGGGTGGCGGCCACCTGGGGCTGGCGGGCGGCCCTGCGCTGGCCGCCCCTCCTCCTGAGCCTGACGGGGGTCCTCTTCTACCTCGCCGCGCGCGACCGGCCCGCCGAGCTGGGCCTGCCCGAGTACCGCGAGGCCGACCAGGTCTCGCGCGACGCCGAGGCCTCCGGCGGGGCGAGCGAGAACGGCCTGCGGGCCTACCTCCACCTCCTGGGCAACTGGCGCTTCTTCATCGCCTGCCACGTGAAGGGCCTCGACAACGTGGTGCGCTACGGCATCGTCTCCTGGGCGCCCGTCTACTACGCCCAGGCGGGCGGCTTCACCCTCCAGCAGATGGGCTGGCTGACCTTCGCCTACCCGCTCGGCTACCTCTTCGGGCCCATCGCCGGGGGGCTCATCTCGGACCGCTGCTTCAAGAGCAACCGCGCCCCCGTCATCGTCA
>MGDP01000008.1 GCA_001790955.1 Candidatus Tectomicrobia bacterium RIFCSPLOWO2_12_FULL_69_37
GCTACTTCCTCGTCGTCTCGGACTTCATCCGCCACGCCCGGGAGAGCGGCATCCCCGTGGGGCCGGGCCGGGGCTCGGCGGCGGGGAGCCTGGCCGCCTACGCGCTGGGCATCACGGGCATCGACCCGCTGCGCTACTCCCTCCTCTTCGAGCGCTTCCTCAACCCCGAGCGGGTGAGCCCCCCCGACATCGACATCGACTTCTGCATGGACCGCCGGGACGAGGTGATCCGCTACGTCCAGGAGAAGTACGGGCGCGAGAACGTCTGCCAGATCATCACCTTCGGGAGCATGCTGGCCAAGGGCGTGATCCGCGACGTGGGCCGGGTGATGGACATGCCCTACGGGGAGGTGGACCGCATCGCCAAGCTCGTCCCCAACGAGCTCAAGATCACCCTCGGCGACGCCCTCCAGAAGGAGCCCCGGCTGCGCGAGGCCGTCGCCCGCGACCCGAACGTGAGCCGCCTCATGGAGACCGCCCGGAAGCTCGAGGGGAACATCCGCCACGCGGGCACCCACGCGGCGGGGGTGGTGATCGCCCCCTCGAGGCTCACTGGCTTCGTCCCCCTCTACAAGGGGTCCGGCGGCGAGGTGATGACCCAGTTCGACATGAAGGACGTCGAGCAGCTGGGCCTCCTCAAGATGGACTTCCTGGGGCTCAAGACCCTCACCGCCTTGAAGCGCGCGGTGGACCTCGTGCGCCTGAAGGGGGAGGAGATCGACCTCGACACCCTCCCGCTCGACGACGCGGCCTCCTACAAGCTCCTCTCCGAGGGGCGCACCACGGGCATCTTCCAGCTCGAGAGCCGGGGCATCCGCGAGTACCTGCGGAAGCTCGCCCCCACGACCTTCGAGGACCTCATCGCCATGGTGGCCCTCTACCGCCCGGGCCCCCTGAACAGCGGCATGGTGGACGCCTTCATCAGCCGCAAGCACGGCCGGGCGCCGATCGACTTCTTCTTCGGCGAGCTCAAGCCCATCCTGGAGAGCACCTACGGCGTCATGGTGTACCAGGAGCAGGTGATGCAGATCTCGAACGCCCTCTCCGGCTTCTCCCTCGGGCGCGCGGACGTGCTCCGCAAGGCCATGGGGAAGAAGAACCCCGAGCTCATGGCCGAGCAGAAGCGCGACTTCGTCGAGGGGGCCGTCCAGCGCGGCAAGGACCGCCGCAAGGCCGAGGCGCTCTGGGACCAGATCCAGCAGTTCGCGGGCTACGGCTTCAACAAGAGCCACAGCGCGGCCTACGCCCTCATCGCCTACCGCACCGCCTACCTCAAGGCCCACCACCCCCGCGAGTTCATGGCGGCGCTCCTCACCTGCGACCGCGACAACGCGGACAAGGTCATCAAGGACATCGCCGAGTGCCGGGACATGGGCATCCCCGTCCTGCCCCCCGACGTGAACGCGAGCGACAAGGACTTTACCGTCGAGGGCGCCTCCATCCGCTTCGGCCTCCTCGCGGTCAAGAACGTGGGGGAGGGGATGGTGGACGCCATCCTGGCGAGCCGCCGGGCGGAGGGGCCCTTCCGCTCCCTCGCGGACTTCTGCCGGCGGGTGGAGCACCGCCACCTGAACCGCCGCGCGGCCGAGAGCCTCGTCAAGGCGTGCGCCTTCGACAGCCTGGGCATCGGCCGCGCCCAGGCCATGGCGGCGCTGGACGGCGCGCTGGAGGCCGGGGTGCGCGAGCAGCGCACGGCGGCCACAGGCCAGACGAGCCTCTTCTCCCCGGAGGAGGCACCCGCCTTCTCGGCCTCCTTGCCCGACGTGGCCGAGTGGCCCGCCCGCCAGCGGCTGGCCTTCGAGAAGGAGGTGCTGGGCTTCTACGTCTCGGGCCATCCCCTGAACGACCACCAGGAGGTCATCCGCCGCCTCGCCAACATGGACTCCCGGCGGCTGGCCGAGCTGGAGGGCGTCCACCGGGTGCGCATGGCGGGCCTCATCCGCTCCTCCAAGATCCGCACCACGCGCGCCGGGCGCCGGATGGCCAGCTTCGTCCTGGAGGACCGCGAGGGGACGGCCGAGATGACGATGTTCCCCGACGTCTTCGAGGCCTACTTCCCCCTCCTGGAGACCGAAGAGGCCGTCCTCGTCGAGGGGATGGCCGAGGCCTCGGAGGAGGGCGTCCAGGTGGTGGTGCGCTCGGTGGAGGCGCTCACCCAGGCCCAGCTGGTCCGCACCCAGCGGATGATCCTCCACCTGGGGGAGGCGGGCCGAGCCCACGGCCGCCTCGCGGCGGTGCGCGAGGTGCTCGCCCGCCATCCCGGCGAGGTGCCCGTGCTCTTCGCCCTCCAGTTCCCGGCGCGGGAGGTGCTGGTCCAGGCGGGGCGGGAGTTCGTCGTCTCCCCCTCGGATTCCCTCTCGGCCGAGCTGGGGGAGCTGGTCGGGGCGGGGGCCGTCTTCTTTGAGTGAGGTCCGGACCGGATGAGGGGATGCTTCCTGGGCCGGATGGCCTTCGGGGAGGCGTGGGAGCTCCAGCGGCGCATCTGGGAGGAGCGCGCCAGCGGCCGCCTGGCCGAGGACGCACTCCTTTTTCTCGACCACGAGCCCGTCTTCACCCTGGGACAGGGGGGGGCGGAGGGGAACGTGCTCCGCACCCGCACGCCCTGGGACGGGGCCGAGGTGCCCATCGTCCGGGTGAACCGGGGGGGCGAGGTCACCTACCACGGCCCGGGCCAGCTCATGCTCTACGCCCTGTGCGACCTGCGCCGGGGGGACCGGGACGTCCACCGCCACTGCCGCCGGCTGGAAGAAGTCTTTCGGCGCTATCTCGCGGGCCTGGGCTTCGAGGCCGAGCGCCGCGAGGGCCAGCCGGGCCTCTGGGTCGGGGGGGCGAAGATCCTCTCCCTCGGCGTCGGGGCCCGGCGCTGGGTCACCATGCACGGGGTCGCGTTCAACGTCTCGACGGATTTGCGCTTTTTCGAGATGATTCGCCCCTGCGGCGAGGCCGGGGCCAAGACCGCCTCGCTGGAGCACCTCCTCGGCGCGGCTCCCCCGCTCGGGCGGGTGGTGGATGCGGTCCTCCCCCTCTGCGGGGAGGTGTTCGGGGAGCGGGTCCACCTCGAGGCCGATGCCGAAAGGATGCTGGCCGCCTCAGCCGGCGCGGCGTGAGCGGAGGAAGACGGTGGCGAGAGCTTTGAGCGCGGGCGTGTGGCTGGGCGGGGCGGGGGTTCTCCTGGCCGCCGGGGCGGCCTGGGCGGGGCCGGCGGCCGAGGGAGGCGGCGGCTCCCTCCTCAACTTCACCCCCGCGGCCTGGGACTTCATCAAGAAGGGGGGCATCACCATGGTCCCCCTGGGCCTGTGCTCCATCGTGGGGCTGGCCGTGGTGTTCGAGCGGCTCTTCGCCTTCCGGCGCGAGAAGGTGGTGCCGGACGAGGTCGTCCACGCGAGCGAGCGCTACTGGCGGAGGGGGGACTTCGAGGAGGCCCTGCGCGTCTATGAGCGCTTCGACGTGCCCCTGGCCCGCATCCTCAGGGCCGGCCTCCAGCGGCGCCACCTGGGGATCGACGAGATGGAGCGGGCCATGGTGGGCTCGGGCCAGCACGAGTCCTCCGTCCTGGGGCGCAACCTGCGGGCGCTGGGGGTCATCGCCAACCTGGCCCCCATGCTGGGCTTCTTCGGCACGGTCATCGGCATGCTGAGCGCCTTCGAGGCCATCGGGAAGGCGGGGACGGTGACCCCCACCCTCGTCGCCGCGGGCATCTCCGAGGCCCTCATCACCACCGTCGCGGGGCTCGCCGTGGGCATCCCGGCGCTCGCGGGCTACCACTACCTCCGCTCCCGCGCCGACCGCTACCTCTTCGAGATGGAGAACATCGCCTTCGACCTGCTCGACGCCCTCGTGATCGCGGAGGCCCCGGGGCGCAAGCCGCTCCGCCCGCCCGCGCGGGCGGCGGGGGAGGGCCGGGCGGCGGCCCAGGACGCCGGGGAGGACGGCTAGATGCGCTTCCAGAAGCAGGAGGAGGACTACAGCCTCCAGCTCATCTCGATGACGGACCTGGTCTTCCTCCTCCTCATCTTCTTCATGGTCACCACCTCCTTCGTGGACTTCACCCGGCGGCTCGACATCGAGCTGCCCGAGTCCAAGCAGAGCGCCCAGGCCGAGCAGAAGCAGGACTTCCTCGTCGAGGTCGGGGTGGAGAAGGACATCCGCTTGAACGGCCAGGCGATCACCCTCCAGGAGCTCGAGCGCCGCCTCAAGGCCGGCGGCGGCCAGCCCGGCCGCCCCACCCTCACCATCAAGGCCGACAAGCGCCTGGACTACGGCTTCGTCGTCCAGATCATGGGGACGAGCTTCGCCGCCGGCATCCGGGACATCTCGGTGGCCGTCAAAGAGTAGGGTCCCTCCTCCGTGCCTCTCCTTCCGCCCCCCGGGCCGGGCGCCCCGTGACGGCGGAGCGCGGGGACCCCGCCGTCTCCCTTCCCGGCAAGGAGGCCCGGCCCGCCCGGCTCCTCCTCGTGCGCCACGGCGCGGCCGAGGGCTCGGCGGAGGGCCGCTTCTTCGGCCGGACGGACGCAGCGCTCCTCCCCCTCGGGGAGGCCCAGATGCGGGAGGCCGCCCCCCGGCTCAGGCCCTGGCTGAGGGAGGGGGAGGAGGTGCGGGTCCTCACGAGCCCGCTGCGCCGGGCGAGGAGGAGCGCCGAGCTCCTGTGCGAGGCCCTCGGCCTGGCGCCCCCCGGCGGCGGGGACGTGGTGGCGGGGCTCTCGGAGCTCGACCTGGGGGAATGGGAAGGGGAGACCTACGCCTCCCTCAGCGCCAGGGAGCCCGGGCGCCTCAAGGCCCACTACGCGGACTTCGTCCGCTCCCGCCCCCCCAAGGGGGAGTCCCTCCTCGACCTCGCGCAGCGCGTGCGCAAAGCCCTCGGGGAGTTGCGCGCCGCCCTCCGCGGCGGGACCGCGCTCGTGGTGGCCCACGCCGGGGTGAACCGCGTCATCCTCTGCGACGCGCTGGGGATGCCCTTGGAGAACTTCTTCCGGATCGAGCAGGACTTCGCCGCCCTCAACGTCATCGAGTACCACGGCGAGGCCCCCCTCGTCCGCCTGATGAACGGCTGAGGGGCGGATGAGGGATTACGTCTACCTGTGGCTGGTGGCCGCCTTCGGGGCGGTGTGGGGCGCCTATTATTTCCTGCGGCCGGACCTCCGGCGGAAGCTCCTCTTCTCGAGCGCGGTTTCCTTCTTCCTCGGCTTCACCGAGCCCATCTTCATCCCCTCCTACTGGATCCCCCAGTTCAAGGCCATCCCCCTCGGCAAGGAGCTTTTCCTTGAGAGCCTGCTCTTCTGCGGGGTGCTGGGGGGCTTCTGCGCCTGCTCCTGGCAGGTGGCGGCGCGGAGGGGCCTCTTCGAGCTGAGGAGGATTCACCCGGCCCTGACCCTCACCGCCCCCGCGGTCTTCCTGGCCGTCTATCTCCCCGGGGGGACGGAGGTGCCGGTCAACTTCGTCTACTTCGCGGGCGGGGCGATGGCCCTGGGGACGGGCGTGCTGATCGGGTTCCTGGGGCGGGAGGCGGCCCCGCCCATCCTGCTCACGGGGCTCGCGGCCACCCTCATCTACGGGGTCATCTACTACGTATTCTGGGTGACCTTCCCCTCCCTCCGGGCGAGCTACCAGCTCGTGAACTTCTCGGGCCTCGCCGTCGCCACCATCCCGATCGAGGAGTTCGTCTGGATCGGCGCCTTCTCCCTCTACTGGGCGCCCCTGTACGAGATCTGGCGGGGGCGCTACCCGAGGCTCTAGGGGGGGTCCGGGGGGTGCCGGAACCACCCCGAATTTGAGGTAAGAGGTTTTCGCGGGGGGAGGGGTATCTTCCCCCCTGGGGCGGCGGTGCGCCTGTTTGGCTGTAGGGGCGAGGCCCCCGGCTCCGCCGGCCTCCCTTCGCCCGCCGACCCGTCCTCCGCAGCAGCGGGGCTGCCGCTGCGGAGGGTGGAAGCGGGCTTCGCGAAGGCGGGAGGCTACGCCGGAGGCAGCTGCCTCGCCCCTGCGGATTCAATCGGGCGGGTGGAGGGTGTCCATCGCGTTCCCGCGGATTCACGGGCCGTGTACACCGGAAAAGGGCCGGTTTCCGCACTTTTCACGGGACTTCCACCGAAAAAATAGGCGTGGCGGGAGGGGAGAGAGGGGGAGGAGCTAACGCGGATTCGAAGGCAAAAGGGTATGAAAATCGGGTGTCCGGGGTTTTCCGGGACGTTCCGGCGGGAAAAATGTTTTCTCCCGCCGGCTCGGCGGGTTTGGTGGAAGGTGTTCAGCGCTTTTCGGCGGGTTTCAGCGAAAAAACCGTGGCCGGCGGGGCCTAGCGCGGGCCGCCTTCGTCCTTGTTCCGGGTGCCGGCGCCCTTCTGCATCAGGATGACGAGCAGGAAGAGGATGTTGAAGCCCTGGATGAGGAGGAGGAGGGCGTCCACCGTGCGGCCGTTGCGCAGGACGAGGGCCGAGATGCCCAGGGAGGCGGCGACGAGGAAGATGAAGAAGACGGTCTGCCGCCGCG
>MGDP01000009.1 GCA_001790955.1 Candidatus Tectomicrobia bacterium RIFCSPLOWO2_12_FULL_69_37
CTTCGCGAACGGCTGCTTCGACATCCTCCACGTGGGCCACGTGCGCTACCTCCGGGACGCCAAGGCCCTCGGCGACGTGCTGGTGGTGGCGGTGAACAGCGACGCCTCGACGCGCCGCCTCAAGGGGGAGGGGAGGCCCTACACCCCGGAGGCGGAGCGGCTCGAGCTCCTCGCCTGCCTCGAGCCGGTGGACTACCTCGTCGTCTTCGACGAGCCGGACGTCTCGCGCATCCTCCTCGCGCTCAAGCCCCACGTCCACGCCAAGGGCACCGACTACACCGCCGAGACCGTCCCCGAGCGCGAGACGGTGCGCAGCTACGGGGGGGAGGTGGCCATCTGCGGCGACCCGAAGGACCACTCCTCCTCCGGCCTCGGCGCCCGCCTGGGCGGCCGCGTCCCCCGATGAGCCGCTGCGTCCTCATCATCCGGCTCGGGGCGGTGGGGGACGTGGTGCACACCCTGCCCCTCGCCTCCGCCATCCGGGACGCCTGGCCCGGCGTCCGCATCGCCTGGGCGGCCGAGCCCAGCCCCAGCATGCTCTTGCGCGGCAATCCCGACGTCGACGAGGTGGTGACCGTGGACACCCGGGCCTGGCGGCGGAACCTGCCCGGCGGGGGTCTGTCGGTCCTGCGGAACGACCTCCGGGCTGTCCGCCGCCTGGAGGCGGAAGTGGCCATCGACGCCCAGGGGCTGATCAAGAGCGGCTTCCTCGCCTGGGCCTCGGGCGCCCCGGCGCGGGTGGGCTTCGAGCACCGGGCCTGCCGGGAGGGGATGAACGTCCTCTTCACCACGCGCCAGGCGCCCTTGCCTTCTCATCCGCATCACGTCGTGGAGAAGAACCTCCGCCTCCTCGAGCCCCTCGGCATCCCCATCCCGCCGCCCGAGGCGCTGCGGTTCCCGCTTCCCGAAAGCCCCGGAGAGGGCGAGGCGGCCGAGGCCTTCCTGCGCCGCGTGGGGCTCCTCGCACGGCGCCCGCTCCTGGTCGTTCACCCCGGGGCCGGCTGGCCGACCAAGCGCTGGGCCGCGGAGCGCTTCGCGGCGCTGGGGGACGCCTGGCGGGAGGCGAGCGGGGGAGGGGTGCTCCTCACCTGGGGGCCGGACGAGGAGGCGAGCGTGCGGAGCGTCGCCTCGGCCATGCGCACGGGGCCCGTGGTGGCCCCCGCCACCGACATCCGGGAGATGATGGCCCTCATCCGGCGGGGGGACTATTTCGCCGGGGGGGACACCGGCCCCACCCATCTGGCCGCCGCCCTGGGCCTGCCCTGCCTGAGCGTGATGGGCCCGACCGACCCGGTGCGGAACGGCCCCTGGGGGCCCGGCCACGCGGTGCTCCATCACCGCCTGGCCTGCAGCAACTGCTACGGCCGCTCCTGCCCGGACATCGAGTGCCTGGAGCGGGTGGGGGCGGGGGAGGCGGTGCGGGGCCTCCTGGGGCTTTGGGAGGCCCATGAAAAATACCGCTGAGTGTGCAAAAATAGGGGGGAGGGCGCATCTAAGTGGCTGAAAGGATTGATGTTCAATGAGCCCAGCGCGTCCGCGGCGCCCTGGAGGGCGGTATTTGGGGCTGAACCGGAATCCATTCGAAGGAGAGGGGTGAGATGGCGATCGACAAGGAGCTGCTAGAGATCCTCGCCTGCCCGGTGTGCAAGAAGCCGCTGGAGCTGAGCCGGGACGAGAACTTCCTCATCTGCCGGGAGTCGAAGCTCGTCTACAAGATCGAGGACGGCATCCCCGTCATGCTCGTGGACGAGGCCATTCCGCTCGACGAATGGGAAAAGTCCCAGAAGGGCTGATGCTGTGTCCGGGGTGGCGGAGCGTCCTGTGGGCGCGGAGGCGGGCGAGGGGTCGAGCGCCCGGCGGCAGGCCCTGAGCGTGGCCGTCGTCACGCGCAACGAGGCCTCGCGCGTGGGGGCTTGCCTGGAGAGCGCGGCCTGGGCCGACGAGATCGTGGTGGTGGACTGCGGCAGCTCGGACGGCACCCAGGCCATCTGCCGGGCGCGCGGCGCCGTGGTGATCGAGCGGCCCTGGGGGGGCTACGCCGCCCAGAAGAACCTCGCCCTCGGCGAGGCGCGCCATCCCTGGGTGCTCAGCCTGGACGCCGACGAGCGGGTGACGGGGGAGCTGAAGGCCCAGATCCTCGAGGTCCTCGCCGCGGACGGCCCCTGCGACGGCTACCGCGTTCCCCGCCGGAACATCTTCTTCGGCAAGTGGCTCCGCCACGGGGACCTCTGGCCCGACCACCAGGTCCGCCTCTTCCGCAAGGGCCGGGGGCGCTTCAACGACAAGGCGGTCCACGAGTCGGTGGAGGTCGAGGGGCGGGTCGGGGAGCTGACCGCCCCCCTCGATCACCGGAGCTACGACCGGCTGGAGGAGTTCTTCTCCCGCCAGGTCCGCTACGCGGGGCTCGCGGCCGAGGAGCGGGCCGCGCAGTGCGAGGCGCCCCGGCTCCGGGACCTCATCCTCCGTCCGATGGGAAGGTTCCTCAAGGGCTATCTGCTCAGGGGCGGCTGGCGCGACGGGGCGGAGGGTTTCATCGCCGCCGCCGGGGCGGCCTTCTACGTTTTCATGCGCACCGCCTTCCTGTGGGAAAAGCGCCGGGGGATTCGTGGCTAGGGTCCTGCGGGTGATTCACACCGAGGCCTCCCGCGGCCTGGGCGGCCAGGAGAAGCGGATTCTCCTGGAGGCGGTTTCCCTCCGGGAGCGCGGCCACGGCGTCCTCCTGGTCGGCCAGCCGGACGGCCTCCTCCGGCGGGAGGCGGAGCGGGCCGGGGTGCCCTTCCGCTCCGTGCGCATGCGCTTCGTGTGCGATCCGGCGGCGCTATGGGGCCTCCTGCGCGTCTTCCGCGGGGAGCGGCCCGACATCGTCCACACCCACAGCAGCAAGGACAGCTGGCTGGCGGGGGTGGCTGGGAGGCTTCTGGGCCTGACCGTCGTGCGGACGCGGCACGTCTCCATCCCGGTGAGCGGCCACCGCCTGAACTGGGCCTACCGCCTCCCCCACCTCATCATGACGACGGCCGAGCGCATCCGGCGGATGCTGGTGGAGGGGGGCCTCTGCGAGCCGTCCCGGGTGAAGGTCCTCCCCACGGGGGTGGACCTCGCGCGCTTCCGGGAGGGCATCCCGCCCCGCCTCTTCCGGGAGGAGCTGGCGCTCGCGGACGGCGTGCCCGCCGTGGGCATCGTGGCCCAGCTCCGCAAGAGCAAGGGGCACGGGCACTTCCTCCAGGCGGCCCGGCGGCTGCGGGACGGGGGCTCGAACGCCCGCTTCTTCGTGGTGGGGGACGGCCACTGGCGCGACATCTTCCGGGAGGAGGCCCGCGGCCTCGGGGTGCTGGACGGGACGGTCGCCTTCTTGGGCTACCGCGAGGACATCCCCGAGGTGATGGCGGGCCTCGACCTGCTCGTGATCGCCTCGACGCGCACCGAGGGCGTCCCCCAGGTGGCGCTCCAGGCCATGGCCATGGGGCTCCCCATCGTGGGGACGGACGTCGGGGGGGTGCCCGAGGTGCTCCTGCCCTCGGGGGCGGGCGTCGTGGTGCCGGCGGGGGATCCGCGGGCCCTCGCGGCGGCGGTTCAAGAGCTCCTCGCCGACCCCGCCCGGCGCGCCCGGATGGGGGAGGCGGGCCGGGCCTACGTCCGCGAGCGGCACTCCCTGGAGCGGATGCTGGAGGAGACGGTGCACGCCTACGAGGAGGTCCTGGCCTCGTGCGCCCGCTGAGCGTGGTGCAGGTCATCAGCAGCTCTTGGTGGACCGGGGCGGCGGAGCCAGCCCTGCACCTGTCGGCGGACCTCGCCGCCCGGGGCCACCGGGTGCGCTTCGTCTGCGGGCCGGGCGAGGCCCTCGAAGCCCAGGCCGCGCGCCTGGGTCTCCCCCGCGTGGAGGAACTGGACCCCTCCCGGAGCCTCAAGCCCTGGAGGATCGGCGGGTTCACGCGGCGCCTGGCGGGGCTGCTGGAAGAGGCGCGGGCGGACGTCCTCCACGCCCACCTCTCGGCCGACCACTGGCTCTCGCTGCTGGCCCGGCGGCGCTGCGGAAGGCGCGTCCGCCTCGTCCGCACCGTCCACCACCCCCGCGCCGCGAAGGGCAACCCCTTCGCCCGCTACCTCTTGGATGCCGCGACCGACGCCCTCATCGCCCCGAACCGCCACATCGCCCGCGTCCTCGCGGAGCGCGCCGCCGTCCCGCCGGAGAAGCTCCACGTGGTTCCCGGGGCGGTGGACCTCCAGCGGTTCGCCCCCCCGCCTCCGGAAATGCGCGCAAAAGGCCGGGCGATCCTGGGCCAGGCGGCGGGGACGCCCCTCATCGGCATCGTCTCGCGCCTGGCGTCCGATCGCGGCCACATGCGCCTCTTCGAGGCCTTCCGCCGGCTGGCCGGGGAGGTCCCCGGCGCGCGCCTGGTGGTGGTCGGGAAGGGGGAGTACCTGCCCCGGCTGGAGGGGCGGGTGCGCGCCCTGGGGCTGGAGGATCGGGTGGACTTCCCGGGCTACCATGAGGAGGATCTGCCCGAGGTCCTCGCCGCGCTGGACCTGTTCGTCCTGATGGCGCCGGGCTCGGAGGGGAGCTGCCGGGCGGTCTTGGAGGCGATGGCGATGGGGCTCCCCTGCGTGGTGGCCGACCGTAACGGCCTGGACGAAGTGGTGGAGGAGGGCGTCACCGCCCGGGTGGTGCCCGGCGGCGACCCCCCGCGCCTGGCCGCCGCCCTCCGGGAGCTCCTCGCGGACGAGGGTCTCCGCCGCGCCTTCGGGCGGGCCGGCCGGCGGAGGGTGGAGGCGCACTTCACCCGCGAGCGGCGGGCCGAGCGGGTGGAGGAGATCTACCTGAAGCTCCTCGAGCCCTCGCTCGAAGCCTCCTACGCCGGAGGGCGGTCATGACCCGGACGGAAACCTACCTCCGCCTGCTCGGCTACCTGAAGCCCTACTGGGGGCGCTTTGGGGTGGCGGTGGCCTGCACCTTCGTCGTAGGCAGCCTGAGCGCGGGTCCCGCCCTCCTGGTGAAGTACGCGGTGGACGACGTGCTCATCGCCCGCGACGGGAGCATGGTCCAGCTGATCGCGGCCGCGGTCGTGGTCCTCTTCGCCTTCCGGGCGGTGGTGGGGTACGTCCAGGGCTACTGCATGTACTGGGTGGGCCAGCGCGTGGTGATGGACCTCCGCAACGAGCTGCACCGCCACCTCATCCAGCTGCCGATGCGCTTCTTCGAGGGCAAGACCACCGGCGAGCTGATGGCGAAGAGCCTCTACGACATCTCCCTCATGCAGAAGGCGGCCACCAGCTCCATCCGGGACCTGGGGAAGGAGTTCTTCACCTTCATCGCCCTCGTCGGCGTGGCCGTCTACCAGAATCCGAAGATGACCCTCATCTTCCTCGTCGTGTTCCCGCCGGTGGGCTTCCTGATCGCGCGGATGGGGGAGAAGGTGCGCCGCATCACCCGGGGCTCGCAGGAGCGCATCGGGAGCCTCAGCGCCCTGATGAAGGAGACCTACACTGGGATGCGGGTGGTGAAGGCCTTCGGCGCCGAGGACTTCGAGGGGGCGCGCTTCGCGCGGGCCAACCTCTCCTTCTTCCGCCGGATCATGGGGGCCATGCGGGTCCGGGCGCTGGCGCCCTCCCTCGTCGAGGGGATCGGGGGGGCGCTCGCGGGCGGGATCCTGTGGTTCGGCGCCCTCATGGTCATGCGGGGGGAGGTCACGGCCGGGGAGCTCTCGAGCTTCCTCGTGGCCGTGGGGATGGTGTACAGCCCCCTCAAGTCCCTCACCCGCGTCTACCACAACCTGATGGAGGGCCTCGCCGGGAGCCAAGCCGTCTTCGAGCTGATGGACGCCCACGCGCCCGAGGCCATGAACCCCGGCGGCCGGCCGATGGGCCGCCTAACCCGGGGAATCCGCCTGGAGGGGGTGAGCTTCGCCTACGAGGACGCGCCCGTCCTGCGGGACATCACCCTGGAGATCCCCGCCGGGAAGGTGCTCGCCGTGGTGGGGCTGAGCGGGGCGGGCAAGACCACCCTGCTCGACCTCATCCCCCGCTTCTATGCCCCCGCCGCGGGCCGGATCACCTACGACGGGGTGGAGGGGGGGGAGCTCGACCTCCGCAGCCTGCGCTCCCAGATCGCCGTGGTGGGGCAGCTCGTCAACCTCTTCAACGACACGGTGGCCAATAACATCGCCTACGCGGCCGAGGGCCCTGTGGACCCCGGAGCGGTGGAGGCGGCGGCGCGCGCGGCCAACGCCCACGGGTTCATCTCCGCCCTGCCGGGCGGGTACGGCACCCTCCTGGGGGAGGAGGGGGTGCGGCTCTCGGGCGGGGAGCGCCAGCGGATCGCAATCGCCCGGGCCATCCTGCGCGACCCCTCCATCCTCCTCCTGGACGAGGCCACGAGCTCCCTCGACTCCGAGAGCGAGAAGATCATCCAGGAGGCGCTGGACCGCCTGATGAGGGGCCGGACCACCGTCGTCGTCGCCCACCGCCTCTCCACCGTCCGCGCGGCGGACGCCATCGCCGTCCTGGACGACGGCCAGCTGGTCGATCTCGGCGGCCACCACGTCCTCATGGAGCGGGGCGGGCTCTACCACAAGCTCTACAAGATGCAGTTCGCCTCCGGCCCCGGGGAGGAGGTCCGCCCCGACGAGCAGCTTCTCCGCCAGCCGGGCGGGCCGGCATGAGCGAAAGCGCCCTGAAGGCCGCTCCCCCGGCCGCCTCCCGCGAAGAGGGGCGGCCGCTCTCCATCCTCCAGGTCATGACCTGCCGGGGCTGGAGCTCGGACGCCTGGGCCGCCGCCGCCCTCTCGCTCGGCCTCCAGGAGATCGGGCACCGCGTCCTCCTCCTGTGCCGGGACGTGGAGCGCGGGCGGGCCGTGGCCGAGCGCGCCCGCCGCGAGGGGGTGCGGGAGGTGGGTTTCATCGAGGCGAGCAACAACTTCCGCCCGGACAGCTACCTGCGCGACCTCCTGCGGCTGCGGCGGCTGGCCCACGAGCGCGGGGTGGACGCGGTCCACGTCCATCGCGGGGTCGAGCACTGGCTGGCGGCCGCGGCGTGGCTGGAGCGGAGCGGGCCCGTCATCGTCCGCAGCCGCCACATCATGCAGCCGGTCCGGCGGCACCCCTTCAACCGGTGGCTCTACGCCCGGGGGACGGACCGCGTGGTGGCCGTCTCCGAGCGCATCCGGCAGGGCTATCTCGCCGGGCCGGGGTTCCGCCCGGAGCGCTTCCGCACCGTGATGGGGGGCGGCGACCCCTCGGCCTACGACCCGGCGGCCACGGGCGATCGCTTCCGCCGGGAGTGGGGCATCCCGCCCCGGGCGTGGGTGGCCGGGGTGGCGGGGAGCATCCGCCTCTGGCTGAAGGGGCAGGATGTCCTCGTGCGGGCGATGGCCCTGATGAAAGAAAACGAGAGAGGGCTTCCTTGGCTGGTGGTGGCGGGCCGGGGAGAGGACCTGGGTTCCCTGAGGGCCCTGGCCGCCGAGGCGGGGATGGGGGAGAGGACGGTGTTCCCCGGCTTCCTCGACTCGATGGGCGAGGCGCTGGCCGCCTGCGACGCGCTGGCCTTCCCGTCGAGGCAGTCCGAGGGGACGAGCCGGGTGCTCTTCGACTACCTCGCCGCCGGCCGGCCCGTCGCGGCCAGCCGCGTGGGGTGCGTGGAGGAGATCGTGCGGGAGGGGAGGGAGGGCTTCCTCGTCCCGCCCGAGGACCCGGAGGCCCTGGCCGCCGCGCTCGACCGCCTGCGGCGCGACGCCGGGGCCGCCCGCGCCATGGGGGCCTCCGGCCGCCGCCGGGCGGAGGAGGAGTTCGACCGCCGGGTGGTGGCCCGCCGGACGGCCGAGATCTACCGCGAGGCCCTGCGCGAGCGGGGGAGGGGGGCCGCATGACGGACCTCATCCTCGGGATCAACGACTCCCACCTGGCGACGGCCTGCCTGCTCCGGGACGGCGAGGTGGCCGCCTGCATGAGCGAGGAGCGCTTCACCCGCCGGAAGAACCAGGGGGCTTACCCCTCCCGGTCGGTCGAGGCCGTGCTGGCCCAAGGGGGAGTGAAGGGGGAGGACCTTTCCGCCGTCGCCCTCGCCGGGCACGAGGCGATGGGGGCGGAGTGGTTCGACCGCGTGACGCGGGACGACAACTACATCGACGAGTACCTGGGCATCAAGAAGGTGAGCGCCCTGCGCCGGCGGGTGCGGCGGGTGGGCAAGAAGCTCAACCTCTCCTCCGAAACCGCGGGCAAGGAGCGGATGCCCAACGATCTGCGCTTCCAGCAGATCGTGGACCACTTGGGGATCTCGAAGTCCAAGATCTACATCGTCGAGCACCACATGGCCCACGCCGCCGCGGCCTACTACGGTTCGCCCTTCGCCGGGGGGAGGAACAAGCGGGCGGCCATCCTCACCAACGACGCCTCGGGGGACGGAGTCTGCGCCACCTGGAACGCCGCCGGGCCCGAGGGCATCCGCCGCCTCTCCGCCTCCCCCAGCGCGGCGGGCTCCCTGGGGAGCTTCTACAGCCTCGTCACCCTCTTCCTGGGCATGCGCCAGCTCGAGCACGAGTACAAGGTGATGGGGCTGGCCCCCTACGCCCCGGAGTACGGGAAACGGAAGTCCTACGAGGTGCTGTCCCGGATGATAGGCTTCGACCCCTCGCCCCCCCGCTTCCGGTGGAGGGTGCGGCGGGAGCGCTTCCGCTACCTGATGGAGCACCTCGCCCGGCACCGCTTCGACTGGGTGGCGGGGGCGGGCCAGGACCTCCTGGAGGAGATGCTCGTCGCGTGGACGCGGGCGGGCCTCGCGGCGGCGGGGGAGGGCCGCGCCGCCCTGAGCGGCGGGGTCTTCATGAACGTCAAGGCGAACCAGCGCATCGCCGCCCTGGAGGAGGTCGAGGACCTCTTCGTCCTCCCCAGCTGCGGGGACGAGTCGAACGCCATCGGGGCCGCCTACTGGCTCCGGGCCCAGGGCGCGAAGGGCGCCGGGACGTGCGTCCCCCTGGGGCCGCTCTACCTGGGCCGGGACATCGCCGAGGAGGGCGCCGAGGAGGCGATCGAGCGGATGGGGGTGCGGAAGAAGCACGTGGTCCGCCGCTTCGGCGACGTAGAGAGCGAGGTCGCGCGGCTCCTCTCCAAGGGGGAAGTGGTGGCCCGGGTGAAGGGGCGCGAGGAGTTCGGCGCCCGGGCGCTCGGGAACCGCTCCATCCTCGCCAACCCGGCCGACAACCGCGTGGTGGCCCGCATCAACAAGATGATCAAGAGCCGCGACTTCTGGATGCCCTTCGCCCCCACCATCCTCGCCGAGCGGGCCGGGGACTACATCGTCAACCCCAAGGGCCTGTGCTCGCCCTACATGATGCTCACCTTCGACAGCACTCCGCGCGGGCGGGAGGACCTGACGGCCGCCTGCCACCCCTACGACGGCACCATGCGGCCCCAGATCCTGGAGCCCGCCCACCATCCCGAGTACCACCGCCTCATCTCCCAGTTTGAGCGCCTCACCGGGATCGGCGGGGTCCTGAACACCTCCTACAACCTCCACGGCGAGCCCATCGTCTCGAGCCCGGAGG
>MGDP01000010.1 GCA_001790955.1 Candidatus Tectomicrobia bacterium RIFCSPLOWO2_12_FULL_69_37
CCCCCCTCACCCCATGCCCCGTTTCTCCACGCCGAGGAGCTTGTCCATGAGGACGGGGCTCGCGGGGAGGGAGAGGGTCAGGGCGAGGAAGGCCCCGGGGCCCGGCCCGCTCAAATCCCCCCGCCTTGCCGCCCCTCCCTCCGGGGCCTAAAATACCGGCGTGGGGCGGGGCTTCCGCCCCCGGCCGCCGAGGCGGGATTCGATGACGAGGCGCTCCCCGGGGGTCGCCCTCCCCCTGCTGATCTCCCTCCTGCTCCACCTCCTGGCGTTCGGCGTGGTCAGCCTGGAGATGCTCTGGCCGGTGCGGGTGGCGGCCAGCCGGCCCCCGGTCTTCCGGGTGGTCTCGGTCGAGCTGCCCAAGCCCGCCGAGGAGCTCCCGGAGAACCCCGAGAGCCGCCTCCTCGCGGACGCCAACCGCCCCCTGAGTGGCCAGGAGAAGCCCGGGCCCAAGCCCCAGCTCCGGGAGGAGCGGGAGGAGAAGGTGCCCGCCCGCCAGGGCCTCCCCCAAGAGCAGGTGGCCTCGCTCCCTCCCGCGCCGCCCTCCCCGCCGGCGCCCCCCGTCCCCCGGGTGGAGGCCGCCCCTCCCGCGCCCAGGGAGGAGGTGAAGAAGCCCGAGCCGGAGAAGAAGCCGCCCCAGGTGGTCCCGCCCCCCAGCCCCCGGCCTGCCCCCAGACAGGAGCAGGCGAGAGTCGAGGTCACGAAGAAGGAGGAGCCCAAGCGCGAGCCCCCCAAGCCTCCCCAGCAGGCCCGCCCGCCCGCGCCCCCGCAGGATCCCCTCGCCCCCTTCCGGGCCCAGCCCCGGGGCCGCCCCAACGCCCCCAACCTCAACCTCTCGGACGAGGACGCGGACCGCATCGCCCGCGCCTCCCTCGAGAAGGACCTCAAGAAGGAGGAGGTGGGCGACGCCATCTCCCTCGACACCCGGGACTTCCGCTTCGCCTCCTACTTCGCCCACATCAAGGAGCGCATCCAGAACAACTGGAGCTGGCCGCGCGAGGCGAGGGACTACGCCGGCAAGCTCGTGCTGCGCTTCGTCCTCTCCGAGGACGGGGGGCTCCGGAAGGTCGAGCTCCTCTCCTCCTCGGGCTACCGCATCCTGGACGACGAGGCCATGAGCGCCCTCACCAAGGCGGCCCCCTTCCGGCCCTTCCCGCCCGGGATGGGCCGCAAGTTCCTCAACATCGAGGGCACCTTCGTCTACGAGCACGCCGGGCGGCGGATGGTGCCGTAGGGGGGGGTGGGAACGCCTGTCTTGTCATCCGGGTCTAGCCCGGGTATCCAACGGACCTCTGGTCGTCATGCTGAGCGCAGCGAAGCATCTCGGTTCGTCCGGCTGAAAGTTCACACCGAGATTCTTCGCTGCGCTCAGAATGACGGCAAAATCGAACCCGCTCCAGAGGCAGCTCATGGCCGGACGGTCGCGGCATCGCAAGCTCATCGAGGCCATCGAGGACCGGATCGACACCGAGGAGGGGCTGAAGGCCCTGGAGGAGCTTCGCGCCGGCAAGGACACCACCGTGCCCTTCGCCGAGGTGGCGAAGAAACTGGGGCTCCGGCCCGCCTGGAAAGCGGCCAAGCGGGCCAAGGGAGTGAAGCGGTAGCCGCTCCGGACGGCCCCCAAACGCCCCCGGTTGACACCCCCTCCTCCCCCTCCTACGATTCCCGCGCCCGGGGCCGCGCCGCCCGCCCGCGCCGAGGCAGCCCATGACGGATGACCCGCGCCTGAGCAAGCACGTCGAGGACTACCTCAAGAACATCTACAAGCTCCAGGCCGAGTCCGCGCCCGTCTCGACCAAGGCCATCGCCGAGCGGATGAGCCTCTCGCCCGCCTCGGTCACCAGCATGACCAAGAAGCTCCACCAGATGGAGCTCCTCGACTACACCCCCTACCGGGGCGTCACCCTGACCGTGCGCGGCGAGAAGGTGGCCCTCGAGATCATCCGCCACCACCGCCTGCTGGAGCTCTACCTCAACCAGAAGATGGGCATGGAGTGGCACAAGGTGGACGCCGAGGCCGAGGAGCTCGAGCACGTGCTCTCCGAGGAGCTCGAGGAGGCCATGGACCACGCCCTCGACTACCCCACCCTCGACCCCCACGGAGACCCCATCCCGGCCAAGGACGGCTCGATGGTGAGCGCCGCGGAGGAGATGCTGGCCGAGGCCGCCCCCGGCCGCCCGGCCCGGATCACCCGGGTGCTCCAGGACGACGCCGAGGTGCTCCGCCGGCTGGGCCAGCTCGGCTTCTACCCCGAGGCCGCCCTCGAGGTCCGCCGGCAGGACCCGCTCGCCGGCACCGTCACCGTCCTCCTGGGCGGCAAGAGCGTCACCATCGGGCGCGAGATCGCCATCCGCATCTTCGTCTCGAAGTAATCCTCCGCCTTTCCCGTTGCCGTCCCGGGGGCCGGGGCCTATCTTTACGGGTAGCCCTCCCCGCGCCCCTTCCAGGCGTCGCCCGCCGCCGGACCCGTTGCGTCCAGACGAGGGGTGCGCCATGCCGACCCAGACCGTGAAGCTCCTGCCCACCTCCCACGGCCTCTCCCCCGAGGCCCGCGCCGAGGTCATCCCCATGCTCCAGGCCAGCCTCGCCGACGCCCTGGACCTCTACACCCAGCTCAAGCAGGCCCACTGGAACATCAAGGGCCCCGGCTTCATCGCCCTCCACAAGCTCTTCGACGAGGCCGCAGGCGAGGCGGAGGAATGGGTGGACGAGCTGGCCGAGCGCATCGTCGAGCTGGGCGGCCTCGCCCGGGGCACGGCGCGCGCGGCGGCGGCCGAGTCGCGGCTGCCCGCCTACCCGGCCGGGATCACGGCCGAGCGGGACCACCTCCGGGCCGTGGTGGGGGCCCTCTCGGCGTTCGCCGCCTCGGCGCGCGCGGCCATCGATGAGGCCGCGGACGCCTGCGACGCCGGCACCGCCGACCTCTTCACCCAGATCTCCCGGGGGGTGGACAAGCACCTCTGGTTCGTCGAGGCCCACCTGCACGGGTGAGGATCGCCACCGCCTTCCCCAGCTCGCCGCCATTCCGTGCGCCTTTGTAGGGGCGAGGCAGCTGCCTCCGGCGTAGCCTTCGGCGGAGCCGGGTGCCTCGCCCCTACGGAAACGCGGCCCGCGCCCCTACGGCCCCCATCCCGCGCGGGTCCGCGTAGGGGCGTTCCATGGAACGCCCCTACAGAGCCGCGTGTCCCCCGGCGGCCCGCGCGCCCCTCCCGCCCTTCATCGCGCGCTCCGCATGAGGTATGCTGGCGCCCAGTTCCCTGGTCCAGGCGCCATCATCCCGTGAGGAGAAGCCATGCCCGCCAAGAAGTTCGACCACCGCTTCCGCGCCACCTACGACAAGACCGTGCCCTGGCAGGCCGAGGGGGTCGAGGAGCTCCTCACCCTCCCCAAGGGGGTGAAGGTCAAGGTCTTCGCCTACGACCCTGCGATGAAGCGGGTCGACATGAAGGTGAAGTTCCCCAAGGGCTACGTCGAGCCCGCCCACACCCACAAGAGCTGGCACTCCATCCTCGTCACCAAGGGCCGCATGTGCGTGGCGGGCAAGGACCTGCGCCCGGGCGACTACGTCTTCGGCTGGGACACCCTCCACGGCCCCTACGAGTACCCGGACGGCTGCGAGGTCTTCGTCGTCTTCATGGGGGAGGGCACCCAGCACGTCTGGGAGGAGGCGAAGCACCTCCGCCACAAGAACGTCTGGAAGCCCAAGACCGCCGCCGGGAAGAAGGGCGTGAAGGCCGGCGTCATCGCCCGCCGGAGCGCCCTCGCCCGCCTCGCCGCCAAGAAGAAGGCCCGGCGCTGATCCTCCGCCCGGAGCCCGCATGAGCCTCCTGCGCGTCGCGGTCATCGGGGCGGGGGCCTGGGGCACCGCCCTCGCCGGCCTCCTCGCCGAGCGCGGGCACGAGGCCGTCCTCTGGGCCTACGAGGCCGACCTCTGCGCCCGGATGGCCCGGTCGCGCGAGAACGACCTCTACCTCCCCGGGGCCCGCCTCCACGCGGGGCTGCGCTTCACCGCCGACCTGGCCGAGGCCGCCTCGGCCGGCCAGGACCTCCTCCTCTCCGTCATGCCGAGCCACGTCGTGCGCGCGGTGTGGCGGCGGCTCGCCCCGAGCCTCCACCCCGAGGCCCTCGTCGCGAGCGCGACCAAGGGCATCGAGGAGGGGACGCTCCTCCTCCCCACCCAGGTCATCGCCGAGTGCCTCCAGGGGGCGGGCGCCGCGCCCCGGCCCCTGGTGGCCTTCTCGGGGCCCTCCTTCGCGCGCGAGGCCGCGGAGCGGAAGCCCACCGCCGTGGCCGCGGCCTCGGAGGAGGAGGGCGCCGCCGCGGCCGTCCAGGCCGCCTTCGCGGGGAGCTGCGTGCGCGTCTACACCGGCCCGGACCCGATCGGCACCCAGCTCGGGGGCGCCCTGAAGAACGTCGTCGCCCTGGCGGCCGGCATCGCGGACGGCCTCTCGCTCGGCCACAACGCCCGCGCCGCCCTCATCGTCCGGGGGCTCGCCGAGATGTCCCGCCTGGGCGGGGCCATGGGGGGCCGGCCCGGGACCTTCGCGGGCCTGGCGGGCCTGGGCGACCTGGTCCTGACCTGCACGGGCGACCTGAGCCGCAACCGCACCGTCGGGATGCGTCTCGGCAAGGGCGAGAAGCTCCCGGACATCCTCGCCTCCATGGCCGCCGTGGCCGAGGGGGTGCACACCGCCCCCGCCGCCGTGGGCCTCGCCCGGAGGCACGGGGCCGAGCTGCCCATCTGCGAGCAGGTGCACGCCGTCCTCTTCGAGGGGAAGGACCCCCGCGAGGCGGTGAAGGAGCTCATGGCGAGGCCCCTCAAGGCGGAGCGGGTGTAGGGGGGGCGGGATTTCCCGGATCGGTGCGTGGGGGCGACCGGCCGGCCTTCGCCGGCGGCGCGGGCGGGGGCGAATACAAGATTCGCCCCTACGGAATGGATGCGGGTCTGTAGGGGCGAACCTTGTGTTCGCCCTTGGGCAGCCCTACCCCCCTGATCGGGGGGGGCGGTTTTCATCCCTCATCTCATCCGGGAGAGGCAGTCATGGCGAAGGCGATCGGCCTCGTCGGCATCGGGCGCATGGGGCTCCCCATCGCCATCCGCTACTCGAAGGCGGGCTGGACCGTGCTCGGGCGGGACGTGGACCCCAAGCGGCGGGCCGCCTTCCGGAAGCTCAAGGGGGCGCGCGAGGCCACTTTGGCCGGGATCGCGCGCGGCGCCTCGACCGTCCTCTTCGCCGTCCCCTCCTCGAAGGAGGTCGCCGCCTGCCTGAAGGGGAAGAACGGCCTCCTCGCCAGCGCCGCGAAGCCCCTCGTCATCTACGACCTCACCACCTCGGACCCCCTGGCGACCCGGAAGAACGCCGCCCTCGCCGCGCGCGCGGGCCACGCCTACCTAGACGCCGGGATGAGCGGGGGGCCCGCCGGCATCCTGGAGGGCAAGCTCACCCTCATGCTGGGCGGGGACAAGAAGGTCTTCGCGCGCACGAAGAAGGACCTCGCCCCCTTCGCCTCGAACCTCTTCCACCTGGGCGAGGCGGGCAACGGCCACGCCATGAAGCTCCTCAACAACATGGTGCTCCACTCCATCTTCCTCGCCACCTGCGAGGCCGCCCGCCTGGCGGAGAAGCTCGGGCTCTCGGCCGCCGAGATGATCCGCGTCTTCAACGTCTCGACCGCCTACAGCTACGCCAGCCGCCACCGCTTCCCCAACAACATCCTGAACGGCTCCTGGAACGCCCAGGCCCGGGTCTACAACCCGCACAAGGACGTGGGGGCCGCCGTCCGGCTCGGCCGCAAGCTCAAGGCCCACATCCCCCACGCCGAGGCGACCTACGCCTTCCTGCGCAAGGCCGCCCGGCTGGGCATGATCGAGAAGGACTACTCGCTCCTCTACCGCGACTTCGAGAAGATCCGCCGGGCGAGGGCGGGGAGGTAGGGGGAGAGGGAGAAGGCGTCCAAAGCCCTCTTCCTTCCGGCCTTCCGCAGGGGCGTTCCGCGGGACGCCCTTTTCCCTTGCGCTCCGGGTTCGGGCCTGATTATAATTACTATTATAAGGAGGGCCGGACCATGCCCAGCGCCAAGACCAGGAAGGCCGCGAGGCCCAAGGCCAAGCGGGGGAGTCAAGCCGGGCGAGCCAGGAAGGACACGGTGAAGATCCGCAAGGTGGGCGGCTCCCTCGGGGTGATCCTCCCGAAGGAGGTCCTGGATTCCCTGAACCTCAAGGAGGGGGACGAGATGTTCGTCCTCCGCACCCCGGACGGGGTGAAGCTGACCCCTTACGATCCCAAGTTCGCTCAAGTGATGAAGTTCGCCCGCGATTTCATGCGCCGCTACCGCGATGACATGCGGGAACTGGCCAAATGACCCCGGAGCCGGAATGGCTCGCCGTGCGGGAGGTTCTCGCGCTGCACGAGGGCGGGCTGGCCGAGTTCGGCGGCTCCGCCGGGGTGCGTGACCAGGGGCTCCTGGAGAGCGCCATCCAACGCCCGAGGCAGCTCTACCACTACGGCGAGAATCCCACGCTGTTCGATATGGCGGCTTCCCTCTGCATGGGACTGGTCAAGAACCACCCCTTCGTGGACGGCAACAAGCGGACGGCTTTCCTGAGCGCCGCCGCCTTCCTAGACCTGAACGGCTGGGACTTCGCCCCTGTCCCCGGCACCCCCACCACCATCATCCGCGCCGCCGCCGCGGGCGGGGCGGACGAGGCCCTTTTGGCCCGCTGGTTCAAGGATTTCTCGAAGCGCCGCCGCAGGTGACCCCCCGCGCCATGCGCCCGCAGGCCGAGGCGCGGCGAGGGCGGCGACTAGCCAGAATATGTTTGCACAAACCTATCGAAATCTGAATGTGTACCTATGAAAATCCAATAGTACACGTCCTCGTTGTTTTCTTTGGTGACGCGGGCCACCGCACGGTATCTTCTTCCTGTTATTTCCACCTCAACATACGTTCCCAGATGTTTGAGTTGTTCAATCGGTTTGCGGTCCAGGCGACTGTCGAAGGGATTTTCTGCGAAGATTTTAAATTTTTCTGAGGCGGCCTTCTGAATGCTTGCGGGCAGCCTGTCTAGGAATGCTTTATATCTGCGCGAGCGGATTGAGCGCATCAATCTTCTAAGACGTGTCCCGCCTTGGCGTCTTCCTCCGCTTGCTGGATGATTTTCCGGAACGCCTCGGATGTGTAATCCCAATTCAGTTGATGGATCAATTCCGCGTGCTTTTTCTTTAACTCCTCCAGGCCTGCGACCTTATGGCCCCTATTAGAAATTTCTTCGGCCATGTGGATCAATTCTTTCTCGTTTTGGCACACCCGCGCGATAATGCCGTCCATTCTCTCTTTCATTTCGAGCCATTGGTCTTTCGGATACTCATTGACGGCACCGTGAACATCTTCTTCCAGTTCCAGCGCCATCCGATGAGTGACAAGCACCTTCGCGATTCCATTTTGAATGAGCCAAACCACCTGGCGCACTTCATGTCCGGCTTCCAATTCTTCCATGTATTGTTTGGCTAGCCTGCTGATGCCCTCGCCTTCCAGGTGCAACAGGCTCGCAAGGCCGGGCAACATATAGGTCTGCAATGTCACAGCTAGCCTCCGCGTGTCCGGCAGCAGGGTCTCTTCTTGCCGCATCGTTCGCCTTCCTCAAACTCAAATAATACCTGGGATCGGCTCGCTTCACCACCCCCCGCAAAAAATCCTCCGGATCACGGAATCTGAGGGAACTTGAGGTAAGAGCCTTTTCCCTCCCAGGCCCCATATTCCCTCGCCCGGGCCTCAGGCCTGCTCCTTCATCCACGCGCGCAGGATGTCCGCCGTCTTCCCGGGGCTCGCGGAGGCGAACGCGCAAACCTCCTCGTAGACCCGCCGGGCCTCCTCGATGGACCGCCGCTCGGGCGCCGCCTCCGCTGGGGGGAGGCCCGCCCGGGGGGCAGCGGGGAGGGACGGGGGCCCGGGCGGGGCCCCGCGCGGGGGGCTGCTCCGGAGCCGACGCCGCCGGAATCTCGCCTCAAGCGCGGCCAGCGACCGGAACAAGGGGCGGAAGGCGCAGAAGTAGAGCAGGGCCAGGGCGAATGCGTTGAGGGCCAACCGGGCCCAGGGGAGGAGGAGCGAACCGTCCGCGGCGTTCATGGAACCGGCTCTTCCGGCGGCCCATCCAGTATACCCCTCCGGCCCGTCGGGCGCCCGGTGAGGCCTTGCCAGTGGGGCGGGGTCCCGGGCTTTTCAGCTTGGCCGCCTCTCTCGCGCACGCCGCCGCGGGCGGGGCGGACGAGGCGCTCCTCGCGCGCTGGTTCGGGGATTTCTCGAAGCGCCGCCGGAAATGAAGCGCCCCCCTCCCCGCGCGGGGGAGGGGGGCGGCGAGCCTCCACCCTACTTCTTCTCTTCCTTGGCCCAGCCCCCGTAGCCCTCGGTGATGTTCTTCACGTTGGTGTAGCCCATCTTCTTGAGCTGCTCGCCCGCCAGCGCGCTCCGCGCCCCGGTGCCGCAGTAGAGGAGGATGGGCTGGCTCAGGTCCGGGGCCTTGCCGGCGATGCGGGGCTCCAGGAGCCCGCGCGGGATGTGCACCGAGCCCGCCACCTTCCCCTTCGCGAGCTCGTCCGCCTCGCGCACGTCCACGATGACCAGCTTCTTCTCCTTGGCGATGAGCTCCTTCGCCTCCTTCACGCTAAGCTGCGGATGGGTGGCCTTCGCCTCCTCGACCATCTTCGTCCAGGCCTGCCGCTGGGGCGTCTGCTCGGCCGCCGGGGCCCACCCCGCCAGGGCCAATGACACCGCCGCCGCCACGAACGTCATCGTCCAGCGCATGTGCTCTCCTCCCTCAGATGCGGCCCGAGGCCGCCCGTCCCGGAAAGACCCGCCGTCATGGAGAAATGCTCATAACGCCCAACACGCGGGCGGGCCCGCGCGCTCCCGCGCCCCCAGCGCCTGGAAGAACAAGGGGTTGGGGGACGGGGGGGTGGCGGAACCTGAGGGAACTTGAGGTAGGAGCCTTTTCCCTCCCAGGCCCCATATTCCCTTCCCCGGGCCCATGGCGGGCCCGGCCAAGCGGGCGGCCGGCGCCCGCGCGAGAGGGGGGGTGCGTCCATGAAGGAGGACCTGCGGCAGTTCTTCAACAGCCTGATCGCCGAGGGCCGCAAGCGGCCCCTGGACAAGGTGGAGCGCAGCGCGGCGGCCGAGGAGGTGGACGCGTGCCTCCTGAAAGGGGGCTCCCTGCGGGAGGCGTCTGGGGTTTTCCGGGACGTTACGGGGGGAAAAATCAGCCTCGATTCCATGAACCGCCACTACTACGCCATCCGGGCCCGGGCCCGGGCCCGGCGGCTCAGGGAGCTGGAGCTGCTGGCCGGGAAGCTGGCCGAGCGGGCGGCGGGGGAGGGCATCTCCTCCCTGGCCGTGCGGATGATCCAGGCCCAGGCGCTCGAGGCGGTGGCCGAGCTGGACGACTTCGCCTTCGAGGACCTCCCGGCCGAGCGGC
>MGDP01000011.1:0-366 GCA_001790955.1 Candidatus Tectomicrobia bacterium RIFCSPLOWO2_12_FULL_69_37
CGATGACCTCGGAGAACCGCTTCCGCAGGCGCTGCAACTGAAGGGCCGCTTCGGCCCGCCGATCCTCCCGCTCCGCCTCCTTCGCGCTCGAGAAGGAGGCCAGGAGAGCGCGGGCCTCCTGGGCGAGGAGCGCATAGTCGGAATTGCGGGCCGTGTGGAAGAGCGCCTGGACCTGCTCGTCCGTCAGGCCTTCCACGAACTGGGCTTCGCAGAGGGTAGCCTCCCCTCCCCCCTGCAGGATCTCGCGCACCACCCACTGGAAATCCTCCAGCGTCTGCTCGCTGCGGGGGAGCGCGTAGACGGAGTTCTTGATCGCCACCGCCCCCAAGCCCTGGAGCCGGCGCCAAATACGCACGCGGAAATAGG
>MGDP01000011.1:552-34413 GCA_001790955.1 Candidatus Tectomicrobia bacterium RIFCSPLOWO2_12_FULL_69_37
TCAACAGATAAATGCAGATCAGCCGAGAAGGAAGATGCCCGAAAACCTGTCCCAAGGGAGGAATATCCGTTGACCGGCTCAGTGCTGGCTCTTTTTGTGGCGGTCACCGTCGTGGGCGGCCTGTTCAAAGGCGCGACCGGGTTCGCGCTGCCCCTCCTGACCGTCCCCGTCCTTTCCCTCTTCCTCGGCCCCCGGGATGCGGTGGTGACGATGTCCATCCCCATCCTCCTCGCCAACCTCGCCGACGTGAAGTGGGGATGGCGAGAGTGGCGGAACCTGCGCCAGGTCACGGCCTACATGGTGGCCGGGGTGGCGGCCGTTCCCATCGGGGTGTACTTCCTGCACCGGGGCGACCCGGACGTGATCCGCCTCCTGATCGGCCTCGTGGTGTACTTCTTCCTCCTCGTGCGCCGTTTCGGGCGGCCGATGCAGTCGCTCCGGCCCGCCGCGCGTCATGGGGCCGGGGCATGCCTGGGAGTTTTGGCGGGGTTCCTGACGGGAGTATCCAGCCTCCCCGGCCCCGTGAACCTCGCCTACCTTTCTTCGATGTTCGGCAAAGAAACCTTCATCTTCGTCCTCAACGTGTTCAACTCTCTCGGCTCGACGAGCCAGGTATCCACCTTCGCCCTGGGGGGCACCTACCCCCCCCCGGTCCTCGCCCAGACGGCTGCCGCCGTCGTCCCCGTACTCGCAGGGTATTGGGCCGGGCTCTCCATCCGGGACCGCCTGCAGCAAAAAACGTTCACCCAAATCGTGAGCATTGTCTTGTTCTGCGTCGCGACCAGTTTGGTGGGCCAATCGATATACAAATTCCTCGCCTAAGCCCGCACCAGCGAAGCCGCACACCCCCCCGGATCGCCTTGACTTGGCCGGATGGCCGGGGGAAAGATGGGTCGGATTTCGGGCCTGCCTATCTCAAATCGGAGACATCACCATGGCCGGCATCGTCAGCGTGGGAGCGTATGTGCCCTTTTACCGTCTGGGAGGGGACACGGTCCGCGCGGTGTGGGGCTCGGGGGACCCCAAGGCCTCCCGCCCCGTCGCGGCCTTCGACGAGGACGCCATCACCCTGGGGGTGGAGGCCCTCCTGAACGCGGTAGGCTGGGAGGGCGCCCGGGCCGACGCCCTCTTCTTTGCCTCGACGAGCTTCCCCTACGCCGAGAAGTCGAATGCGGCCGTCCTGGCCGCCGCGGCGGACTTGCCCGGGACCCTCTACGCCGCCGACCTCACAGGCTCCCTGCGGGCGGGCACCTCGGCCCTCCTCGCCGCCCTCGACGCCGTGAAGGCAGGCTCGGCCCGGAGGGCCGCCGTGGTGGCCGCCGAGGTGAGGCCCGCGCGCCCCGGGGGCCCGGACGAGCTCAGCTTCTGCGACGGGGCCGCCGCCCTCGTCGTGGGCCAGGGGGAGGAGGTCGCCGCCGAGGTCGAGGCCGTCCATTCCTGGACCGAGGACTTCATCGACCGCTGGCGCATCCCCGGGGAGGGGGAGGTGCTGGCCGGGGACGCCAAGTTCATCCAGGACTACGGCTACGTCCGCCAGACCGCGGCGACGGTAGAGGGCCTCCTCAAGAAGACCGGAGCCACCCGGGAGGACATCGCCCGGGTCCTCGTCTACGCCCCCGAGGGGCGCACCCACGCCGCCATCTGCCAGAAGCTGGGCTTCCCGCCGGCGGCCTACCCCGAGCGGCCGCTCGTCTCCCGCCTGGGGGACGCGGGCGCGGCCTCCCCCCTCCTCGCCCTGGCGGAGGCCCTCCAGGCCGCCGAGCCGGGCGAGCACATCCTGGTCGCGGGCCACGGGAGCGGCGGGGACGCCCTGCTCCTGCGGGCGACGGACAAGGTGCACAACCTGCGCGCCGCGCGGGGGGTGGCCTGGTCGCTCGGGCGGGCGCGGGCGATCTCCCACTACGGCAAGTGGCTGCGCTTCCGGGGGATGGGGCCCGAGGAGGAAATTCGCCCCTTCAGCTCCCCGAGCATCCTCTGGAAGGAGAGCCGGGCGAACATGCGCCTGCGGGCGGGCCGGTGCCAGCAGTGCGGCGAAATCCAGTTCCCCCGCCAGCGGGTGTGCAACGGCTGCGGGACCAAGGACCGCTGGGAGGAGAGAAAGCTCGCCCGCCGGGGCAAGGTCTACACCTTCACCCACGACTATCTCCCCCCCTCCCCCGAGGGCTACGTCACCATGGCCACGGCGGACCTGGAGGGAGGGGGCCGCTTCTACGCCCAGATGGCCGACGCGGACAAGGCGGCGGTCAAGGTGGGGATGGAGGTGGAGCTCACCTTCCGGCTTCTCCACCGGGGGGATGGGTACTACAATTACTTCTGGAAGCTCCGGCCGGCCTGATAGCGGGTCGCTGGTTTTGTAGGGGCGACCGGCCGGTCGCCCCTACGCAGGCTCTTCCACAGGGGGCCAAAGGGGAACATCATGACCAAGAACATCTCGGGCAAGGTGGCCATCATCGGGGCCGGCATCACCAAATTCGGCGAGCTCTTCGAGCAGAGCTACAACGACCTCGTGGTGGAGGCCGCCTTCGACGCCTACCAGGACGCGGGAGTGACCGGGGACGACATCGAGGCGGCCTGGCTGGGGACCTTCCTCCCCCTGGGCTGGGGCTTCGACGGCACGGGGGGTCCCTCCCTGGCCGAGGCCCTGAACCTCTACCCCAAGCCCGTCTCCCGGGTGGCGAACTACTGCACCACGGGGATGGAAGCCGTGCGGATGGCTGCCATGGCGGTGGCATCCGGCCTCTACGACGTGGTGCTGGCCGTCGGGGCCGAGAAGATGCGCGAGGTGCCCCCGCGCGGGAGCCTCGTGGCCCAGCACGTGGAGAAGCTCCACCCCCTCTACGCGAAGGGCCGCACCGCGCCCGGCAGCTTCGCCGTCCTGGCCACGCGCTACTTCCACGAGTACGGAGCCTCGAAGGACGATCTCGCCGAGGTGGCCGTCAAGAACCACTACCACGGCTCCCTGAACCCCAAGGCTCACTTCCGCAAGGAGATCACCAAGGAGCAGGTGCTGAAGGCCCCGATGGTGACCGAGCCGCTGGGCCTCTTCGACTGCTGCCCCACGACGGACGGCGCGGCGGCCGTCGTCCTCTGCCGGGCGGACCTGGCCGAGAAGCGCTTCGGGAAGAAGGACTACGTCCTCATCGAGGGGATGGGCCTCTCCTGCGCGAACGGCTACCTCACCACCGCCTTCAACCCGCGCTTCGACTTCCTGGGCTTCGAGGCCACCCGCGAGGCCGCCCGCCAAGCCTATGAGCAGGCGGGCGTCACCAACCCGCGCGAGCAGCTCGACCTGGCCGAAGTCCACGACTGCTTCACCATCACCGAGCTGCTGAACTACGAGGACCTCGGCTTCTGCGGCCGGGGCGAGGCGCCCGCCTTCGTGAGGGGGGGGTCGAGCCGCCTGGGCGGGGAGCTGCCGGTCAACACCTCGGGCGGCCTCAAGAGCTGCGGCCATCCCATCGGGGCGACCGGGGCCCGGGTGGTGGCCCACGTCACGAACCAGCTCCTCGGCCGCTGCGGCAAGCACCAAGTGAAGGGCGCCAAGCGGGCGCTCGGCCACACCCTGGGCGGGCCGGGCGCGGTGTCGAGCGTCTTCGTCCTGGCCAAGAACTAGCCAGCGGTCCGGCGGGAGCGGGATGGTGCGGCCCACCAACCTCGTCTTTATCATGACGGACGAGCACAGCCCGAAGACCCTGGGCTGCGCGGGCCATCCCATCGTCAGGACACCGAACCTGGACGCGCTGGCCGCGGGGGGCGCGCGCTTCCCGAACGCCTACACCAACTGCCCCATCTGCGTCCCCTCGCGATCGAGCTTCTCGACCGGGCGCTGGATCCACCAGATCGGCAACTGGGACAACGCCCACCCCTACGACGGCCGGGTGCCCGGCTGGGGCCACCGCCTCCAGGCGGCGGGGCGGAGGGTCACCGCCGTGGGGAAGCTCCACTTCCGCAACGCCCTCGACCCGACCGGCTTCGACGAGCAGATCCAGCCCATGCACGTGGTGGACGGGGTGGGGGACCTCCTGGGCTCCATCCGGGACGAGCTCCCCTACCGCCACGCGAGCAAGAAGTACGCCGAGCAGGTCGGGCCCGGGGAGTCCAGCTACAACCGCTACGACCGCGACATCGCCCGGCTGGCCCGCGAGTGGCTGGAGAGGCGCGCGGGGGAGGGATCGGGCGAGCCCTGGATGCTCTACGTCTCCTTCGTCTGCCCCCACTTCCCCCTCATCGCCCCGCCTGAGTTCTGCCGGATGTACCCGACGCAGGAGATGCCCCTGCCCAAGCTCCACCGGATGGAGGACGCCCAGCGCCACCCCTGGATCCGGGCGCTGCGGGGCTCCTACGCCTACGACGACTTCTTCGCGGACGACGGCCGGCGCCGGCTCGCCGTCGCCTCCTACTACGCCCTGGTCTCCTTCGTGGACGACAACGTGGGGCGGGTGCTGCGGGCCTTGGAGGAGACGGGCCTCGACCGGACCACCCGGGTCATCTACGCGAGCGACCACGGGGAGAGCCTGGGGGCGCGCGGGGTGTGGGGGAAGTCGAACCTCTACGAGGAGTCGGCGGCCATCCCTCTCATCGTGGCGGGTCCAGACGTCCCGGCGGGCAAGGTGTGCCGCACCCCCGTCTCCCTGGTGGACGGCTACCCAGCCATCCTGGAGTGCCTGGGAGTTCCCGCCGAACCGGAGGACTCCGCCCTGCCCGGGCGCTCCCTCTTCCAAACCCTCTCCCGCCCCGACGAGCCGGGGCGCTGGGTCTTCGGCGAGTACCACGCCGGGGGTGCCAAGACGGGCGCCTACATGCTGCGGCGGGGGCGCTTCAAGTACATCCACTACGTGGGCTTCCCGCCCGAGCTCTTCGACCTCGAGGCCGACCCGGAGGAGCTCCGCGACCTGGCCCCGGGCCCCGCCCATCAGGACGCACTCAGGGAGTTCGAGGCCCTGCTCCGGAGCATCGTGGACCCGGAGGAGACCGACCGCCGGGCCAAGCGCGATCAGGCGGCGCTGGTCGAGCGCCACGGCGGGCGGGAAGCCATCATCAACCGGGGCACCTACACGTGGAGCCCCGCCCCCGGCGAGAAGGCCGAGCGGACCACCTCCCACTAGGCGCGCACGGCAGCAAGGAGACTCTCATGAAGATGGCGTTCATCCTCTACGACGACCTGACCGTGCTCGATTTCGTCGGCTTCTACGACGCCGTCACCCGCCTCAAGGCCATGGGCTTCCTGCCCGGCCTGGAGTGGACCGTCTGCGCCCGCACCCCGCAGGTGCGGGACGGCGCGGGGCTGCGCCTCCAGGCGGACGCGGTACCCTCCTCCCTTGAGGGGTTCGACCTCATCTTCCTCCCCGGCGGGATGGGCAGCCGCGGCCTCCGCAAGGATCAGGATTTCGTCGGCTGGCTCCGCACGGCCCGGCCCTGCCCCCTCAAGGTCTCGGTCTGCACGGGCTCCCTCCTCCTCGGGGCCGCGGGCTTCCTGGAGGGCAAGACCGCGACCACCCACCCCAGCGCCTACGACCTCCTTGCCGAATACACGCCCAAGACCACCCGCGAGCGGCTGGTGGACGAGGGGGACGTCATCACGGGAGGCGGGGTCTCCACCTCGATCGACCTCGGGCTCTACCTCTGCGAGCGTCTCGCGGGCGCCCAGGCGCGGGACCAGATCGCGCGCCAGATGGACTACCCCTACCGCGCCAAGCCGCCGCTCAGGCCGGGAAGGGCCGTTTGACCCTCATCCCGCCGGCCGGTTGACGCCCCCTCCCCCGAGTCAAATTTCCGGCGCCCGGAAATTTTTTCCGGACATATTGGCAATTTGCCCGTTTTCTTCTAGCCAAAACCGCTCATGCCCCAGGGATCTTCCAGGCACACGGATTGCAACCGCCTTTCCTGCTGGCCGCTTCGCGCTTTCGCGGCGGGGCCGGCAACGGGAGAATGGCATGGACTGCGAAGTCCCCGCCGCATGGGTGAACCTGATCGATGAGGAGAGCGGCCTCTACAACCGCCTCCACCTCGTCCACTTCCTGACCGAGGCGTTCGCCCGCGCGCGGCGCTACGGCGGCCCGCTCTCGTGCGTGCTCTTCCGGGTTTCCTGGTGGAGGGGGCTCGAAGAGATCGGCGCGCCGCCGGCGGAGGCCGTCAGCGCCCTCGGCCGGTTCCTCCTGCTCGGGGTGCGGGAGGGGGACATCCTCGGCCGCTGGTCGGATCGGGAGTTCCTGCTGGTCGCGCCGAGCACGGGCCGGGAAGACGCCGGGCGGTGCCGGAAGAAGATCCTGGACCGGCTGGCGGGGGAGCCGCTGAAGCTCGAGGGCGGACTCAGCGTCTCCATCCGCGCCGGGGAGGCCGGCCTGCCCGAGGACGGGGAGCGCCTCCGGTACCCCGAGGACCTCCCCCTCCTGGCCCACGAGCGGCTGGCCGCCCCGCGCTAAGCGTCCCGCCTAGGATCGCTTCGAGCGGAGGTAGGCCCGCCAGCCCCCGAAGCGGGTGATGTCCTCGGCGCCCTCGAGGCCGTAGGGTTCGCAGACGAAGCCCTTCACCTCCGCACCATCCTCGAGCCGCAGGGTGCCGATGGCGAGAGGGGGCTTCACCCCCTCCAGGAACGCTCCGAAACCGGCGAGGGGCACTTCCCACACCTCGACCTCGACCGCGGCGCCCTCGCCCTCCCCCACCCGCAGCAGCCCCGGCTTGAAGGGCGGCCCGCCCGGCAGGGCGAAGAGATGGTAGCAGGGCGCCGTCCGGCAGGCGCGCAGCAGGCGGGCTCCCAGGCGGGTGAGTTCCCCGTTCAGGGGCTGGCCGCTCAGATGGGCCCCCGCCACAGCCAAGGACAGGACGCCGGGAGCACTCATCCTGGGCTCTCCTGGCGCACACCCGTATGAAGCTGGACGATCCCGCCGGTGAGCGGCAGCACCGCCACGTTCCCGAAGCCCGCTCCCCGCATCATCTCCGAAAGGGCCTCGGCGGGGGGGAACTCCCCCACCGTCTCGGGCAGGTAACGGTAAGCCGTGGGGTGGCCCGAGACGAGCCTCCCGACCGCCGGGAGCAGGAATCGGAAGTAGAGCTGGAAGGCCATCCCGAAGAGCCCCGCCGGGTTCCCGAACTCCAGGACGACCAGCCGCCCGCCAGGGCGCAGCACCCGCGCCATCTCGGCGAGCCCAGCCGCCCGGTCCTCCAGGTTGCGGAGGCCGAAGACGATGATGACGCCGTCGAAGACGCCCGGGGGGAAGGGAAGGGCCAGGGCGTCGGCTTGAACAAGACCGATGCCCGCCCGCCGCTGGGCAATCTTCTCCTTCGCCCGGGCGAGCATGGGGAAGGCGAAATCCACCCCCGTCACCTTGACCCCGGCGCGCGGGCCGAGCTGACGGCGGATTGCAAGAGCGACATCCGCGGTGCCCGTGGCGAGGTCGAGGAGGCGGCCTTCCGCCCTGCCCCGCAACGCATCGAGCAGGAGGCGCGCCCCCGCCCGCCGCCAGCCCCGGTCGATCCCCAGGCTCAGAAGGCGGTTCAGGAGGTCGTAGGTCGGGGCGATCTCCCCGAACATCGCCTGAACCGCCCTGCGCTCGATCCGCACGGCCACGTCAGCCCACCGGGATGAAGACGTCCAGGATGGCCCCCGCCGAGACGACGACGGACACCCAAGCGTTCAGGTTGAAGAAGGAGAGGTTCACGCGGCGGAGGTCCCCCGGGCGGACGATCCAGTGCTCCCAGAAGAGAAACCCCGCCGCCCCTGCCAGCCCCAGCCAGTAGAGGGTCTTGAGGCCGAGCATCCAGCCCGCCGCGATGAAGCAGGCGACGGTGCCGATGTGGGCCAGCGCCGAGAGGGCGAGGGCGGGCCCTACCCCCATGCGCTTGGGCAGGGAGTGGAGGCCCTCCTCCTTGTCGAACCCCACGTCCAGGCAGGCGTAGATGATGTCGAAGCCCCCCACCCAGAGCGTCACCCCGGCGAAAAGGAGAACCGGCGCCCATCCCAGGTCGCCGCGGACGGCCACCCAGGCCCCCGCCGGGGCGCAGCCCAGGATCGCACCCAGGAACAGGTGGGTCCAGGAGGTGAAGCGCTTGGAGTAGCTGTAGAAGACCGTCGCCCCGGCTACCACAAAGGAGAGGTAGAAAGCCAGCGGGTTCAGCATCCAGGCCGAGAGGAGGAGGAGCCCCAGGAAAGCCGCCATCAGGAACCACACCTGCCCCGAGCGCAGGAGGCCCTGGAACTCGGCGCGGTCCTGGGTCCTCGGATTCTTGGGGTCGAGGTCCCGGTCGGCGAAGCGGTTGAGGGTCATGGCGAAGTTCCGGGCGCCGACCGCCGCCATCACCATCCAGAAGAGGGCGCGCGCGGGCGGCACCCCCCCCGCCGCCAACACTCCGCCCATCAGGACAAAGGGCAGGCCGAAGATGGTGTGCTCGAACTTCACCATCCGGAAAAACAGGCCAGGGCCGCCCGGCAGCGCCCGCTCACCCGCCAAGGCCGTACTCCCTCCAGCGCCGGGTGACCTGCGCGCGCATCTCCTCGCTCATCACGATCTCGCCCGGCCACTCGCGCGCAAAGCCCTCTGTCGCCCACTTACGGGTGCCGTCCACCCCCACCTTGCTGCCCACGTGGGGGAGGAAGGAAGCGTGCTCGAGCGCGTCCACCGGGCCGTCCACGAAGACGAGATCCCGCCGGGGGTCGATGCTCCCCAGGACCTTCCATGCCACCTCGCTCACGTTGCGGACGTCCACATCCTCGTCCACGATGACGATCACCTTGGCGAGGGCCATCTGCCCCATCCCCCAGAGCGCGTACATCACCTTGCGCGCCTGATAGGGGAAGGACTTGCGGATGGAGACGATCACCATGTTGTGGAACACCCCCTCCGCGGGCATGTGCACGTCCACGATCTCGGGGATCTGCATCCGCATGAGGGGGAGGAAGATGCGCCCTGTGGCGCTTCCCAGCCAGTAGTCCTCCATCGGGGGCCTGCCCACGATGGTGGTGGGGTAGATAGGGCTCCGCCGACGGGTAATGGCTGTGACGTGGAAGACGGGGTAGTCGTCCGCGAGGGAGTACCACCCGGTGTGGTCCCCGAAGGGCCCCTCGCGCCGCAACTCCCCCGGCTCAAGATAGCCCTCGACCACGATGTCCGAGTCGGCGGGAACCTCGACGTCCACCGTCTTGCACTTTACGAGCTCCACGCTCCGCCGACGCAGGAACCCCGCCAGGTTCATCTCGTCGAGCCCGGGAGGGAGGGGGGCACTCGCCGCGTAGACCAGCACGGGGTCGCCCCCCAGGGCGACCGCCATCTCCATCCGGCGTCCCAGCTTGGTGCTGTCGAGGAAGTTCTGGGCCCCGTCGTGGTGGAGGTGCATGTGCATCCCGGCGGTCCTCTCGTCGAAGAGCTGGACGCGGTAGAGGCCCACGTTGCGGCGGCCGGTGCGCGGGTTGCGGGAGTAAATGTGGCCGAAGGTGATGTAGCGGCCCCCGTCCTCGGGCCAGCACTTGAGGGCGGGGATGGAGAAGAGGTCGGGCCGCGCGGTTTCGATGGTTTCCTGGCAGGGCGCGGAGCCCACCGTCTTGGGCGAAAAGGAGGCCATGCGCGCCAGCTTGGGCAGCATCTTCACCTTCTCGATCAGCCCCTCGGGAGGTTTGATCTCGAGGAGCTCGGCGATCTCCTCGGCCACCGCGTCCAGGCTCTCGACCCCGAGGACCAGGTTCATCCGCTTCTCGGAGGCATAGGCGTTGATGAGGACGGGAATATCGTACGCTTTCCCGTCCGGCCCCACTGGGCGCTCGAAAAGGAGGGCCGGACCGCCGCCCTTCACGCTGCGGTCGGCGATTTCGGTGATCTCGAGCTCGACCGAGACGGGGACCTTCACGCGGTGGAGCTCGCCCGCGCGCTCCAGGGCCTGGACGAATTCGCTGAGGGAGGAGTAGGCCATCGGGGAGGAAAGGCCGGACCGCTATTCGATGACCTTGGGGACGCGGAAGTGGCCCTTGAAGAAACTCGGCGCCATCCCCTCCATGTTCCCGATGGGAGAGTCGGTCACCTCGTCCTTACGGAAGACATTGGTGATCTCCAGGGCGTGGGAGGTCGGGGGCACGTCCCGCGTATCGAGCTCGTTCAGCTTGGAGATGTAGTCCAGGATGCCGCCCAGCTGGGCGGTGAACTTCTCCACCTCGGCCTCGGAAAGCTCCAGCCGTGCGAGGCGCGAGACATGAAGGACATCCTGCCGTGAAATCGCCATGAAAAGGGCCTCCTTGCAGCGCCCCTTATACCGTCCGGCTCTCCCCGGCGTCAACGGCGCCGCCAGCGGGCTGAAGATGGGCGAAACTCAGGACGAGCTTCTTCACCCCCACCCTCTCGAACTTCACCGTCACCACCGTGCGCTCCCCTGTCCCCTCACGGGCGGCGATGACCCCCGGACCGAACTTTTCGTGCCTCACCCGGGCGCCCGGATGAAAGGGCCCCAGCGCGGCCGGAGGAGGGCTGACCTTCCCCTGCTCCGCCGCGGGGAAACGTGGAGGTGCCGCTTCCTTCCGGGGGGAGTGGCGGAAGCCGCCCCGCTCCCCCCCCCTCGCCCGCTGGGCCGCGGGAGAGTGGTCCCCCTCGCGCTCGACGATGTCCTCCCCCAAGCCCGCTACGAAGCGGCTGGGCCGCGAGGCCCAGGAGCCTCCGGCGTCGGGGCCCTCCGGGCGGCGCTCCCGCGCCCAGGCAAGTACAAGGTGTTCCTTCGCCCGCGTCATCCCGACGTAGAGCAGCCTCCGCTCCTCCTCGAAAGCCTCGGGGTCTTCGGCGGATCGGCTGTGGGGCAGGAGGCCCTCCTGCACCCCCGCGATGCCCACCGCGCGGAACTCCAGGCCCTTCGCCGCGTGAAGAGTCATGAGGGAGAGCTTGCCGCCCTCGGACTCCAGCTCATCCGCCTCCCCCATGAGCGCCAGCTCCTCCAGGAAGAGCGCCGCCGCCTCCCGGCTCTCGGGGAGGATTCCTTCCTCCTCGCGAATGCGTTCTTCAAAGGCCTCAGCCGCCGCCACAAACTCCGCCGCGCCCTCGATCGCCTGGACGGCCGAGCGCCGCCGCTCGACGGAGGCGCTCTTTCCCGCCGTCTCCTTCAGCCAGGCCCGGTAGCCCGTCCTCTCCAGGATCATCTTGAGGAGGGTGGCGGGCCCGAGGCGCAGCGCCGAGAGGGAAGCGAACGCGTCGAGCAGCCCGGCCAGCCCCTCGGCGGCCTGGCCCTTCACTTTCCCCTCCTCCAGCGCCTTCCGGGCCAGCTCCGGGGTGAGAGTCCCCTCTTCCTCCGCGATGGCCTTCAGGCGCTCGGCCCCGAGCCCCCGGGGGGGACGGTTCACGATGCGTGAGAAGGCCGGGGCGTCCCCGGGGCGCAGGACCACGCGCAGGTAGGCCGCGAGGTCCTGCACCTCGGCCCGGTCGAAGAAGCGCACCCCCTTCACCACCTGGCAGGGGATGCCCCGGCGGCGGGCTTCTTCTTCAAGGGGCCGGGACTGGGTGTTCGTCCGGTAGAAGACCGCCGTCTCTTCCCAGGGGAAGGCGCTCCCCGCCCCGAGCGCGGTCAGCCGCTGGAGGAGCATCTGGGCCTCGACCTGGGGGTCCGGCGCGGAGAGGAAGACCACGGGCGCGCCCGGGGGGTTCTGGGTGAAGAGCTTCTTCTCCCGCCGCCCCCGCGCCCCCGCCATCACCCCGCCCGCCGCGGCCAGGACCCGCCCGCTCGAACGGTAGTTCTCCTCCAGGCGGAAGACGCCCGCCCCGGGGAAGTCACGCTCGAAGCGGCGGATGTTCTCCACCTCCGCCCCCCGCCAGCGGTAGATGCTCTGGTCGTCGTCCCCCACGGCGAATACCCGTCCGCTTCCCCCGGCGAAAAGGGCAACGAGGCGGCTCTGGACGGAGTTGGTGTCCTGGTACTCGTCCACAAGCACCTCGCCGAAGCGGCGCTGGTAGCTCTCCCGTATGCCCGGGCGGGCCTCGAACAGACGGATGGGCATGCAGAGGAGGTCGTCGAAGTCCACCGCCCCTGCCGCCCGCAGGGAGCGCTCGTAGCGGGGGGCAATGCGGGCGGCCACGGCGTCGAGGCTGAAGGGGAGCCCATCCCCGCCCGGAACCTGGCCTGAGGTCTTAATGTAGCCGATGCGCTCCAGGACAGCCCTGGGCGCATGGCGCTCGGGGCTCACCCCCGCCGCGGCCATCTCGCGCTTGATGAGGGTCAAGCACTCCCCGCGCGAGCAGACGACGAACTCGGGCGGGAGCCCCGCCGCCTCCGCCTCGGCGCGCAGGATACGGGCGCAGACGGCGTGGAAGGTGCCCACCCACATCCCCCGGACCCGGGGCCCCAGGGCCGCGCGCAGGCGCTCCCGCATCTCCCCCGCCGCCTTCTGGGTGAAGGTAATGGCGAGGACTTCCTCGGGCCTCAAGCCCTCCTCCAGCAGGCGCAGGATGCGGTGGACGATGACGCGGGTCTTGCCCGAGCCCGCGCCCGCGAGGACGAGGTTCGCCCCGGGCGGGGCCAGCACCGCCTCGCGCTGCTGCGGATTAAGCCCTTTGAGATAAGCAGCTCTGCCCATCATCGGGGGCGGGGGGTCACCTCCACCCGCGAGGCCTCGGAGCGGATGAGGTGGGCCGGGGGATAGATGCCCTTGGGTACGTTGGCGTTCGGGGTGACCCAGCAGCCGGGCCCGAGGAGGGTGCCGGGCGAGGTGACGGCGTTGCAGCCGACCTCGGCGTCGTCCCCCACCACGGCCCCGAACTTGCGAAGGCCAGTGTCAAGGGACTGGCCTTCCACGCGGATGCGGATGCTGCGCGGCTTGCCCTTCCCGCGCTTCTCCTCCTCGGTGCGGAGCTGGAGGTTGGCGAGCTTGGCCCCGGCGCCGAGGTTGGCGCCGGCCCCGAGCAGGCTGTCCCCCACGTAGGCGAAGTGGCCCGCATCGGCGTGGTTGAGGAAGAGGCTGTTCTTCACCTCGGTGGCGTGGCCCACGATGGCGTCCGGGCCGATGAGGCAGCTTCCTCTCAGATACGCCCCGTGCCGCAGCTCCGCTCCCGCGCAGAGGACGGAGGGGCCTTTCACCACAACCCCCGGCTCGATGCGGACGCCCACCTCGATCCGCACTCCGGCGCGGGCGACCCGGAAGCGGCGCTTCGCAAGGAAGAGCCCCTCGCTAGCGATGAGGCCGTCCTCCACCCGGAGACCTCTCAGATCACTCTCCGTCCCCTCGGGCAGGCCCGGCTCCTCCACCAGACATTGGGTGAAGGCCTCCAGGTCGCGGACCGCTTCCCACACATGGGCGAGGCCGTCGAAGAGCTCCCGGTGGGGGAACTCCGCCAGCCGGAGAAAATACGCTGTCGCTGCGGTCACGGACATTTTCCCGTCTCCAGCCACCAGCGGCCCAGGTTCGTGAGGGCGAGGCCTTCTTCCGTCTCCTGGATCAGACCGCCGCGGATCGCTTCCTTCCGGATCCGCTCGGGCCGGACGGCGGCCCCGAAGCGGCCCTCGGCTCCATGCGCCAGCTCGGCGTCGAGCGCGGAAGCGTCCCGGGGCGCCTCCCCCAGGCTCCTCAGCAGGGCACCTTCCGCCCGGGCATGGGGATCGTCCGCGTCTTTCATCCGAGCCAGGAGCTCCCGCAGGGCGGCCTGGCCCACCGCCCGCAGGATCTCGTCCCAGTCGGCGGGGCCCCGGAGGGAGATCCCGACCCGCCTCTCCGTCCCCGAGTTCCGCACTCCGATGGTGGCCAGGGGGCGCCCCCGCGCGTCCTCCATTATCACGTACAGGACGGCGGGATCATCCTGCAAGGGGCTCCAGCGGGGGACGGCGCCGCGCGGGAAACCCTTCTCTATCTGCTCCCAGACGGAGCGGGAGACGGCCTCCCAGGCTTCTTCGCCCGGGGCGAAACGGGCGCGGTCCACGTGGTAGGCGTAGAGGGATTTCTTGTAGCCGCGCGGGAAGGGCTCGGCCAGGACGCCGTAAGCCCCCTTCGCTCCTTTCTCCTCCCCCAGCCAGCGGACGGCGGCGCAGGTGTTGAGGAAGCTCTTGAGACCGTCCCCCACCGCGAGGCGGACGACCCGCCCCTCCGCGTCCGCAAGGAGGCCCGGCACCACCGTGTGACCAGACTCCTCGCCGCCGAGGGCGAACTGGTCTCCCCACCGCTCGGCGGCGCGGAGAATCCACTTGTCCCCCACCGGGGCGAAGACCACCTCCAGCCCGGTTTCCGCGAGGGCGGCGGCGGCGCCCGTATCGCTCTCGATGGTGAGCACCGCCTTCCCCTCCTCCGGCAGTTCGCCCTGGGCCGCCAGAAAGCGCGCCTGGAGGACGAGGGCTTCGTCCCCCCCGAGGACCCGCACGGCGTCCGCGAAGGGGTCGTAGATGAGGGCGTAGGCGCGATCCCCGTCCGCGTCGAAGACACCCGCGGCAGCGAAGCCCTTGCCGGAGCGGAGAGCGTCCCTCCGCGCCCGCCCTGTCTCGAAGAGGGCCTCCACGCTCGCGTGGGCGCGGATGAGGCCGTCGTCCTTCCCGGAGACCTCCCGCCGCCCCTCGATGGCGATGACGCCGCCTCCTTCGTTCACGGGCCCCTCGCCCAGCCGGTTCACCTCCCGCAGCTCTTCGGGGCCGGCCGGGGCGGCGGCCTCGGCGGCGAGCCCGCTCCAGGCCCCCCGCGCCGGATCGAGCACCAGCGACCAGCCCGCCAGCTCCCCCTCCCGCAGCCAGCGGTTGGGCAGCTGATGCATGTAGTGGACATAGATCGCCCGCGCCTCGGCCCCGGCGTCGATGCACTGGCCCCGCTCCGGGGCGTCCCGGACCTCCTCCCAAGAGACGCCCCACACGCGGGCGCTCACCTCACCGTCCTCCCCGGGCAGGGGCTTCCGCGCGCCGGGGGAGCAGAGGATCTTGATGCCATTCTGGTCGGCCGGGTTGTGGGAAGCCGTGAGCAGGAGCGCCCCCGCGGCCCCCGCGGCCTGCAAGTAGACGGCAGCGGCAGGCGTGGGGAGAACCCCCGCTGCCAGCGCGCTCGCCCCGGCCCGGAGAGCGCCCCGGAGGAGGGCGCCCGCGAACCGGCCCTCCACGTCGCGGGGGTCCCAGGCGAGGAGCACCGCTCCAGGTGAGAGGAGCTCCTCCCCCGCCCGCTCAAGAAGCCAGCCCGAGGCGGCGAAAGCGTAGTGCTCGGCGAAGGCCTCGGTGAAGAGGCCCCGCTCCGCATAGGCCCGCCGAGCGTCCGCCATTCCCTGGAGAAGAGGGTGATCGGGGCTTGCGGCCAAGCCCCGGACGCCGTCCGTCCCCTGAAGCCTCGGACCCTCCATCCGGCCCGCCGCCTAGGCCACGGTCACGGACTTGGCCAGGGCCCGGGGGCGATCCACGTCCCGCTTGAGAGCCACGGCGAGGAAGTAAGCGAAGAGCTGCCCGGCCACCAGGTGGAGGAAAGGCGCGAGCAAGGAGGAGACGCGGGGGAGCACGATCTCCTCGCTGAAGAGGCCCTGGGACGCCTCGTCCCCCTCGAACCGGAAGCCGAGGACGAAGCCGCCCCGCGCGCGCACTTCCTCGGCGCTGCTCCGGGTGAGGGCGTGGAGCTCCTTCTCCTCGGGCGCGGGCATGAGGACGATGGTGTACATGTTCTCGTCGATCAAGGAGATGGTGCCGTGCTTGAGGAAGCCCGCGCTCATGCCCTCGGCGTGGAGGTAGGTCACCTCCTTCATCTTGAGGGCGCATTCCAGAGCGGCGGGGTAATAGATGCCCCGGCCGAGGTAGAGCCAGTTCTTCATCCGCTGGTGCTGCCGGGCCGCCGTGTGGAGGAAGCCGGAGCGCTCGTTCAGCGTCTCGGCGATCCGGTCTCCCAGCGAGGCCACCTCGTCGCGCAGGAGGAGTACCTCGGCTTCCTCCAGGCTCCCGCTCAGCCGCCCCAGCTCAAGCGAGCTGAGGAGGAGCAGGACGGCCTGGCTCATGGCGGCCTTGGTGCTGATAACGCAGATCTCCGGCCCCGAACCTTGGAGGATGGGCAGATCCACCGCCCGGACGAGGCTCGATCCCATGACGTTGACGATGGCGGCCGTCTTCGCACCCTGGCGCTTGGCGTGGCGCACGGCGGTCAGGGTGTCGTAGGTCTCCCCCGACTGGCTGATGGCCACGAGGCAGTCCTCCGGTCCCATGTCGGCCAAGTGTGGCAGCTCGTCCGTGCTGACGGCGGGGAGGTAGCGCCCGCTGAAGCGGCTGAAGAAGTACTGGCCCATCGCGGCCATGTAGTAGGTGGTGCCCACCCCGCCGAGAAACGCGAGGCGGGAACCGTGGATCATGCGGGCCACCCCGGCCAAGTCGGACCGGGGAATCCGAAGGGCGGCCTGGACGGTGGCCGGCTGGTCGTAGATTTCCTTGAGCATGTAGTGGGGATAGCCCCCCCGCCGGGCCATTTCGACATCCCACTCGATCTCGGTCACCTCCTTCGGGACGGGCTCCTCCGTCCGGAGGTTCTTGACGGCGTAGCTCTGGCGGGTGACGACAGCGTACTCGCCGTCCTCCAGGATGACGGCCTGCCGGGTATACTCGATGAAGGCATTGAAGTCCGAACCCACGTAGTTGGCGTCGTCCCCCAGGCCGATGATGAGGGGGCTTTCGCGCTTGCAGCAGAAGATGACGCCCGGTGCGTCCACCGAGATAACCGCGAGGGCGAAGGTCCCCTCCAACTCGCGCAGCGCCGCCACGAAGGCCCTCTCGAATTCCCCGGCGCCCTGCTTCAGGTGATGGGCGATGAGGTGGGCGATCACTTCGGTGTCGGTCTCCGAGCGGAAGACGGCTCCCGCCTTCCCGAGGCGCTCCCGGATGTCGCGGTAGTTGGAGATGATCCCGTTGTGGACCACCGCAACGCGCCCGTTGTTGTCGGAATGGGGATGGGCGTTCTCCCGTGTCACTCCGCCGTGGGTGGCCCAGCGGGTGTGGGCGATGCCCACGAGCCCCTTCATGTCAGTCAGCCTCTCGTTCTGGTTGACCGATTCGACGGTGCCGATGTTCTTGCGGATGTCGAGGGTCCCGTTGCGCTGGACGGCCATGCCGCAGGAGTCGTAGCCCCGGTACTCGAGGGCCGCGATGCCGCGGAAGAGGCGCTGGGCGATGTTGGTGGAACCTGCCACGCCTGCGATGCCGCACATCTCAGGATTCTCCACGCGGATAGGTATAGTGGTTCGGAATCACTTCGTGCGGGGCGATCAATGTGCCGGAGGCGAGGGTGTTCGAAGCACCGATGCGGGCGCCATCCCCCACGAAGGAGCCGAGCTTCGTCATGCCCGAATCAACATGACCGCCGTTCATCCGGACCCGGACGGTGGGGCCGTCCATGCTCTGGTTGAGGGTCATCGCCCCCGAACCCACCCGCACGCCCTCCCCGATCACGCTGTCTCCGATGAAGGAAAGACGCCCCACATGCACCCCGTCGAGGAGGACGCAGTTCTTGAGCTCGACACCGAAGCCGATCATGGCGTTCGCCCCGATGGCCGTGTAGGGGCGGACGAGAACCCCGTTCCCGAGGAAGGAGCCCTGGCCGATAAAGCAGGGGCCGAAGATGGAAGCCCCGGACTCGATCACGACGTCCCCCTCGATGCGCACAGGGCCGCGGAATTGGACGGCTCCCCGCAGTTGGACGCTGCCGTCCACCACCGCCTCGCGCCAGGTCTCCATCACCATGCGGTTCCCCCGGAGCAGATCCCAGGGATGCTTGGGGTCAAGCCAGGGCTCCTCCCAAATGGCCGACCGCAGGCCGTCAGTGGCGCTCAGCTCATTGAGGGAGACGTCCATCTCTCTCGTCTCAAGGAGCTCGAACAGCCGATAAGGCATCACAAACACCCCGGCCAGGACGTAGTTCCCCATCGCCCGCTCGGTGGGCTTCTCCACCAAGCGGGTGATCCGCATGTCCGCGCCCAAATAGACAGTACCGAAGTCCTGCGCCTGCGGAGTGTGGCAGATAGCCGCCACGGGCTGGTTGAAGGAGCCGAAGGTCTGGGAGACGTGCCGGTAGATGTTGCCCGGAGTGAGGACGTCGGCGTAAACCAGGAGGAAGGTCTCGCCTGGATGGAAATGCCCCCGTGCGAGGCGGATTGCGTCCCGGATGCCGGCCGGCTCCTTCTGGTGGACATACTGGATGGTCATGCCGTAGGAGGCGCCCTGGCCGAAGTGCTGGATGATCCGCTGGCTGCAGTGCCCCACCACCATAACCACGTCGCTCACCCCCGCCGCCCGAAGTTTTGGGAGCGCGGACTCCAGAAGCATCCCCCCCGCCACAGGCAGCATGGCCTTGGGACGGGTTTCGGTGAAGGGGTAGAGGCCGGCGCCCCGGCCAGCCGCGAGGATCAACGCTCTCAAAGCGGAACCTTCTCTGCGTCGGGCAGAAGAAACCGAACAATTACCGAAAACGGAACAGCCAGCCGGATTATAGCAGACAGGCGGGGGTCGGGGGGGCTAGTCCATGCGGGCCTCCCAGAGAGCCTGGGCCTGTGCCAATTCCTGGGGGGTATTCACACCGAGGGCCTCTCCCGGGTCGGGAGCCGGATGGGTCGCGACGGGCAGGCCCTCCGCCAAGGCGAGGGTGAGGACATCGGGCAGGTAGTACTCTCCCTGCTTGTTCTCGGCCCGCAGGCGGGGCAGGGCCGAGGCGAGGAAAGGAAGGTCGAAGGCGTAGGTGCCGGTGTTGATCTCCCGTACCCGGCGCTCGGGCTCCGTCGCGTCGGCGTCCTCGACTAACCGGACCAGAGGCCCCTCCCCTCCCCCCGCCCGCAGCACCCGCCCATAGCCGGCCGGATTCTCCACCAAAGCCGTGAGGACGGCCGCCGCGGCGCCCGCCTTCCGCCGGCGCTCCAGGAGGTCCCGCAGGGTATCCGCCCGGATTAAGGGGACATCCCCGCACAAGATGAGCACCTCGCCCCGCTTCTGCCCCAGCGCGGCCAGGCCCACGCCGACGGCGTGGCCAGTCCCCAACCGCTCGGCCTGGATCGCAAAGCGTATATCCGAATCCTCCGGACCGAAGGTGGCCTGGACGGCGTTGGCCTGGTGGCCCACGACGATCACGATGGGAGAGGCACCGACCGCCCGGGCTGTTTCAGCCACATGGCGCACCATGGGGACCCCGCCGATGGGGTGAAGCACTTTGGGCAGGGGTGAGCCCATCCGTTTGCCCTGGCCGGCGGCCAGGATGACTGCCGCGAGCGCGCGGCCGGCGCCCATGCCGTCACTTCCGGCGGGGGCCCCGGCGGCCGGCCGGGGAGGCGAGGTTCAGTTCCTGGAGCTTGCGGTGGAGGGTGTTGCGGTTCATGCCGAGCAGCTGGGCTGCCTTGAGTTGATTGCCTCCGCTCTCGCGCAGGATGAGCTCGAACAATGGCTTCTCCACACTGCGGATGGTGTGGGCGTAGAAGTCGCTGGAGCTCCCCTTGCCCAGGGCGCTGACGACCGCCGCCAAGCGCTCGCGGAAGAACTCCTCCATCTCCCCCCGGCGCCGCGAGGGAGGAGATGGCGCGAAGTCGTCCACGGAGATAGTCGCTCCCCCGGAAAGAAGGAGGGCACGGCAGAGGATCATCTCCAGCTCCGACTCATTCCCCCACCAGGGCCGCTCCACCAGGGCTTCCACCGCCCCCGGGGTGAGGGTGCGAGGTTCGAGGCCGAAGCGCTCGGCGAAGTCGCGCAGGACGGCCCCCGCCAGCTCCGGCAGATCCTTGCGGCGCTCGCGCAGGGTGGGGATCCGCACCGCCAGGCAGCGCCGCTCGTCGCACAACGCCGGGAGAAGGGAATCCTGGATCAGGCGTTCGGGGTCGATGGTTTCGCACAGGATGAGGCGGAAGTCGGGGCAAGGCGTTTCTTCTAGAACCGCAGCGGCCAAGCGGGCCTGAAACTCCCGCGGGAGAACCTGCGCCTCTTCGATGAGGAGGGAACCTCCCAGCTCGAGGATCTCCCCCTCCTCTCCCTTCCCCTTCTCCAGTCGGGCCAGCGCCTTCTCGAAGGCGGGCTGGCGGGCCTGCCTGTGGATGAGCGGATGGCGCTGGCCCGGATGGCGCGCGTGGAGGGCCCGCGCCACCGCGCCGAAGTCGGCCCCCTTCTCCCCGCGCAGCAGGACGCCCCGGTGCTGGGGGCCGGCCTCGCGGATGGAGCGCCGCAGCCGCTCGGAGGGGGCGCTGCTCCCAATGAGGATCTCCGACCCCGCCTGCTGGCGCACTTCAGAGCGCAGCCAGCGCACCTCGCGGCGCAGCAGGCCCTCCTCGGCCATCGCGCGGGCGAAGCCGAATACCTCCTCCGGGTGCACCTCGTCCACGAACACCGAGCGAGCGCCTGCCTTGAGGCCATGGGGGGCCAGGCCCTTGTCGTCCGCCCGCAGGACCATCCCCACCGTCTTGCCCTGCTCCTCGAAGCGTGGAATGAGAGAGATCTCCCCCCGCGACGCCGGAGCCAGCAGCACTAGACCGCAGCTCTCCAGGAGCGCCCACGCCCGCTCGGGACCCGGGGCCGTCTCGACCTGGAACCCTCGATCCTCGAGGCCCTCCAGCATGAGCCTCCGCCCCGGCGAGAGAGCGCCCACGAAGAGCAAGCGGTTTGAGCCGATCGCCATCGCAATTCCCCGGCTAGTTATTCGGGGCGCCGCGCAGGTCCACGAAGCGCTTGGCCTTGAACGTCGTCCGCTCGAAGGAACCCTGAGGGAGGATCTTCACTTCGGGGGTAACAAGCAAGGCGTCCCGGAGCCGCGCGCGCAGCTGCTCCAGCAGTTGCGCTGAGGGCGCGCCCGACGCCGCCTCAGCCACCACCACGCAAAGGTCCCGGCCGGTGGCGAGGTCGGGATGGAGCTCGACCCGGAATTCGTTGCTGAGGTCGGGGAAGCTCCGAACCACTTCCTCGACTTGGACGGGGTAGAACTTCGCCCCCTTGTAGATGACGAGGTCGTCGTGGCGGCCCAGGATGCCGCCCGGGGAGCGCAGGTGGGTCCGCCCGCAGGGGCTGGGGCGGCTGTCCACCAAGGCGAAGTCGTTGGTCCAGTACCGGAGCATGGGGGTGGCCTCACGGGTCAGGTGGGTGATGACCAGGATGCCGATCTTCCCCTCGGGGACTGGCCGGCGGGTCTCGGGATCCAGGACCTCGATGATGTGATGATCCTCGGCCCAGATAAGGCCCGACTTGGCGGCCGACTCGCTGGCGAAGGTGGGCCCGATCTCCCCCAGTCCAAAGTAGTCGTAGGCGTCAATTCCCAGCGCCGACTCGAGCCGGGCCCGGGTGGCCGGGTTCTGCGCCCCGGCCTCCCCGCCGAAGGAGCCGATCCGGAGCGGCAGGTCGTCCGGTCCCAGCCCCGCCTCGCGGAGTTTCTCTCCAATGTAGAGGCCGTAGCTGGGGGTGCTGAGGAGGACGGTCGAGCCGATGGTCTTCATGTAGAAGATCTGCCGGTCCGTCATGGCGGCTCCGATGGGGATGACGAAGCAGCCGATCTTCTGGGTGGCGTAGTGGACACTCATCCCGGCCACCCATAGGCCATAGCTGAAGGCATTCTGGACGATGTCGGCGGGCCGGACGCCGAAGCTCCACATGGTGCGGGCGGTGAAGTCCGCGATGTGCTCAATGTCCCGCCAGCTCCAGATGGTGCTGACGGGCATCCCGGTCGTCCCGGTCGAGGGATGGAGCTCCCCCCAGGCCCCGGGCGGGGCCATGGCGTAGCGGCCGAAGGGCGGGTGCGCTTCCTGCTCGGCGCGCAACTCCTGCTTGGTGACGGGGGGGATGCGGCGGAGGTCATCGAGGGTGCGGATGCCGTCCGGCCCCACCCCGGCGGCGTCCAGCCGCTCCCGGTAGAACGCGGAGCCCTCGTGACAGCGGCGCACCTGCCACTTCAGGCGCTCGAGCTGGAGGGCCGCGAGCTCGTCCCGGCCCATGCGCTCGACCCGTTCATCCCAGAAATCCCCTTTCGGGCGAAGATCCATGATCCGCCTGCCGTCAATCGAAAGCGGCCAGAACCCCGCGCAAGGCAAAGGGGCAAGCCGCCTCCGGAAACGCAATAGAGCGCCCCGCCGCTCGCCCGGGCCGCCTTCTGCATACTCAACCTAGGAATGGCGCGCCTCACGCGCGCAGGGTGGTTTCGGATCGCGCTGTCGAAACCAAGAGGAAGCGGAAAAAACGCTAGCATAGCGGCAGGGCCAGCGCAAGAACTGAATTCGTGCGCGCGGAATGCCGCGAAAAGGAATCGGACGTCTACGCCCGCAGGAAGTCAGACCGAGATGACGGTACCCGCGGCGCGGGGCTCCTGCATGTTCTTCAGGATGACGCGCAGGATCTGCTCTTCCGTGCAGCCGGCGGTGAGTTCGACGACGAAGCCGTCCATTAGCTCGCGCCGCAGCCAAGCGGCGATGATGGCCGCCTCCTCGATCCCCTCCTTGGCCAGAGGAGAAGACTCGGCCTCTCCGGTGCAATAGATCTCCCGCACCCGCGCCCCGAGTTCCCTGACGGGCGGGCGGGCGCGCTCGAACTCCATCTCACCGGCGAGCATCCCGCGGTGGACGAAATAGCTCACCCGGCGCTGGCGATTCTCGCCCGGCTCCACGATGATCAGGTTCCGCTGCTCAACCGAGGGACCCGCGAGGCCATGGCTTTGGATCAGGTGGCGCAAGCGCCCGAACTGGCGCCGCAGCCGAGCGGCTGCGGGCCCCTTGCCATTCCACGCCTGATCGAGAACGCCAAGGAGACTCTGCTCTTCCTCTCCGGTGAGACGCCCCTCCAGCATCGCCTGAAGTCCTTGAATCAGTTGGCCATACAGACGAGGGGAAATCTCCGGGGACGGTGGCAGATCGTCGAGTGACTCGTCGCCCTCTTTGGCGCGCGCCAGCCGCCTCAGCGGAAAAACGGAGTGGATGGCCCCGACCAGATCCTGCAAGTGCGCCTGCTTGCGGAAGGGACCGTAGTAGACCCCCCCGTCGGCCTGGAGGCGGTTCACCGGGTAGACACGGGGGAAGCGGCTCCCCAGCCCGATCTTCAAGAACCCCGCCCCGGCTCCAGGGGAGGAGCCGTTCATCAGGTGGGAGTCCCGGGCGAGGCGGGCGGCGCGGAGGCTCATGCCGAGTTCACTTTCTAGGGTCTGCGCCTCGACCTTCCTCACCCCTCTGAGTCGCTGGGCGAAGCGGGCGGCGGAGCGGTTGCGGGGGAAGAACAAATCCCGCACGGCGCGCTGAATGTCCGGCGCCCGGCCGGCGTACACCGTGCGGTTCCTTTCATCGAGCAGGCGGAATACTCCCCGCTCGGCGGGGAGCGCCTCCAATTCGGCCGGATTGATAGAGACTCCCTCCGCCAGGGCGGGCGCTTCCCTTTGCAGGACCTCCTGGCGGGCAAGCGTATCCTCCAGGGTCTCCACCCCGAGGAGATGAAGCATCCGGAGCTGGCGAAGGAGGATCTCCGCCGTCACCCGGGCGTCCCCGAGGGCCCGGTGGCGCTCCTCCGCCCCGCCCGGCAAGCCCAGGTAGGCCGCCAGCTCGCCCAGGTTGTAGCGCTCCGCCTGGGGGAGGAGCTGCTGTGCGAGCTTGAAGGTGCAAAGAACGGCGGGGTCGAACTCCCTCCCCAGAAACTCCTCCGCGTAGTAGCGGACGAAGTGGAGGTCGAAGTTCGCGCAATGGGCCACGAACACGCAGCCTGACACGAAATCCAGGAAACCCGGCATGACCTCCATCAGGTTCGGACAATCGGCCACCATGGCGTCCGATATCCCTGTGAGGCGCACCACGCTCCAGGGGATCTCCCGGCCCGGATTCACCAGAGCGCTGAACTCCCCGGCCAGCTTCCCGTTCCGCACTTTGACCGCTGCCAGCTCGGTGATCCGATGCTGGGGGGGGCGGCCGCCGGTGGTCTCGATGTCCACCACGGCGAAGGTGACCTGCGGGAGGAAGCGGCCGGAGAGGAGAGCCTCGGGGATTTTCCAGCATCCCTCCTCGTCGCAACTGGCGAGAGGGCTGGCCTCGAGGAGGGGCTCGATGATGGTCCGGGAGTGCCGTTCGCTCAGGCCATCGGTCTTGAGAAGGAGGTGGGCGAGGGCCGAATACGAAAGAGGCTTCCCTGTCTCGTCCTGCAGCCGATGCATGCGGTGTGCCATAAGTGCGCGTTTCCCCTCGCCGGCCGCAGGGCCGAGGCGTCATGGGGACAGGGCGGCGAAATCCTAGCAAAATCCAGGGAAAGTTTCAAAGCCCGGTGCGCCGCTGGGCCGGCCAGCCGGCTCATTTTCCATCATCCGGCCTTCTGGTATAACCACTTCCTGGCCTGGGCTGTTGCGCGAAGGAGCCTCCCTTGTTCGGAAACATCGGATTTCCGGAAATGATCGTCATTTTCGTGGTGGCCCTTCTCGTCATCGGCCCCCAGCGCCTGCCCGAGGTGGCCCGGAGCCTGGGCCGCACCCTCCGGGAGCTCAAGCGGGCCACTTCCGACCTCCAGAACAGCTTCGACCTGGAGGAGGAGTTCGAAACCGTGCCCAAGGCTGGCCCATCCGCCGAGGAGACCAAACTCGGGGGAGCAGAGGCTGGAGGCCCCGAAACCCCAAGCGAACCCGGGAAAGAGACCCAGGCCGCTGAGACGGACCAGGCCCCCAAGGCGGACGGCGCGGACGGCGGAGCCGCTCCGGCGGTGACGGACCCCCCCCCCGACGGAGGGAGCCGGCCAACGTGAGCCAAGACCAGAGCATGCCGCTCACGGGGCACCTCACGGAGCTCCGGAGCCGGATCATCGTCATCTTGTCCGCCATCGGGATCCTTTTCCTGCTCACCTACTACTTCTCTCCGCAATTGCTGGCGATCATCCAGCGGCCCATCGGCAAGCGCAAGCTCATCTTCCTTTCGCCGACGGAGGCCTTCTTCGCCCACTTGAAAGTGTCCTTCTACGTGGCCTTCTTCTTGAGCCTGCCGGTGATCTTCCATCAGATCTGGCGGTTCTGCTCCCCGGGCCTCCTGGACACGGAGAAGCGCTACGTCGTGCCCTTCGTCGTCAGCTCCACCGTCTGCTTCGCCCTCGGGGCCCTGTTCTGCTACTACATCGTCCTCCCCTTCGGGCTGGATTTCCTTCTGAGCTTCGGCTCCGCCACCCTGGAGCCTCAGATCTCGATCGGCTACTACATCTCCTTCGTGTTCCAGTTGATGCTGGCCTTCGGCCTTGTCTTCGAGGTGCCCATCCTGGTGGTGCTGCTCGTCCAGATCGGCGCGCTTTCCACTAAAACCCTCACCTCGAACAGGGGCTACGTCGTCATCGGCGCCTTCGTCATGGGCGCAGTTCTGACCCCGACGCCCGACATGTTCAACCAGATTCTCCTCGCGGGACCCTTGCTCGTCCTCTTCGAGATCAGCGTCGTCATCGGGCGGTTCATCGAGCGCCGCAAGGCGCGCCGCTCGGCCGAGGCGGCGGCCAAGAGCGGCGAGGGATCCGCCGGATGACCCCCCCCGACCCGCGCGGGCCGCTCGCTCCGGCCGAGCGGATCATCTGCGCCCTGGACCTCCCGGCGCTCGCCGAAGCCCTGCGGCTCGTGGAGGCCCTCGGGAGCAGCGTGCGCTGGTTCAAGATCGGGATGGAGCTCTTCACCCGGGAGGGGCCGCGCGCGGTGGAGGAAATCCGGCGGCGCGGCGCGGGCGTCTTCCTCGACCTCAAGTACCACGACATCCCTGCCACGGCCGAACGGGCCGTCGCCTCGGCCGGTGCCCTGGGCGTCTCCCTGCTGACGGTGCACGCCTTGGGCGGCGCGGCCATGCTCGAGGCTTGCGCCCGGGGCCGGGACGGCTGTCTCGCCCCCCCGGCTGTCCTCGCCGTCACCGTCCTCACCAGCCTCGACCAGGCGGCCCTCGCCGCCGTAGGAGTCACCCGAACCCTCGAGGATCAAGTGCTGGCCTCGGCCGAGCTGGCCCGGCGGGCCGGGCTGGACGGGGTGGTGGCCTCCCCGCGCGAGGTGGCCGCCCTCCGTGGGCGCCTAGGCAAGGAAGCGCTCATCGTCACCCCGGGGGTACGGCTCGGCGGCGGGAGCCAGGACGACCACGCCCGCGCCGAGACGCCCCAGCGCGCCATCGCGGACGGCGCCGACCTCCTCGTCGTGGGCCGCCCCATCCGGGACGCCGCCGACCCCGCCGCCGCGGCGCGCGCCTTCGCGGAGGCCGCGGCGCAGGGCCTCCGGGCGTGAGGCCCCCGTGGCGGGCGAGCGCGTCCACCTCCTGATCCGGGGCCGCGTCCAGGGGGTCTGGTACCGCGCGAGCGCCCGCGCGGAGGCCGAGGCCCTCGGCCTCGCCGGGTGGGTGCGCAACCGCCCGGACGGCGCGGTCGAGCTCGTGGCAGAAGGCCCCTCTGAGGTCCTCGAAAAGCTCATCGCCTGGTGCTGGGAGGGCCCGCCCCTGGCCCGGGTGGACGATGTTCAAGTCGAGCGAGGCCCAGCCTCGGGGGAGCTCCGGGGGTTCGGGGTGAAATAGGCGCGCCCCTTTCCTTCCGTGCGCCGGCGCGGCAATCCCTATCCGGACCTTTCCCTGAAAGCCGGCTAGAGGCCCGTGTAGCCCGTCCAGAGGATGAGGTAGGAGGAGAGCACGCTCAGGTAGTTCGAGATGAGCAGCACGCCCACGATGAGAAGCATGGCGCTGCTTCCGAGCTCGACGGCCCGGAAGTAGGCGCGGAAGCTTTGGTAGTACCGGAGAAAATAGCCGACCCCCAGGCCGCTCAGCAGGAACGGGACGCCCAGGCCCAGGGAGTAGGCGGAGAGGAGGAGGACGCCCCTCCCCGCCGTCTGCTGGGTCCCTGCGAAGAGAAGGATGCTGCCCAGGATGGGCCCCACGCATGGGGTCCAGCCCGCGGCGAAGGTGACCCCGACGAGAAAGCTCCCCGCCCAGCCCGCCGGCTTGCTCTTGAGGTGGACCCGCCTCTCCCGGGAAAGCGCCGGGAAGAAGACGGCCGCCGCCGCATAGAGAGCCGCCGCCGCCGCCACCCCACCCAGGGTGGGTGCCCCGGCCCGGATGCCCGCCAAGCCAGCCAGAAGAAGCAGGCTCGCCGCTCCAGCCACAAGCCAATCCGCCCGGCGGGAGAGGCCCGCCTGGAGCCGGAAGCCCAGAGCCCTGTCCCCGACGTAGAGGCCGAACATGGTGATGAGAATCCCCCCTCCGAGCCGGATGCCGTTCTGGTACTCAAACAGCAGTTTCCCCACATAGGAGAAGCTCGCGCCCAGGGCGATGAACACGGCCGAGAAGCCCGCGATGAAAAAGAGCGAATTCATCAGGACGAGCGAGCGGACGCCGGGCGCCATCTCGCGGGCCTGTATTTCCTCGTAAGTCAATCCCGTCAAGTAGGAGAGATAGCTCGGGAAGAGGGGGAGCACGCACGGGGAGGCGAAGCTCAGCACCCCCGCGCCGAAGGCGATCCAGAGGGACACGCTTTCCGACATCACGCTCCCGTCTCCTTCAGGCGGACGCTCACTCGACCACCACCCGCGCGAAGGCGTTCCGATCCGCGAGAGACAAGCCGGTGGCGAAGTAGTTGAAGGTCCCCGCCCGGGTGAAGGCCGTGCTAGCCGTGGCGCCCGGGCCGAATGCCGCGCTCACGTAGGTGCCGTCCGGCGCGAGGAAAAAGAGCGTGGGCGACTGGGTGGCGCGCAGGAGGGACTCCCCTTCGTTGAAGACCACCGAGGAGTAGCCCGGCGTCGCGTTGAACCATACGACGGTGCTCCCTCTCGCGATCCGGACCTCGCGGGGGGAGATCCCCTCGCGGTCGATCCGCACCACGTGGAACTTCCCGAAGCCGGGCAGCCTGGCGTCGGCGGGCTGCGTTTCCAGAGCGGGCCGTCTCGGCGCCGCCGGAGGCCGCAGGGCGGGCGCTCCTGATCGCTCGGCGGCAAAGGCGCCCTCCGCTGACGCGAAAGCCAGCACCCCTGCCAGAAGGAACAACGTCAGCGGCCGAAAATTCCCCCACATCCCCTTGCACCTCTAAAAAGCTAAGACTCCCTCCCCGGCAAGGCGACGAACGGGTCCCTCACCTGGATGGTGTCCTCCCGGCCCGGCCCCGTGGAGACGAGCCAGATATTCTTCCCCGTGAGGCGCTCGAGAGCGGCGAGATAGTCCCGGGCGCGCGGGGGGAGCGCATCCCACGACCGGGCGCCGGCGGTCGAGGTCAACCATCCCGGGAACTCCTCGTAGACCGGCTCACACCTCTCCAGGGTGCTCGTCTCGGCCGGGAAGGCGGCGAGGCGCCTGCCCTCCAGCTCGTAGCCCACGCAGACCCGGATGGCCTTCAGGCCGTCCAGGATGTCGAGCTTGGTGACCACCAGCCCGTCCAGGCCGGTCACCTGGATGCAATGCCTGGCGGCGACGGCGTCGAACCAGCCGCAGCGGCGGGGCCGGCCGGTGGTGGCACCGTACTCCCCGCCCGCCGAGCGCAGGCGTTCCCCTTCCTCTCCGTGGATCTCGGTGGGAAAGGGCCCTTGCCCCACCCGCGTACAGTAGGCCTTCATCACCCCGACGACGGCGCTCAGCTTGCCGTAGGGAAGGCCCAGCCCGCTGAGCGCGCCACCCACCCCCGTGTTGCTCGATGTGACGTAGGGGTAGGTGCCCATGTCCAGGTCGAGGAGGACGCCCTGGGCGCCCTCGAGGAGGATGCGCTTGCCGGACTCGACCGCGCCCTGGATCTCGGCATCGGTGTTGCACACGTGAGGAGCCAGGATCTCCCGCACCTTCCTGCACATCTCCAGGTTGTACCCCTCGTCAAGAGCCCGGCTCTCCTCCTCGGAGAGCCCGATGCCGCCCAGGATGCGCCGCTTGAGAGCCAGGCTCACCCGGATGCGCTCGGTGAGGATCTTCTCGTCGAGCAGGTCCGAGACACGCACGCCAAGGCGGGCCGCCTTGTCGGAGTAGGCGGGGCCGATGCCCCGGCCGGTCGTGCCGATGCGGTTGACTCCGAGGAGGTCCTCCATATGGGCATCCAGCACCTTGTGGTAGGGCATGATGAGGTGGGTGCGCTTGCCCACGATCAGGTTCTCGCCCACCTCGACGCCGTGCGCCCGCAGGTACTGGATCTCCTCGACGAGGGCGAGCGGGTCCACAACGACGCCCGCGCCGATGATGCAGCGGACGTTCGGATGCAGGATGCCGGTCGGCACCAGGTGGAGAACGTACTGCTTGCCGTTCAAGACGACGGTGTGGCCCGCGTTCGCGCCGCCCTGGTAGCGGGCCACGACGTCCGCCCGCTCGGCAAGCCAGTCGATGACCTTGCCCTTGCCCTCGTCGCCCCACTGGCCGCCAAGCACCGCCAGCACGCTCATGTCACGGACGCCCCTTTCGGTTCCGCTCCCCGACCCGGGCGGCTAGCTCGGCCGCCTTGCAGCGGCCCAGCTCCCGTCCCGCGGGATCCAGCAGCCGCACGCGCCCGCTCCGGGACTCCTGCGCATCCACCACCAGGCAGCGCCACACCCCGGCGCGCCGCGCGTAGTCGAGCGAGGCGTCGAGGCCGCGGCGGATGATGTCGCGGGCCACTTGCCATCCCCGGGCCCGGAGGTCGCGGGCCAGGGTGACGCCGATGCGTTTCTCCTTCGTGAAATCGATCACCAGGAAGTCGGCCCCCTCGGCGGCGGCGCCGTCCTCCGGCGCGATCCGAAGGAGCTGATCCAGGTCGAGGGCGAAGCCGGTGCCGTGGCCGTCGGTCCCATACAGGCCGAGGAGACGGTCGTAGCGCCCCCCGCCGCAGACCGGGTAACCCGACCCCTCGACGAAACCCTCGAAGATGACCCCGGTATAATAATCGAAATCCCGGAAATCGCTCAGGTCCAGGAGCACCCGGTCGGCCAGGCCATAGAAGTCCAGCAGCCGGAGCACGCGCGCGAGCTCGCGGAGGGCGCGCCTGGAGGAGGCGTTCCGCACCCGCTTCGCGGCCCGATCGAGCACCTCTTTCCCCCCGAAGAGGGAGGGAAGCTCGAGGAGCTGGCGGGCGTCCTCCTTCTTCCCCGGGAGGCCGCGCAGCAGCGCGTCGAGGCCGGAGGCGTCCCGCCGAGCGATGCCGTCAAGCACCTCGCCGCGCCGCGCTCCCTCCAGCCCCAGGGCGTCCAGCAGGCCGCGGAGGAAAGCGGTGTGGCTGAGGGACATCCGGAACTTCTCCACCCCGGCCGTCCGCAAGCACTCCACGGCGATGGCGATCATCTCGGCGTCGGCCTCGAGCGACATCAGTCCGATGAGCTCGACCCCCGCCTGCCAGAACTCCCGCTGGAGAAGCCCCGCCACGTGCGCGTGGCGGAAGACGTTCGTCAAGTAGCACAGCCGCAGCGGACGGGGCTGATCGGCCAGCAGGGTGCCCGCCACCCGGGCGATCTGGGGCGTCATGTCCGCCCGGAGCGCCAGCATCTCACCCGACTCGCGATCCACCTGGCGGAAGGTCTGGGCGTCGCGAGCCTCGCCCGCGGGGCTCGGGACGTAGAACTCGAAGACGGGGGTCACAATCTCGCGGAAACCCCACCGCCGGAAGACCGCGAGGAGGCGCTCCTCCAGGAGGTGCTTGCGCCGGGCCTGCTCGGGGAGGAACACCTTCGACCCGGCCGGCATGGCCCTCAGAGCGAGGTTGCGGCTCGCCCCACGGAGGTTCTCTCCGGATCCCGCCTTCCTAGAGGCGGACGAGCTTCGCGTCATAGATATTCGGGATGGAGCGGATCTTCTCCATCACCTCGTCTGGAATGGGGTCGTCGAGAGCGAGCACGGCGACCGCACGGGCGCTCCGCTTCGTGCGGCCGAGCTGCATGCCGGCGATGTTGATCTTGTGGCTGCCGAGGAGAGTGCCGATGGCGCCGATCATTCCGGGCCGGTCCTCGTTGGTGAAGACTAGCTTGTAGCCCTCGGGGGTCACGTCTACGCCGAAATGATCAATCTGCACGATGCGGGGCTCTTCCTCCCCGACGATCGTGCCCGCCACCGAGCGCTCCCCTTCGCTGGTCGCCGCCTTCAGCTCGATGAGGTTGGTGTACTTCTCCGTCTCGCTCCGGGTGGAAGCCACCACCTCGATGCCCCGCTCCTTGGCGAGCAGGGGGCCGTTTACGAGATTGACGCGCGCCCCGCTCAGGAACTTCCCGAGAAACCCCTTGAGCGCCGATGCCGAAAGGGGGCCGATGGGCACATCCTGCCGGCCGCCGTAGATGACCTCGAGCCGCTTGACGCCCCCTTCCACCAGCTGGGCGAGGAAATGCCCGAGCCGATCGGCCAGCTGGAGGTAGGGCCCGATCTGCTCCAGCACGTCCGGCCCCAGCGCCGGGAGGTTGACGGCGTGGCGCACCACCCCCTTGGTGAGGAAGGCCACCACTTGATCCGCGGCGCTGATGGCCACGTTCTCCTGCGCCTCGGCCGTCGAGGCGCCCAGGTGGGGGGTACAGACGACGTTCTCGCGCCCGACCAGGGGATGATCCGCCTGCGGGGGCTCCGTGGAATAGACGTCCATGGCCGCTCCGGCCACTTTGCCGGTATCGAGCGCCGCGGCCAGGGCGGCCTCATCCACGAGCCCGCCCCGCGCGCAGTTGATGATCCGCACGCCCTTTTTCATCTTCGCGATCGCCTCCGCGCCGATGAGGCTCTCGGTCTCGGAAGTCTTGGGGACATGGAGGGTGATGTAGTCCGACTGGGCGAGGACCTCGTCGAAGGAAACCAGCTTCACCCCCCGCTTGGCGGCGGCGTCGGCCGAGATGTAGGGGTCGTAGGCGATCAGGTTCATCCCGATCCCCCGCGCGAGCTGGGCCACGGTCGAGCCGATGCGGCCCAGCCCCACCACCCCCAGCGTCTTCGCGTGGAGCTCGCTCCCCACGAAGCGGTTGCGCTCCCACTTGCCCGACTTCACGGAGGAAACGGCGGCCGGGACCTTCCGCGCCAGGGCGAACAAGAGGGCCATCGTGTGCTCGGCCGTCGTGATGACGTTCCCGTCCGGCGCGTTGACGACGAGGATTCCCCGCCGGCTGGCCCCGTCGAGGTCCACGTTGTCCACTCCGATGCCCGCCCGAGCCACCACTTTCAGCCGCTCGCCCGCCCCCAGGACGGCGTCGTCCACCTGGGTGGCGCTGCGGACGAGGAGGGCGTCCATCTCGGGGACGGCGCGGAGGAGCTCTTCGCGGGGAATCCCAGGCCGGTTGATGACCTCGAAATCCTTCTCGGCGCGGAGGATCTCCTCCGCCCGCGGGGAAAGCTGATCGGCGATAAGCACCCTGTAGGTCGCGTTCATCCCAGCAACATCTTCTGGGCGGCGGCCACCCCTGCTCCGCGCTCCACGCGGCGGCCCAGGTCCGTCAGGACGTTCTCCAGGGCGCCCACCGCCGTGAGCACGTCCGATTCGTCCACGTAGCCGAGGTGGCCGATGCGGAAGATCTTGCCCGCAAGCTCGCCCTGCCCCCCCGCGATGGTGACGCCGTAGGCGTCCTGCATCCGATCGGGGATGGCCTTGCCGTTCACCCCCTCGGGCACCCGCACGGCGGTGACGCTCTCGCTCCGCAGATCCTGGGGGAAAATATCGAGCCCCAGGGCCCCGGCCGCCGCCTGGGCGCCCGCGGCGAGCCTGGCGTGGCGCTTGAAGATGGCGTCGAGCCCCTCTTCCCGCATCATCCCGAGGGCCACCTTGAGGCCCACGATGAGGGAGATGGCGGGGGTCCATGCCGTCGTGTTCTTGGCCTGGACCTTACGCTCGATGCGCAGGTCGAAATAGTAGCGCGGGCTGCGCGATTTGGCCGCAGCGGCCCAAGCCCTCTCGCTCAGCCAGATGGTGGCGAGACCGGGCGGGAGCATGAGCGCCTTCTGGCTCCCGCCCACCACCGCATCTATCCCCCACTCGGCGGGGCGGAGGTCGTAGACTCCGAGGGCGGTGATGGCGTCCACGACGAGGAGGGTGCCGGGCGCCTTCCTCTTGAGGAGCCCGCCCAGGGCCCGGACATCGTGCTTGGCGCCGGTCGAGGTTTCGCTCGCCTGGACGAAGACGGCCTTGTGGCGCGCGGGGTCGAGGCGGCTCTCCAGCTCATCCAGCCGCAGCGAATAGCCGGGCTCGACCCGCAGGACGTCCGCCGCCATGCCGTAGGCCTTGCAGATCTCGGTCCACCTCTCCCCGAACTTGCCGCCTTCCACCACCAAGGCACCGTCCCCCGGCGAGAGGAGGTTGGCCACGGCGGCCTCCATCCCCCCGGTGCCTGAAGCGGCGAGGATTATGACGTCCCCCTTGTCCTGGTGGAGCCACGAGAGGCCCGCCCGCACCTCGGCGAAGAGGGCCTCGAAATCCTTCGTCCGGTGGTGCACGAGGGGGCGCGCCATGGCCTCGAGGACCTGGGGCGGGACGGGGGTGGGACCGGGTGCGAGCAGATGATATTTGCGCATGATTGCCTTTTCCTTTCGAGCACTTCACGCCCCGGCGGGGCCCCTACCCCGAACCCAGGCGCAACGCGAACCCGGAGAGGCGCCCGGACCAGTGGATTCCACCCGGTCCACGAGTCCTGTCCGGGACGAGCAAGGGGCGAATTTCAGGAGATGGCGTGGGATTTCACCCGTCTTTCCACACTGCCGGCGGAGCCCGGCGGGGCGGGTACGCCGAGGCGCGCGGCCGGGGCCCTCGGGCCCTGGGCCATCCTCGGCGGGAAGGGTAAAACCCGGCGGGAAGGGTGTCAACATCGCGGACCCGGGACTCCAGAAGCCCCCTCCCGGGCAAAAAAAGCCCGGGGGGCCGGAGCCCCCCGGGCCGTGCTGCGTGCGGGTTCCGCCTACCAGGTGTGGATGAGCTCGTAGTAGACGGCCCAGGCGTCGTCCTTCGCCTTGCCCGAGCCCTGGACCACGCCGTAGTCGCCGGCCGCCAGGTAGGAGCCGACCATGTTCAGCCTCAACTGGCTGTAGATGCTCCAGCGGAAGCCGGCCTCGATCGCCGTGCCGAAGTTCTTGGAGTTGTCGTAGGTGGTGGCCGCCGCCGAGGGGCCGTCGA
>MGDP01000012.1 GCA_001790955.1 Candidatus Tectomicrobia bacterium RIFCSPLOWO2_12_FULL_69_37
GTGGCTGACGTAGCTGTCGATGAGGAGCCCCTTGCCGGCCTTGGCGACGTGGGCGCGCACGGTCTCCATGAGCCGGCGCGAGGGGGCGATGTGGCCCCCGACCGAGCCGACGTCCGCCTTGATGACGCTGATGGTGATTTTCATGACCCGCCTCCTTGAACCGCGCTGAGAGAGGACTCCGGGATCGTGCGATGGAAGGGCCCGGGCGCAGATTCCGCGCGCCGATTTCCCCCTTCGCGTTGCAATCGCCGTTCCTGCGCCCCCGCCCGGCGCGCCGGGGGAGCCGCCTCCCCGGCGGGTGGAGTTCCCCACGAGAGTCCGAAATCCGGGTTTCCTCCACCGGAAGAGCGCCGGGGCGGGGAATTTCCGGAAAATCCCGGGGGGAATTCCCGAATCGGCCGGACGGCGGGGGTCCGAAAACGACGCCGCGATTCCGGACCCCCGCGCGCGGCCTCAGCCGGGGCAATATGCGCAAGTTACGGAAATGACGCGAGGCAATCCGCCCCATACGGGGAGCCTGGGACGGGGATCCGGAACCAGCGGGAACTTGAGGTAAGAGGGTTTCCGCCGTCAGCGGTTACATTGCCGGAGGGAGCGGGGCGCGCCCATCCGCGGGCGCGTCCGCGTCCCCGGAGGAGGGACGGGAGGTGGCCACGTTTTTCACGGACATTCACGCGAAAAAAAAACGCGGGAGGAAGGGGAGGTGTCCGGGGATTTCCGGGATAATACGGGATACTACGCACCCCTTTTTTTAAACACGCGCTACAGCACCACCGTCAGGGTCCCCGCGACGGTCATGCCGGCCCCCAGGGTGAGGCGCCAGTTGACGTTCTCCGCGTCCCGCAGAAAGAAGCGGGCGAGGAGGATGACGAGGAGGGGCTGGAGGGAGGTGATGGAGGAGACGTTCACGGCCAGGGTGTGGTTCATGGCCAGGCTGTAGGAGGGGATGGCCACCGTCTGGCAGAGGGCGGCGCAGAGGACCCAGCGCCAGTTCCCCGCCGGGATGCGCCCGGGCGAGAGGCCCGGCTCGAACCTCCAGGCGATCGCCCAGGCCATGGGGGCACCCAGCCAGATGGCCATGGCGGCCACCGCCAGGGGCGGCATGTCCTTGCCCGCCGCCTTCATCATCACCCCGGTCGAGCTCCAGATGAAGGTGGTCGCCCCGGCTGCGAGGTAGCCCAGGATCACGTCCCGCCGCGTGGCCGCGCCGCCCGCCCCGCGGGCGGGCCCGGCGCGCACCACGGTGGCCACCCCGGCGACGAAGAGCGCCAGGCCGAGGAAGATGCGGGGGGAGAGGGGCTCCCCCAGGAAAAGCGCGGCGAGCAGCGCGGTGACGACCGGGGTGTTGGCCGCGACGGGGATGGAGCGGCTGGGCCCGATGCGGCGGATGGCGAAGTAGTAGGTGAGGCGGGAGAGGGCGATCATGAAGAAGGCGATCAGCGCGAGGAGGAGGTAGGTCCCCGGCCGCGGCGGCCGGAAGGCCGGCGTGGAGAGAAAGAACCACGCCACCGGGATCATCAGGAGGGCGTTGCAGGTGGTGGTCGTGGCGGTAGTCTGGAGGAGGGGGGCGTCCTTCATGGCCGCCCGGATGAAGAAGGAGAGCGACGACCACGCCGTCAGGGCGAAGGCGGCGAACATGAGGCCGGTGGCGTGGCTCGCGTCAATCAAGCGGGGCGTCTTCCCTCGGATCGGCCGCGCGCCGCGCTCAGCGGGGGGCGGCGAGCGTCCAGCGGTCCACCACCTCTCCACTCGGCGCGGACGGTCCGGACGACGGGCGCCGCTTGGGTCTGCGTCTCGGCCATGGCGGTCTCCCCGGCTCAGGGATGGACGCCCATATGTACCATCCCGCCCGCTCCCGGGCCAGCGCGCCGGGGGGCAAGGCCTCACCCCCCTTCCATCGCGCTCATCACCTCGGAGAGGAAGCCGAGCAGGCGGGCCCCCTCCATCAGGACAGCGAGGGAGAAACCCGCCCGGGCCGGGTCCACGTGGCCGAGGGAGTACAGGATCAGCAGGCGCACCCTGCGCCCCGGCACGCGCCGGGCCTCTTCCGCCAGGCGGAGGCTCTCCGAGGGCGGGATGAAGGGGTCGCCCCGGCCGTGCAGGAGGAAGAGCGGGAAGCGGCCCCGCCCCGCCGCTCCCTTGAGCGACCACGCCTCCACCCGCCGGAGGAGCTCGGGGGGCTGGGCGCGGAAGAGGCCGTCGAAGCGGGCCGGGTCGCGGTTCTCCATCAGGGCCAGGACGGGCCCCGCACGCGCGGGAAGCCGGGAGACGAGGGCGGAGATGTCCGACCCCTCGTCCGCCAGCTTGAGCCGCACGATGGCCTCCACCTCCGCCTCGTATCCCTCCAGGCCGAGGAGGCCCGCGTTGTAGCGGAGGAAGAGCCACTTCCCGGCGCGCACGGGCGGCCCGCCCGGGAAGGCGGGCGCGCCGCCCCCTCCGCCCGTGGTCAGGTGGCGAAGCACCCCGCGCAGACCGAAATAGGCCCCCACCGCCGCCGCGTAGCCCACGCGCTCCCTCACCTCCGGCTTGGCCGCCGCCAGGAGGACGGGCCCCGCCGAGAAGGAGAAGCCCATGAGGCCGCAGCGCGGGGACGCGGGGGCGCGCCGGCCGTCGAGCCACGCAAAGGAGGAGGCGAGGCGGGCGACATCCTCCTCGTCGGGCCGGAAGCGGCGCATGCCGGGGAGCTCGGGAGCGGCCACGGCGAAGCCCAGGCGGGCGAGGATCCGCGCGAAGGCGAGGAGGCGGGGGTCCCGCCGTCCCGCGTCCGTCATCCCGTGGGCGAGGAGGATGCACCCGCGCGGGGCGTCGGATCCGCCCGGGAGGTGGAGGTCGAGCGGCGCCCCGTCCGCGATTTCCTCCCTGCGGCCGGGAGAGGAAGTCCGGCGGGCGAGCCAGCTCTTCTCCTCCCCGGCGAGGAAGGCCTGGGCCAGCAGCAGCGCGTCCACCGGATGGCGGAGGGGAGGATAGAGATGCCGGACGGCGCCCGCGAGGAGCAGAAGGAGGGCGGCGCCTGCGAGGGCCCGGACCCATCCCCGGCGCATGGCGCGCTACGCCGCGGGGTGCTTCTCGAAGTAGGCCCGCAGGTAGGCGCCCGTGCGGGAGCCCGGGCACTGGGCCACCTGGGACGGCGGCCCCTCGGCCACGATGCGGCCGCCCGCGTCCCCGCCCTCGGGGCCCAGGTCCACGATCCAGTCCGAGGCCCGGATGACGTCAAGGTTGTGCTCGACCACCACCACGGTGTTTCCCAAGGCGACCAGGCGGAGGAGGACCTCCAGCAGCCGCTCGACGTCCTGGAAGTGGAGGCCCGTCGTGGGTTCGTCCATGAGGTAGAGAACGCCGCGCGGGGGCTTCGCGGCCAGGTGGCCGGCGATCTTGAGGCGCTGGGCCTCGCCGCCCGAGAGGGTGTTCACGGGCTGGCCGATGCGCAGGTAGCCGAGCCCCACGTCGCGCAGGACGAGGAGCTTCGAGACGATGGAGGGCACGTCGTCGAAGAAGAGGCTCGCCTCCTCGACGGTGAGGTTGAGCACCTCGTGGATGCTCAGCCCCTTGTAGCGGACCTCCAGGGCCTGGGGCTTGAAGCGCTTGCCCTCGCAGTCGGCGCAGCGGACGTAGAGGTCGGCCATGAAGTGCATCTCAATCTTCTGGAAGCCGCTCCCGGCGCAGGACTCGCACCGGCCGCCCGCCGAGTTGAAGGAGAAGTGCCCCGGGCCGTAGCCCAGGCCCCGGGCGGCGGCCGTCTCGGCGAAGAGGCGGCGGACGGAGTCGTATCCCTTGAGGTAGGTGATGGGGTTGCTGCGGGGGCTCTTGCCGATGGGGCTCTGGTCGAGCAGCACCGCCGCGCTCAGCTGCTCGAACCCCTGGATCTCCCGGAAGCGGCCGATCGGGTCCTTCGAGTCGTGGAGGATCCGCGCCAGCGCCGGGAAGAGGGTGTCGTGGACCAGGGTGCTCTTGCCCGAGCCGGACACCCCGGTCACGGCGACGAGCTTTCCGAGCGGCACGCGGAAGTCCACCTCCTTGAGGTTGTTCTCGCTCGCGCCGAGCAGGGTGAGCACCCGCCCGTTCGCCCCGGCGCGCTCCCGGGGCCTCCGGGGGATGACCCGCCGGGCGCCGGTCAGGTACTTGGCCGTCACGGAGACAGCGCAGCCGGGCAGATCCCGCCGGGGCCCGGCGAAGACCACCTCTCCCCCCCGCTCCCCCGCGCCGGGGCCCAGGTCCACGATGTGGTCGGCCTGCTCGATCACGTCCCGGTCGTGCTCCACCACGAGGAGGGTGTTGCCCCGCTCCACCAGCCCCTTGAGGATGTGGATGAGGCGCGCGTTGTCGCGGGGGTGGAGCCCGATGGTGGGCTCGTCCAGGATGTAGAGGGTGCCGGTCAGGTGGGCGCCGAGCTGGTTCGCGAGGTTGATGCGCTGGTGCTCCCCCCCGCTCAGGGTGCGGGTCTCGCGGTCGAGGGTGAGGTAGTCGAGGCCCACCTCGTGGAGGAACTCCAGGCGGTCGCGGACCTGCTTGAGGATGTCCCGCGCGCGCTCGTGCTGCTCCGGGGTGAGGGGCGGGGCCTGGAAGTACGCCCGCAGCTTCTCGACCGGCATCGCGCAGAGGCCGGCGATGGTCTCCCCGCCCAGCCTCACCCACATGGCCTCCGGGCGCAGGCGCGCGCCGCCGCAGGAGGCGCACTGCTGGAGGGTCTGGTAGCGCCGGATGAACACCCGCACCCAGACCTTGTACTTCTTCCGCTTCAGGCGCTCGAAGAAGGGAAAGACGCCCAGCAGCGCCTCGGAGCCCTCCAGCACCGTGCACTTCTGCTTCTTGGGCAGGTCCTGCCAGGGCCGGTGGATGTCGAGCCCCTCCCGCTCCGCCGCCTCCTGGAGCTGCTTGCCGAAGTGGCGGCGGTAGCGGGGGCGCGTCCAGGGCTCCACGGCGCCCTGGGCCAGGGTCAGCCTGGGGTTCGGGATGATGAGCGCCTCGTCGAGGTTCAGGGTGTTGCCGAAGCCGCCGCACTCCGGGCAGGCCCCCTGCGGGTTGTTGAAGCTGAAGGTGAGGGGCGTGGGCGGCTCGAAGCTCCGTCCGCAGCACTCCAGGCGCTGGCTGAAGCGGAGCAGGGGGCCGTCCACCACCTGCGCCTCGGCCACCCCCTCCCCCTCGCGGAAGGCGGTTTCGAACGCCTCCCCCAGCCGGGCGCGGTTCCCGGCGGAGAACACCAGCCGGTCGGCCACCACGCGGAGCCCCCGCAGGAGAGGCCCGGCCGCGGGAGCGGCTCTCCGCCCCCGGCTCTTGGGCGCCTCGCCCGCGGCCCCCGTGAGCTTCTCCAGCAGCCGCCCGGCGTGCCCCGGGGCGGCGTCCAGCACCTCTCCCTCCATCATGAGGCGGATGAAGCCCTGGGCCTGGAGGGCGGCGAGGCGCCCCTCCAGCTCCCCGGGGGAGACGGGAGCCAGGGGGAACAGGACGAAGCCCCTTGCCCCCTGGAACCCTTCCAGCAGGAGGCCCACCGTGCTGTCCACCGTGGCCGGGCGGACAGGCTTCCCGCACGCGGGGCAGTGGATCCCTCCTGCCTTGGCGAAGAGGAGCCGCAGGTAGTCATAGATCTCCGAGGCCGTCCCGACGGTCGAGCGGGAGTGCTTGACGGGGTTGTACTGCTCGATGGCGATGGCCGGGCTGATCCCCTCGATGAAGTCCACGTCGGGCTTGTCCACGCGCTCGAGGAACTGCCGCGCGTAGGTGGAGAGGCTCTCGACGTAGCGGCGGTGGCCTTCGGCGTAGATGGTGTCGAAGGCGAGGGAGGACTTGCCCGAGCCGCTGGGCCCGGTCACGACGATGAACTGCTCGCGGGGGAGTCGGAGCGAGACGTTCTTGAGGTTGTGCTCCCGGGCCCCCTCGATGACGATCTCGTCCATTGGCAGGAAGCTCGCCTCCATCCCGTCGAATGCCGCTGGAGGAAAAAAGACGGCAACCGGGCAGTATGAAGGCGGCTCCGTTCAAGTGTCAACGAAGGCCTGTGCTATACTCGAAGCGGGCCCGACTCGCGGGAGGCGGCGCGCGATGCGGAAATGGCTTGTTTGGGCGGGTGCGATCCTTCTCTCAGGCTGCGCGGCGCCCTCGACGGACCTTCTCCCCACCCTCCAGCCGTCGGGGGGGCCTTTCGTCGTATTCCAGAAGCCCTATGAGATCGTCTTCGCCGCGGCGGTGCGGGTGGTGAACCTGTCGGGGGAGACGATCAGCGAGGCCAGCATCGAAAAAGGCCGGATCGTGACCGGCGGCTCAAGCGCCACCCGGGGAGTGTTCTTCTTCCGCCTGCCGAACGGGCGTACCCGCGTGGAGCTCTCGGCGGCCGCCGGCCCCGCGTTCTTCGCCGGCCCGGAGGGCTTCTTCACCTCCCTGCGAGAGCAGATCGTGGCCTACGAGAAGAAGGAGGCGATCGAGAAGGAACGGCGGCGCGAGAGCGAGGAGCGGGATGACCTCCGGGGCTTCGTCGAAAACCCGAAGCCGCGCTGAACGCCGGCGCGCGCGCCGCTCTCCGCGCGCGGCGGGCCGCCCCCCTCCCTCACAGCCCTCGCACCCGCCCCCCGTCCACGACCAGGGTGACGCCGGAAATGTAGCTGGCCTCGGGCGAAGCCAAGAAAGCCACCGTCCGGCCGAACTCGTCGGGCTCTCCGATCCGCTTGAGCGGGATCCCCGCCGCCGTCTCGCGGAGGAGCTCCTCCACCGGAACTCCCAGCCGCTCCGCCCGCGCCGTGCGCGTCTCCAGGACCCGGTCGGTGAGGATGGTCCCCGGCGCGATGACGTTCACCAGGATGTTCTCCGGCGCGAGCTCCCGCGCGAGGGACTTCGAGAGCCCGGCCACCGCCGGGCGAAGGACGTTCGACAGCACCATGTCGTCGAGGGGCTCGCGGACCGAGCTGGAGCCGATGAACAGGATGCGCCCCCCGCCCCGCCCCTTCATGAAGGGAAGGGCCTCGCGCACCAGGCGGACGGCGCTCATCAGGGTGAGGTCGACGGCGCGCCGCCAATCCTCGTCCGAGAACATCCCGAAGCCCCCGCCGGGAGGGCCGCCGGCGTTGCAGACCAGGACGTCGATCCCGCCGAAGCGCCGCCCCGCTCCCTGGACGAAGGCCCGCACCCCCCCGGCCGTGGCCATGTCGGCCGCGCAGGGCCACACCTCGACGTTCGCTTCCTCGGAGATGGCGCGGGCGGTCTCGGCGGCATCGCCCTCGCGGCGGGCGCAGATGGCCACGCGGGCGCCCCGCAAGGCGATGGCGCGGGCCGAGGCGCGGCCCAGCCCCCGGCTCGCGGCGGCGACCACGGCCACCTTCCCCTCCATGTCCCGGTTCGGCATCTGCCCCCCCCGATCAGTCGGATGCGGTCTCGGCGAAGTGGCGCATGACATCCGTCTCGGTAATGAGCCCGACCAGCTCCCCGTCCTTGTCCACCACGGGCAGGCAGCCGATCTTGGCCTCGATCATCCGCTTCGCGGCGTGCACCACGGACTCATTGGGGTCGGCGCACCGGACGTCCTTCGTCATCACCTCGGCCACGTCCACGTCCCGGAGGAACTGCTGGTCCTCCCGACTGGAGTAGCCGCCCAAGGAGGAGAGCCTCGCCCGGAGCAGGTCGCGCTGGCTGACGATCCCGACGACGCTGCCTCCTTTCGTGACGGGGATGTGGCGGATGTTCGCGCTCGTCATAATCTCGTCCACGAGGTCGAGCCTCTCGTCGAGGCTGATGGTCACGACGTTGGTGGTCATGATGTCACGCACCCGGGCCATGGACGAGCCTCCTCCCTCCGGAAGCCTCACCGGCTCTCTTGCCGCGGAACCAGGAGCAGGAAGGCCGGCACGGGCCTTCCCGCCGTCTCCCCCCGGTAGCCCGCCGCCTGAACGAGCAGCTGGGAACTCGACCCCCCATCCAAATTCATCGCCTCGGCCACGCCGAGCCCTCCCAGCGCTTCGGGCCGGGCCAGGAACGACTGAAGCTCGCACCAGGAGAGGCCGCGGCCCTCGGGCTCGCTCACCAGAACGAGCAGGCGCCCGTCCCCCTCGAAGGCCAGCACGCTCCGCCGTGCCGGCCGCCAGTATTCGCGGTAGCGCTCGATGCCCATGACGGGCCGGCCCTCGCGAACGAGGTAGGGGCCAGCCTGGAACGCCTCCCGCATGCCTCCGGCCTCGAAGGCCTCCCGGCTGACGATGCCCATCGCCTCCGTCCCCGAGCGGACGAAGAACACCGCGCCGAGATGGAGGGCCTCGGTTCTCCCCCGAAACAGGATCCTCCGGTTGTACACCTTCCCCCCCGCGAGGAAAAAACCCAGGGGGCGGCCGTTCTCGTCGAAATAGCTGGCGTTGACGACGACGGACACCCCGGTGAGCTTGGCCACCTCCGCCGCGCTCTCCCCCGAGGGGGCCGACTTTGGATTCCAGTGGAGCCGGACGTGGAACCGCCCCGGAGCCGCCCGCACCCCGGAGAGCCGCGCGACCGAGGAATCCTCGAAGCGCACCATGATCTCCCGCACCTCGAGACCCGGGTGCAGAGGGCGCCAGCCGCTCTCCCCGGACACGCGGCCCGAGAAGAGACAGTCATCCTCGATGGCCGCGAAACCAGGGGTCGCCGCCGCCAAGAGGATCCCCAGCAGCGCGAGCACCCGGTGCGCCATGGCCTCCTCGCTCGCCCGCCTAGAAACCGACGGCGCAGCCGTCCCGGCGGTGGTCGGAGCCCGCAATATAGACCCCCCCGGGGAGGCACACGATGCCCTGCCCGCCGCCAAAGCCCTCGTAGCCCCCGGCCCGCTCCGCCTCGTGGCCCCGCCGACGGAGCTCCTCGAGGACAGGATCGGGCACCCCGTTCTCGACCGCCACCTTGCGCCCGCCCAGCACCCGGAATCGGGGCGCGTCGATGGCCTCCTGGATGTCCATCCCGAAGTCCAGCATGTTGGAGAGCACCTGCACGTGGCCCTGGGGCTGCATGTCGCCGCCCATGACGCCGTAACTCATCCAGGGCTCCCCGTCCTTCATCACGAAACCAGGGATGATGGTGTGGAAGGGGCGCTTGCCCGGCGCGATGCAGTTGGGGTGGCCCTCCTCGAGGACGAAGCCCCAACCCCGGTTCTGGAGCATGATGCCCGTCTCCCCGCCCGCGACGCCGGAGCCGAACTGAGAGAACAGGCTGTTGATGAACGAGCACATGTTCCCTTCGGCGTCGGCGGCGGTGAGGTAGATAGTGTCGCTCCACCCGTGAGGGGCGCCGGGGGCCGGGTCCCCCGCCTGGCCGGGCTGGATGAGCTTCCGTCTCTCCTTGGCGTAGCCCTTGGAGAGCATCCCCGGGATGGGCACGTCGGCCATGCCGGGGTCGGCGATGTAGCGGCTCCGGTCGGCGAAGGCGAGCTTCATAGCTTCGATCATGAAGTGGAGGTGATCGGCGGAGCCGTAGCTGAAGTCCCCGACCGGGTCCTCCCCGACGATGTTCAGGCACAGGAGAGCGGCAAGCCCCTGGCCGTTCGGGGGGATCTCGCAGAGCTCGTGGCCGCGGTAGGAGGTCCGGATGGGCTCAACCCAGGTGGAGCGGGTGGCCGCGAAGTCCTCCATCTCGAACAGGCCGCCGACTTCCTTCGAGTAGCGCACGATCTCCTTGGCGATCGCGCCCTCGTAGAATACCTCCCGGCCGCCCTCGGCGACCGCCCGCAGGGAGGCCGCGAGCTTCGGGTTGCGGAACACCTCCCCCGCCCTCGGCGCCCGGCCGGAGGGAAGATAGGTCTTCACCGAGGGCTCGCACTTCGAGAGCTTGGGCTCTTGGTTCCGCCACGCGTTCCCGATGATGGGAGAGACGGGGAACCCTTTCTCGGCGTAGTGAATGGCTGGGGCGAGGAGGGCCTTGAGGGACATCTTCCCGCTGCCGCAGCGCTCGATGGCGGCGCACCACCCGTCCACGGCGCCGGGAACGGTGGCCGAAAAAACGCCCGCGTCCGGCATTTTCTCGAAGCCGGCCTCGCGGTAGCGCGCGGGGGTGGCGGCCTTGGGTGCCCGGCCGCTCCCGTTCAGGCCGAAGAGCCTCCGCTCCCTCGCGCTCCAATAGAGCATGAACATATCCCCGCCGATGCCGGTGGACTGGGGCTCCACCACGTTCAGGGTTGCGGCCGCGGCGACGGCGGCGTCCACCGCGTTCCCGCCCTCGCGGAGGATCTGCAGCCCTGCCTCGGCGGCGAGGGGCTGGCTGGTCGCTACCACCCCGCGCTGGGCGAACACCGGGGAACGGCCGACCTTGAGCGAAGCAACCGCGGTGCGCTCCCGCATTCCCGCCTCCTCACGAGGTCCTCAAGACGCCGGGGGCGCTCCCCAGCGCGGACCGTCAATCTCCGAAGGGAACCGATCCGGCCTCTCCATCCAGGAACACCGACCGGCGGACCTCCTCCCCGGCGGAGGCCGCCGACGCGCCGGGCCCCACGATGCACCTGTCGAGCCTGGCACCGGCGGCCACCCGGGCGCCGGGAAACACCACTGACCGGGAAACCGACGCGCCTGGAAGCAGGGTAGCACCGCTCATCAGGACGGAGAAAGGGCCGGCGGAGGCTCCGCGCCCCAGCCGGGCCTCGCTCGACACCAGCACCGGCGGCTCAATCCGCCCCTCTCCCCACTCCACTGGCGCCCCGGCCACCAGCACATGATCCTCCCCGGGCCACGGGAACTCGGGGAGGAACCGGCCCGCGAGAAGGTCCTCATGCGCGGCCAGGAAGCGCTCCGGCGTGCCCACATCCGCCCAGGGGGCGGTGGTGAGAACGGCGCCCAGGGGGACGCCCTCCGCGATCATGGGGGGATAGATCTCCTCCGAGATCCCGCAGGGGCGCCCCCCGGGGATGCGGTCCAGGACGGCCGGGGAGAGGACGCTCAGCCCCGTGAACATGGCCTCGGTCAGGAGGCCTTGGGCCGCTCCGGGGGCCCGGGCCCGGAGGAAGCGGCGCAGGCGGCCTCCCTCGTCCGCCGCGAGCAAGCCGTAGCGGCCCGCCTCGGGGGACTGGCGCAGCACCAGGGTGGCCAGGAAGCCGCCGCGCAGATGATGATCGAGGGCCCCGTTCAGGTCGGCACCACAGGGGGCGTCGGCGTTCAGGACGAAAAAAGGCTCCCCCCTCTCGCACAGGAAGCCCTCCGCGTTCTTGAGGCCTCCCGCCGTCCCCAGGATCTCGGCCTCGAAGAAATAGCGCGCTTCGAGGCCGAGGGGGCGCTCCCCCACCGCCGCCCGGACGGCCTCCGCACCGTGGTGGAGGTTGATCCCCACCTCCCGCACGCCCGCCAGGCGGAGCTTGTGGAGCGCGAAGAAAATGAGGGGAAGCCCCCCCAGGGGCCAGAGGGGCTTGGGAAGGCGCTCCCCCAGGGGGCCCAGCCGCACCCCCCGCCCCGCCGCCAGGATGAACCCGCGCACCCCGCACCCCGCAACCAAGCCGAATTCCCCTGGAGATAGGCTTCCGCTCACCGCCGAAGCGGTCCTTCACACCGCCCGGGGCCACACACCCGGAGGTGAGCCAGAATCTCACAGTGAACGAGGAGAGCGAGGGAACCCGGCCGAAGGGGATCTCTGAACGGGAAGAGGCCTACTCCTCCTCGGTGCCGCTCTTGCGGCGGCGCAGGAAGTCCTCGATCTCGTCGGCGATCTGCTCTCCCGGGGGAAGTTCCTCAGCCGTCTCAGAGGGAAGAGGCTCGTCCGCCTCCTCAGGCTCGATCTCCTCGGAGCTCTCGAACTGGGAGACGTACTTGGCGATCTTGGGATCCTGGCTGATGGCTTCCTCCACCTGCTGGTCGAAGTGAGACGCGGAACGCTCCAGATCGCTCAGGTCCAGGGGGATCCGGCACAACGCCCGCAGGCGGTCGAGCAGGGCGAAGGAGGCCTTCGGGTTGGGCAGCGCAGCGATGTAGTGCGGGACGCTGGCCCAGAGGCTGACGGCGGGCATGCGCTCGTCCTGCATCAGGCTGTGGATGACGCCCACGATGCCCGTCGGCCCCTCGTAGCGGGAGACCTCGATGCCCAGGTTCCGGACCAGGGCCGGGTCCGTGGCGAGGCAGATGGTGGGGACGGGATCGGTGTGGGACTCCCCGGCCAGGAACGCGCCCATGCTGATGATGAGGCGCACCTGGCAGCGGCGGACGATATCGAGGACGTTCCGGCTGAAGCGCTTCCACTGGAGATGGGGCTCGACCCCCACCCCCACCAGGATGTCCCGGGGGAAATGGCGGGGCCGGCAGACGAAAAACTCGTTCGCTGGCCAGGTGATCTGCCGCTGCCCCCTTTCATCGAGGCGGACGGTGGGGCGCTGATCGGAGTACTGGAAGAAGTCATCCGAGGGGATCGAGGCGAAGCGCTCCCCCTCCAGCCGGTCCACCAGGTAGCGGGCCGCAATGGTGGCGGACTCGGCCGCGTCGTTCCAGCCGGCGAAGGCCAGGATCAGGACCGGGTCGCGGAGCTCGGCGGGATGCTGCTGGAAAACAGCGTCCATGGCTTCCATCCATCCAGGCGGTGAGGAAGCGGAATCCCCCTCACCGGGATCATACCGCTAGCCCGACATGGCCTCAAGAAACACGTCCGCAACGAGCCGGGAGGAGGAATTCCCCCCTCGGGGGAGAGGAGCCTCGCGCGGGGGGGCCGGCGGCGGCGCGTTCGGCTACTTTTTCATGGGCTCCAGGTGCATCCGGGTCCCGCCCGCGCTGATCCCCGCGCCCTTGAAGGTGTCCGCGGAGGGAACGAGGTTGAAGCTCCTCCTCACTCCCCCGACGAGAGCGGTGGAACCGACCCCTCTCCCAAGCATGCCCGCCGCCACCGAGGCGCCGAGGTAGTCTCCCTCAAGGGGATAGGAGCCCACCTTGACGTCCCGGGAGATGCCGAGAACGGTGAAGTTCAGGGTTTGCTCCTCCTTCCGGCTCAGGTCCACCCCCAGGAATCCGATCTCGCCCTTGTACATCTCCTCCCCCCCGGAGGTCTTGAAGGTGCACTCGACCGCCACGGAGGAGATGAGAAGAAGGTGAACGCCCGTGCCCGGATTGGTCTTGCACGTGAGGCTGCCCAGGTTCACGCCCCCCTGCTCGGCGGCGCCGGCCGCATAGGCTCCCGCCAGCCCGGCAAGGGATACCACCAGGAAAGCCAGCATCACACCACGGGCGAATTTCATGTCTCTCTCCTTATAGATGTCCAAGAGGCGCAAAAGGCCCCCCAGGGGAAGATGCAGCCCCGAATCTCCTGGTCGCTTTGGCGTCATGGGCGTTCATCCAGGGCATCGTACACGACTCCGAGGCCCGCCGCCTCCAGCTCCTGAGCCCTCGGCCCCAAGACGCGGGGATAGTCGAGCCCCGGCCGGTGGATGTAGCGGGCCTCCTCCTGGACCTCCTCCCGGCTCTTGCCCATCCGCTTGAGGCGGCGGACCTCGCCGATGATCTCCTCCATCTTCGCGCGCTGCCGGGGGACCTCGTCCCTCCGGCAGGGCTCGCCGTGGCCGGGCACGTACCAGTCCACGTCCAGCGACTCCAGGTGGAGCAGCGAGTCAAACCACGCCCATACCGACGCCGAGTGGAAGAACGGGAAGTTCCCGGGCGTGATGTTGTCCCCCGTGAAGACGACCCGGGACTCGGCCGCGTGGACGTGGGTCTGCCCCCGCGTGTGACCGGGCGAGTGGCGGAGGTGAAACGTCTCCCCGCCCAGCCGGAGGGTGAGGCTGCCGTCGTAGACAAAGTCGGGGGTCCGCAGCCGGTAGCCGTCCAGCAACCCGCCCGCCTTGGGATCATACTTCCGCATCCGCTCCACGGCCACCTCGCTCGAGGGGATGGATTTGAAGAAATCGGCGTCGGTCAGGCGGCTGGCCACCACGGTGCCCGGCATGAGGCCGTTGATGGCGATGTGATCCTGGTGATGCTCGGTGTGGATGATATATCGGATGGGCCCCTTCGACTCCAGGAAAGCCCGCCACTCGGCCGCGTCGGTGGGCTTCATGGGGCCGTCCACCGCCACCACGCCCTCCCGGGTCGCTACGCCGCCGAAGGTTGGATAGCGGTTCGCGTAAAACACGTTCGGCGCAAGCTGGTTCAAAGGCGCCTCCTCCTCTTCAGGTCCAGCCCGTCAAGTAAAAGACAGATTGTTCCGGCCGTCGTGGCTCCCGTGGGGTGCGGGCTGGCCCAGGACCGGGAGCCTCCCCGCCGCCGACGCGGCCTGGGTGCGCCGCCATTCGTCCTGGAGGTCGAGGGTGTGCCCGCGGAAGTGGGGCATCACGTACCGGGCGAAGAGCTCCAGCGAGCGCCGGACCTTGGCCGGCTCCACCCACTCGTGGGTGGTGAGCATCAGGCCGCCGAACTCCCCCGTCTCCTCCTGGAAGCGCTCGATGGCCGCGATGGCGTCGTCGGGGGTGCCGATGATCCACCGGCGAACCTGGGCCGCCGACCGCGGGGTGAGCTCGCTCACGGGCTGGCCGGGGTAGGCCTCGTAGACGCCCTTGATGCCGATGGTGATGAAGTAATGCATGTCCCGCCGGATGGCGGCCTCGGCGTCGGCCCAGGCCCGCTCGCGGGTCTCGGCCAGGTAGACGAAGGTCACGACGCGCCAGTCCTTCCGCGAGACGGTCACCCCGTGCCGGGCGGCGCTCGCTTCGACGAGAGGCCAGTGCTCCGCCAGGGGGTGCTTCCCGCTCACGGGCTTGCCCGCCATCGAAAAGAGAATCATGCCGTACTTGCCCGCGAGCTCCATCGCGTGGGGGCTCCCCGCCGAAGCGATGGCGAGGGGGAGCCTGGGCTGCTGGTAGGAGCGGAGCTGGAGGCGCACGTTCCGGAGCTTCCAGTACTTCCCCTCGTAGTCGAAGGGCTCGGGCGACTCGAGGAGCTTCACGATGATGTCCAGCGACTCGTCCATGATCGGCCGGTGCGCCTCCGGCGGGAGGCCGAAGAGCTTGATGTCGGTCGTCAGGCTGCTGGGCCCGACCCCCAGGATGGCCCGCCCCCGGGTCAGGTGATCGAGGAAGGC
>MGDP01000013.1:0-13999 GCA_001790955.1 Candidatus Tectomicrobia bacterium RIFCSPLOWO2_12_FULL_69_37
TCCGGCGGGAGGCCGAAGAGCTTGATGTCGGTCGTCAGGCTGCTGGGCCCGACCCCCAGGATGGCCCGCCCCCGGGTCAGGTGATCGAGGAAGGCGATGCGCTCGGCCACGTGGAAGGGATGGTGGTAGGGGAGTCCGACGACCGAGGTCCCCAGCCGGATGCGGTGGGCGTGGGCGGAGGCCTTAGCGAGGGCCATCTCCGGGCAGGGCATGGTTTCCCAGCCCCCGGAGTGGTGCTCCCCGATGAAGAACTCGTCGAAGTCCAGCTCGTCCGCCAGCCGGACGAGGGCGATGTCCCGCTCGAAGGCCAGGGCGGGGTTCTCGGACGGGTCGTGAAGGGGCATCATGAAAAAAGAGAATCTCACGGGCCCGGGGCCTCCGCGGGATGCCTGCGGGGAGACGAAAAAGCTTTTCGCCAGAGGCCCTTAGCCTAGCAAGTTCGGGGTGGGGTGGGAAACGCCCCGGGAGGCCCGCCCCCGCTTGCCCTCCCGCTCCCGTTCGGCCATTATCCTGCCTCCTCCGCGCCCCCGGCCGGGGAGGGCGGAACGGCCGCCGGCATCAGGAAACCCATGCCCAAGACGCTGCGCCAGGATCTCAGGAACTTCGCCATCATCGCCCACGTGGACCACGGCAAGACCACCCTCGTGGACGCCATGCTCTGGCAGAGCGGCGTCTTCCGCCAGGGCCAGGAGGTGGCCGAGCGCGTGCTCGACTCCATGGACTTGGAACGCGAGAAGGGCATCACCATCATGGCCAAGAATTGCTCCGTCACCTGGCGGGGGATGCGGCTCAACATCGTGGACACCCCCGGCCACGCCGACTTCGGCGGGGAAGTCGAGCGCGTCCTCTCGATGGTGGACGGCGTCATGCTCCTCGTGGACGCCTCGGAGGGCCCCCTCCCCCAGACCCGCTTCGTGGTGAGCAAGGCCCTCGCGCGGGCTCTCCCCTTCGTGGTGGTCATCAACAAGGTGGACCGCCCCGACGCCCGGCCCGCCCAAGTGCTGGACGAAGTCTACGACCTCTTCATCGACCTCGACGCCTCCGAGCAGCAGCTGGAGTTCCCCGTCCTCTACGCCGTCGCCCGCGGAGGGCGGGCGGGGGCCGCCCCGGACCGGCTCGCGGAGAACCTCGAGCCCCTTTTCCAGACGCTTACGGAATCCATCCCGGCGCCGGCCTACGAGGAGGAGGCCCCGCTCCAGATGCTCGTCTCCCGCCTGGAGTACGACAACTACGTGGGCCGCCTTGCCATCGGCCGGGTGTGGAACGGCACCATCCGGGCCAAGGCCCCCGCCGTGGTGCTGGGCCGGGACGGCAAGACACTGAAGGGGGAGATCACCACCCTCTTCGGCTTCGACGGCCTCCAGCGCAAGCCCATCGAGGAAGCGCGCGCCGGGGACATCGTCGCCGTGGCGGGCTTCGAGGATCTGAACATCGGGGACACCATCGGCGACCCCGGGGATCCCCGGGCGCTCCCCGTCATCTCGGTGGACGAACCCACCATCGCCATGACCTTCCGCATCAACGACTCCCCCATGTCCGGCCGGAGCGGGAAGTTCCTCACCTCGCGCCAGGTGCGGGACCGCCTCTTCCGCGAGGCGCGCAACAACGTGGCCATCCGGGCGGAGGAGACCGCCTCCCCCGACGCCTTCCGCGTCTCGGGCCGGGGCTCCCTCCAGCTCGCCGTGCTCATCGAGCAGCTCCGGCGCGAGGGCTACGAGATGACGGTGGGCCGCCCCGAGGTCATCACCCGGAAGGACGGGGGCAAGACCCTGGAGCCCTTCGAGGGCGTGGTAATCGACATCCCCGAGGAGTACATCGGCGTTGTCACCCAGAAGATGGGCACCCGCAAGGGCCGCATGACCAAGATGGTCAACCACGGCAGGGGCCGGGCCCGGCTCGAGTTCCGCATCCCCAGCCGTGGGCTCATCGGCTACCGGAGCGAGTTTCTCACCGACACGCGGGGCACGGGCATCCTCACCCACCTCTTCGCCGGGTGGGACCCCTGGGCGGGGGACCTGCCGGGCCGGATCACGGGCGCCCTGGTCGCCGACCGCGCGGGGAGGACCACCTCCTACGCTATCGAGAACATCCAGGAGCGGGGCACCCTCTTCGTCGGGCCGGGGGAGGAGGTCTACGAGGGGATGCTCGTCGGGGAGAACGCCCGCGAGCGGGACATGCACGTGAACATCACGAAAGAAAAGAAGCTCACCAACATGCGAGCCTCCGGGGCGGACTTCGCGGCCCAGCTCGTCCCCCCCAAGCGCTACAGCCTGGAGCAGGCCCTGGAGTTCCTCCGCGAAGGGGAAGCCCTCGAGGTGACTCCCGCCGCCTTCCGCTTCCGCAAGGTCCAGATCCGGGGCGGGAAGTAGGGGGAGCCCCATGCCCGCCCGGCGGACCCCTCTCGTTCTCTTCTTTCCCCTGGCCCTTCTCCTGGCGGGAGCGGCTAGCCCCCCGCCGGGCTTCAAGGAGGGAGTCGCCGCCTTCCGGAAGGGGGACTATCCCGCGGCGCTCAAGGCGTTCAAGACCATCGCCGAGGGCGGGCTCGCCGAGGCCCAGTTCAACGTGGGCGTCATGTACCGGCAGGGCCTCGGGGTGAAGGCGGACCTCGCCGAGGCCCTCAAGTGGTACCGCAAGGCGGCCGACCAGGGCCACCCCAAGGCCCAGCTGAACCTGGGGACGATGCACGCGCGGGGGCTGGGCGTAAAGGAAGACGCCGCGGAAGCCTTCAAGTGGCACAAGCGGGCCGCCGAGCAGGGGCTCGCCCAGGCCCAGCGGCTGGTGGGGGAGGCCTACGTCCGGGGGCAGGGCGCCCCGCGCGACCTCATCCTCGCCCACGCCTGGCTCACCCTGGCGAAGAAGGGCGGCGACCCCGAGGCCGGGGCCCTCCTGCGCGAGGTGGCCGCCCGGCTGAGCCCGGCCGACCTCTGGGAGGCCCAGCGGCTGGCCGAGGGCTGGGAGCCCAAGCGGCCCGGCGGCCTCCTCATCGCGCCCTGACGCCCGGCCTCACTTGTCCAGGACGGCGTTCCACTTGTCGAGGTTGGCCTTCTGCGCCTTGAAGAGGGCGGCGGTGTCCCCCTCGATGGCGACCTTCTCGACCTTGTCCCCCGCCTGGATGGCGTCCACCACCTCCTGGCCCGAGGTCACCCGGCCGAAGACGGTGTGCTTTCCGTTCAGCCAGGGGGTCGCCACATGGGTGATGAAGAACTGGGAGCCGTTCGTGCCAGGCCCCGCGTTCGCCATGGAGAACACCCCGGGCCCGTCGTGGGCGAGGCCGCTCCGGCACTCGTCCTCGAAGGTGTAGCCCGGGCCGCCCCTCCCGTTCCCCTGGGGGCAGCCGCCCTGGATCATGAAGTCGGGGATGACGCGGTGGAACTTGAGGCCGTCGTAGTATCCCCGCTTGGCCAAGTTAGCGAAGTTCGCGACCGTGGCGGGGGTCTCCTTATCGTGCAGCGAGAGGCGGATCTCGCCGCGGCCGGTGGTGATGACTGCCGTGAGGGGCATGCGGGTCTCCCCGTGAATGGGCCAAACCAACCGGCACCTACTCTACCCCGAAAATCCCCGCGCCTTCATCCCCTCCCCTCCAGCCCGAAGGCCCCGGCCAGGAGCTCGTAGGATTTCAGCCGCGCCTCGAAGCTGTGGCAGACGGTGACGACGACGAGCTCCTCCACCCCGTAGGCCTCGGCCAGCTTGAGCATCTCCTCCTTGCACTGGCCAGGGCCGCCCGCGGTGGTGCGGCCCCAGAGGTCCTCGGCGAAGGCGCGCTCGGCCTCGTTCCAGGGGTGGGCCTTGGCCTCCTCGGGGGTGGGGATGCCCTTCCGCTCCCCCCGGCGGTTGCGCAGCATCCAGAGGGGCCGGCTTGAGGCGTGATGGAGCGCCTCCTCCCCGGTCTCGGCGCACAGGACGAAGACCCCGATGCTCCCGAGCGGGGCGGCGAGGAGCTTGGAGGGGCGGAAGTTCGCCCGGTACATCCGCATCACCTGGGGCCCGCCGTACTGGTTGATGAAGTGGGCGAAGGAGAAGGGGAGGCCGAAGTGGGCGGCCATCAGCGCGCTCTCGCCGCTCGACCCGAGCATCCACAGGTCGGGCGCGGTGGGGCCGTCCGGCATGGCGCGGAGCCGGGCGAAGGGGTGGCCCGCGGGGAGGCTGTCGGTGAGGTAACCCATGAGGTCCGCCACCTTGTGGGGGTAGTCTTCGTAGCCGAAGCCGCTCTGGTCAGGTGCCAGGGCCGCCGCCGTCAGGCGGTCGCTGCCGGGGGCGCGGCCGACGCCCAGGTCGATCCGGCCCGGGTAAAGGGCCTCCAGCACCCGGAAGTTCTCCGCCACCTTGTAGGCGCTGTAGTGGCTGAGCATCACCCCGCCCGAGCCCACCCGCATGGCGCGGGTGCGGGCGGCGATCTGGCCGACGAGGATCTCCGGCGAGGTGCCGGCGAGCCCGCCGCTGTTGTGGTGCTCCGCCACCCAGTAGCGGTGGTAGCCCAGCCGCTCCGCCGCCTCGGCGAGGAGGAGGGTCTCGCGCAGGGCCTGGGCGGCCGTGACGCCGCTGCGGATGGGGGACTGGTCCAGCACGCTGAGCCGGATCATCGCCCCCTCACCGCGCCGCGGCGGGGGCCGGCGCCCCGAAGGGCCTGGCCTCGATGAAGTCGTGAACGGCGCGGACCCCCCCGATGCCCCGGACGAGGCGGAGCACCGCGTCCCGCTCCTTCGCGTCCTTGGCGCGGCCGATGATGTAGACCTGGTTCCCGATCGACTGCCAGCGGTAGTTCACCGACGTCACCCCGTCCTCCGTCACGAGCTTCACCTTGAGCTGGGCCTCGATCCACAAGTCGCTCACGAAGGAACCCTGCGAGTCCTCCCGCCCCGGGAGCTGGATCCGGTTGTAGACGGTGCGGACCCGCTCGTCCTTCCGGACGAGGAACTCCAGCTCGGCCGGGAGGACGGGGTCGCTCACCTTCCCCGTGAGGAGGACGCGGCCCTCCCATACGTCCACGTGGATCTCCAGGGCGAGGACGGGATCCACGTCCACCATGCGGTTCAGGACGCCGGTGTAGATGGCCGCGTCCACAACCTGGTCCTGGGTGGAGCGCGTCTCCCAGATTTTCTGGGCCACCTCCGCCGCCAGGGTGACGCAGCCGGCGAGCGCTCCTCCCACTAACGCCAGGGCGACGGCCCCCGCGACGCGCCTCATGAGGCTCCCTCGACGGCGGAAAACCCTCGGATTGTGTGGCCTGCCCCCCCGGCCCCGCAACCCGCGCGCCCCGCGCCGCCCGGGCCGGTCCCGGAGGCGAGACCCGCGTCTTAGGCGCGGGGGGCGTTGCATCCGCCCGGGGGCCGGGCCCATATTAAGGCCAGGGTAAGGAAGCGGCCCCTCCTGACATCTCCACAGCCCTCGGCCCGCTGTCATCCAGAAAGGAACGAGCCTATGCCCATCCCCGACGAGGAGATGGCGCGGCTGTGCCGTTCGGTCTTCGGCGAAGACCTCGGCCCCCAGGCCCGCGCCGCGATTACCGCCCAGCTCGAGAGCATCGCCGCCACCAACCAGGCCTTGCTGCCCCGGCTCAGCCCCCAGGCCGAGCCCGGGGGCCACGCCGCGCTCCTCCGGAGGGTCCGCCGTGACGGATGACCTCACCCGCCTCCCCGGGGCCGAGATCGCTCGGAGAGTCCGCCGGGGAGAGCTCTCCGCCTCCGCCATCGCCGAGGCCTTTCTCGGCAGGGCCGAGCGGCTCGGGCCCAAGCTCAACACCTGGATCCGGCTCGACCGCGAGGGCGCCCTCCGGGCCGCCCGGGCCGTGGACGAGGCCGTGGACGCGAAGCGGGATCCCGGCCCCCTGGCGGGCGTGCCGGTGGGGATCAAGGACCTGGTGGACATGGCCGGGCTGCCCACCACGGCCGGGAGCAGGATCGACCGCGGCCGCATCGCCCGGGAGGACGCCCCCATCGTGCGCCGGCTGCGGGCGGCGGGCGCCGTCATCCTGGGGAAGCTCAACCTCCACGAGTACGCGTACGGCCCCACCGGTCACAACGCGCACTACGGGGACCAGAAGAACCCCTGGAACCCCTCCCGTGTGACGGGCGGTTCGAGCGGCGGCTCGGGCAACGCCGTGGCGTCGGGCCAGGCGGCCCTCGCCATCGGCTCGGACACAGGGGGCTCCATCCGCATCCCCTCTTCCCTGTGCGGCGTCGTGGGCCACAAGCCCACCTTCGGCCTGGTGAGCAAGGCGGGGTGCGTCCCCCTCGCCTGGTCCCTCGACACCATGGGCCCCCTCGCCCTCTCGGCGGAGGACTGCGCCCTGGCGATGTCGGTCCTCTCGGGCCACGACCCGGCGGATCCTTGCTCGGCCGAAGGGGAGCCCCCCCGCTTCATGGAGGCCCTCGCCGCCCCCACCCAGGGGCTCCGGGTGGGGCATGCCCGCCGGTACTACGCGGACCGCTCGGACCCAGAGGTGGCGGAGGCGGTGGAGCGGGTGGCGAAGGCCCTCGCCCAGGCGGGCGCCCGGGTGGAGGACGTGGACATCCCGGATCATGCGCTGGCGAACGACGCGAACACGGCCCTCATGACGCCCGAGGTGGCCGCCTTCCACGAGAAGAACGCCCGGGAGCGGGCCGGGGAGTTCGACCCCCGCGTGATCGAGCGGATCCGGCCGGGCTTCTTCGTCCCCGCGACCGCGTACATCCAGGCCCTGCGGTTCCGGGGGGAGTGGGCCGCCCGGGTGACGCGCGAGGTGTTCGGCCGGGTGGACGCACTGCTCTCGGCGGCCACCCCCATCCCCGCCCCGCCGATCTCGGAAGACGCGGTGCTCTTCCAAGGGAAGAAGCAGCCGGTCCGCGGCCTGCTCACCTCCCTGACCCGCCTGTGGAACTTCTTCGGCGGCCCCTCGGTGGCCTTCCCCGCCGGCCTCGGACGGGAGGGCCTTCCCCTCGGGGCGCAGCTCATGGGGGCCCCGTTCAGCGACGCGCGCCTGCTCGCCGCGGTCCGTCAGCTGGAGCGGATGGGAGCCGTGGCGCCCCGGCGGGCGCCCTTCGAGGAGTGAAACCATGCCTTGGCGGTCCGAATACAAGCGGAAGCTGACGACCCCGACGGACGCCGTCTCGGTGATCAAGAGCGGGGACCGCATCTATCTCTCCGGGAACGCCGCGACGCCCATCTCGCTTCTCCAGGCCCTCGCCGACCGGAAGAACGAGCTCGCCGACGTCAAGGTGCACCACGTCCTCTTCGTCGGCCGTGATCCGCTCTCTCTGCGGGGGATGGAGAAGCATTTCCGCCACGTCTCCCTCTTCGTCGGGCCGGCCGACCGCGAGGCCGTCAACGAGGGGCGGGCCGTCTACACGCCCATCTTCCTCTCCGAGATCCCCCGCCTCTACCGGGAGGGCATCCTGCCCCTGGACGCGGCCATCCTCTCGGTCTCCCCGCCGGACATCCACGGCTTCTGTTCCCTCGGCGTGGAGGTGATCGCCAACAAGGCGGCGGCGGAGGCGGCCCGCACCCTGATACTCGAAGTGAACGACCAGATGCCCCGCACCCACGGGGACACCTTCATCCACGTCTCCCAGGCCCACAAGATCGTGGAGGTCTCGGACCCGCTGCCCGTGCTGGAGGACGAGCCCGTCGGCGAGGAGGACCTGCGGATCGGGCGCCACATCGCGGAGCTGGTGGAGGACGGCTCCACCCTCCAGATGGGCATCGGCAAGATCCCCAACGCCGTCTGGATGGCGCTCGAGGGCAAGCGCGACCTAGGGGTCCACTCCGAGATGATCTCGGACGGCATGATGAACGCCATCGAGAAGAACATCGTGACCGGGGCGCGGAAGACCCTCCACGCCCGGAAGGTGATCGGCACGTTCATCCTCGGCTCGCGGGCGCTCTACGAGTACGCGAACGACAACCCCTTCTTCGAGCTGCACCCGGCCGACTACACGAACGACCCCTTCGTCATCGCGCGCAACGACAAGATGGTCGCCGTCAACTCCGCCCTTCAGATCGACCTGACGGGCCAAGTGTGCTCCGACTCGATCGGAACGAGGATCTACTCGGGCTTCGGCGGGCAGCTGGACTTCGTCCGGGGCACGTCGCGCTCGAAGGGCGGGAAGCCCATCATCGCGATCCCCGCGACGGCCGCGGGGGGCAAGCTGTCCCGCATCGTGCCCCTGCTCAATCCCGGGGCGGGGGTGGTCACCACCCGAGCGGACGTCCATTACGTGGTGACCGAGTACGGCGTCGCCCGGCTCTTCGGGGCGAGCCTCCAGCGGCGGGCGGAGATGCTGATCCAGCTCGCCCACCCGGCCTTCCGCGACGAGCTGGGGCGCGCGGCGAAGGAGCGCTTCAAGATCTGAGGAGGAGCTACTCCGGCCTCGCGCCCCCCGGGCCCATGGGGAAGCGGGCGCAGAGCGCGCGCACGTCCTCGCGGATGGAGGCGAGCTTCCCCTCGTTCTCCACGTCGGCGAGGACGTCGGCGATCCAGTCGCCGATCGCCTCCATCTCGGCCTCCTTCATCTTGCGGGAGGTCAGGGCGGGCGTCCCCACCCGGAGGCCGCTGGTGAGCATGGGCTTACGCGGGTCGTAGGGGACGGCGTTCTTGTTCACGGTGATCCCCGCCCTGCCGAGGGCCCCCTCGGCCTTCTTGCCGCTGAAGCCCGCCTCGCGCAGGTCGATGAGCATCAGGTGGTTGTCCGTCCCCCCCGAGACCAGCCGCACCCCCCGCCTCAGCAGGGCGGCCGCCATCGCCTTTGCGTTCTTCACGATCTGGGCGGCGTAGCGGCGGAAGTCCTCCGCCGCCGCCTCCTGGAGCGCCACGGCCTTGGCCGCGATCACGTGCATGAGGGGGCCGCCCTGGAGGCCCGGGAAGATCGCCTTGTCCATCCGCTCGGCGAAGTCCGCGTCGCAGAGCACCAACCCCCCCCTCGGCCCGCGCAGGGTCTTGTGGGTGGTGGTGGTCACGATCTGGCAGTGCCCGGCCGGGCTGGGGTGGACGCCCCCGGCGATGAGGCCCGCCACGTGGGCGATGTCGGCCATCACCACGGCCCCCACCCCGTCCGCGACGGCCCGGAAGCGCGCGTAGTCGATGGAGCGCGGGTAGGCGCTCGCCCCGACGATGATGATCTTGGGCCGGTGCTCCTTCGCCTGGCGCTCCACCTCGTCGAAGTCGATGACCTGGTTCTCGGGGTCCACCCCGTAGGCCACCACCTTGAACCACCGGCCCGAGAAGGTGACGGGGTGGCCGTGGGTCAGGTGGCCGCCGTGGGAGAGGTTCATGCCGAGGATGGTGTCGCCCGGCTCCAGGAGGCCGTAGTAGACGGCGGCGTTCGCCTGGGCGCCGCTGTGGGGCTGGACGCAGGCGTGGTCCATCCGGAAGAGCTTCTTCGCCCGCTCGATGGCGAGGGACTCCGCCGCGTCCACGAACTCGCACCCGCCGTAGTAGCGCTTGCCGGGGAGGCCCTCGGCGTACTTGTTGGTCATCACCCCTCCGGCCGCCTCCATGACCGCCGCGCTCACGTAGTTCTCCGAGGCGATGAGCTCGAGCTCGTCCGCCTGGCGGCGCTTCTCGTTCTCCATCGCGGCGAACACCTGGGGATCGGCTAGGGCGAGCGGGGACGCCATCGCTTGGGACCTCCGGGACATCGGACCGAGGCGGGACCGGGAGAGGGAGCCTCCCGGTTGCCCGGACGCTAACAAAGAGCCCCGGCGGCGTCAAATCCGCAGGCGGCGGCCCGGCGGGCGCCTGCGGGGCCGCTTGAAACCGCCGCTCAAGCGTGCTAATTGATAATCACCTGCTGCCACCATCCCATCCCCCAGAGGAAACCCCGCATGCCCCCTCCGACAGCCGACCCCTCTCCGCCGCCGAGGAATGGCTCATGAGCACAGATCCCTTCCACGTCCGATCGTGCGCCCTCATCGTCCGGATGGAAGGCCTCCCCTCCGCCATCAACCTGCGCGAACTGCGGGACCGCGTGGAGCGGTGCTCGCCATCCTGCCTCTACCACCACTTCGTCGAGCGCCTCCTCCGGCCCACTTTCGACGACCCCGAATTCACGAACGACTTCGCCGCCTGGGCCTGCCGGGCCTTGGGCGATACCGTCCTCGCCGAGCGGCTCGGCGTCCTGGACCCGTTTTCGGCAGATTCGATAGAGGCCCTGCGGGGCCAGGTATCCGAAATCCTGGAGGAGCGCCTGGCTGAGGCCGATCACATCCCCTCGGTCGATCCCGGCAAGGCTTTTTACTTCACGCGCGCCTCCATGGCCGTGTTCGACTCGGGGATGCGCATCAATGAACCGAGCGAGATCCTCGGTGCGCTCCAACGCATGACCCGCGCGAGCATCTACTTCCATTTCGTCGAAGGCCGATTCCGCCGGAAAGAAGAGGGCGATGACTTCTCCGCGTGGCTCCGATCGAACGGGGAGCTGGGAGAAAAACTCGCGGCCTCCGTCTCCGCCGTGGACGTCGCCTTCTTCAGCCTCCGCTCCCTGAAGAACGAGCTCGTCCAGCGTTCACAGCGCATCTTGGAGCACGAGGCGGAACGGAGCCGGTAAATGGCAAGGAACATCGCTTCCTACAGGAGGGTGGTGGGCGAGGAAAGCATCTCGCAGCTGCACCGCCTCGCCTCCCAGCTCCAGGGACGCACGGTGGTCCACGTCAACTCCACCCGGTACGGCGGAGGGGTGGCCGAGATCCTCGAATGGCTCATCTCCCTCATGAACGATTTGGGCCTCCAGGCCTACTGGGAGGTCATGGAAGGGACGCCGCCCTTTTTCCAGGCCACCAAGAAGATTCACAACGGCCTCCAAGGCTTCCGGGTGGACTTCACCGCCTCGGACATCCAGGCCTACGACGCCGCGGCGGAGGAGAACGCCAGCCGCCTCCGGGACAAGCTCTCGGGGGCCGACTTCGTCTTCATTCACGACCCCCAGCCGGCGGCCCTCCTGGGGAGCTGCCCCGGCCGGCGGGGAAAATGGATCTGGCGCTGTCACATTGACGCGAGCCGGCCCTACCGGCCCGTGTGGCGGTGGCTCGAACCCATCGTCTCGAAGTATGACGCGAGCGTATTCTCCATGCCCCAGTTCGCCCGGGCGCTGCCCCATCCTCAATTCGTCATCGCCCCGAGCATCGACCCCCTGAGCGACAAGAACCGCTCCCTTCCAGAGAGCGAGGTGGAAGGCGTGATCCGCAGGTTCCATCTCGACCCCGGGCGGCCCATCCTGACCCAGATATCCAGGTTCGACCGCTTTAAGGACCCGGTGGGAGTCATCCAGGCGTTCCGGATGCTCCGGGTGAACCCCCGGCCCCAGCTGGCGCTGGCCGGAGGAGGGGCCGCGGACGATCCCGAGGGGGCGGCCGTGCTGGAGGAAGTGCGCGCGCGGGCGGAGGACGACCCTGACGTCCACATCCTCGACCTTCCGCCCGACTCCCACCGCACCATCAACGCCCTCCAGCGCGCCTCCCACGTCATCATCCAGAAGTCCACCCGGGAAGGCTTCGGGCTCACGGTCACAGAGGGCATGTGGAAGTCGAAACCCGTCATCGGGGGGGACGCCGGGGGCATCCGCCTCCAGGTGCATGATTTTCACACCGGCTTCTTGGTGAACTCCCCCGAAGGCGCCGCCCTCCGGATCCGCTACCTCCTGCAGCATCCCCGGCTCTGTACCCGCATGGGAGCCTCCGCCCACGCCTTCGTGAGGGACAACTTCCTGCTCACCCGCCACGTCCGGGAATACCTCACCCTCATGCTGAGCCTGGAGCGGGGCGTGACCGATCGGGTGGACCTGCCATGAAGGCGGCCGGCGCGAAGAGCGGAAGCCGCGCGCGCGGCGAACTGAAACGCTTCTTCACCCGGCTCGCAGGGGCTTCCTCCTCCCTCTTGCTCCTCGACTATGACGGGACGCTTGCCCCATTCCAGGAAGACCCCGCCCTGGCATCTCCCTATGCGGGTGTGACGGATCGGCTCAGGGCGATCCGGGGAGCGGGGCGCGTGCGGGTGGTCGTCATCACGGGCCGCGCGATGGATTCGATCCTCCCTCTTCTCGGCGCGGAGCCCTTCCCCGAGATCTGGGCTTCCCACGGCAGGGAGAGGCGGCTGCCGGGAGGGGAGGTGGAGTACATCTCCCCCTCTACCCGCCAGCTTCGGGGAATCGAGGAGGCCCGCCAACTCGCCGCTTCGGCGGGGCTCCCCGGGTGGATGGAGGAGAAACCCTTCTCCCTCGCGTACCACGTCCGGCCGGCCCCCCCCTCGGAAAGGCAGGACGTCCTGAGCGCGGTCGGCCGCCTGTGGAGAGGGGTCGCGGAGCAGGCCTCCCTCGAGCGCCTCCCTTTCGACTGCGGCCTGGAGCTCCGGCCCCTCGGCTGGACGAAGGGCGACGCCATGCGGGCGCTTCTCCAGGAAGCCCCGCCGGACGCGCCGGCGGCATACCTGGGAGATGACGAAACCGACGAGGACGCCTTCCGGGCCATCGAGGGGCGGGGGCTCTCCGTGCTGGTCCGCAAAGCGTGGCGGCCCACCGCGGCCCGCGCCTGGCTCCGGCCGCCGGCCGAGCTGCTCCGGTTCCTCGATCGCTGGCGGCAAGCGGCGGGAAGCGGGCGCATCCCCTCAGCGGGAGCGGCAGGCCCGCGCGGGAGATAGAACCCATGAGCAAGCTCGTGATCGTCTCCAACCGTCTGCCTCCCCCGCCCGAGGGAAGCGCCCGCTCGCGCACCCAAGAGGTGGGCGGCCTGGCCTCCGCCCTTCTCTCGGCCCTCGACACCGCGGGAGGGGGGCTCTGGCTCGGCTGGAGCGGGCGCACCAGCCAGAGCGCCCACGCCCCCCCCGCCTCCTGGGAATACCGGAACAACCGCATCATCGGCTTCGATCTGACCGAGCACGAGGTCGAGAGCTACTACAACGGCTTCTGCAACCGCGCCCTCTGGCCCCTGCTGCACTCCTTCCAGGGCCGCATCCGCCTGACCCGCGCCGAGGAGCGCGCCTACGCCCAGGTGAACGCCCGCCTCGCCCAAGCCTTCGCCCCCCACATCGGGAGGGACGACACCCTCTGGGTGCACGACTACCATTTCTTCCTCCTCGGGCGGGAGCTCCGGAAGCTCGGCCACACGGGGAAGATCGGCTTCTTCCTCCACGTCCCCTTCCCCCCGCACTCGACCTGGCAGATCCTCCCCTCGCCGGAGGAATTCCTCGACGCGATGCTCGACTACGACCTGGTGGGCTTCCACACCCCCACCTACCGAGACAACTACCTCTACGCCGCCCAGCACCTCATCGGGGCCTCCTGGGACGGGGAGTTCCTCGCCGCGCGCGGGCGGAGGCAGCGCGCGGGCGCCTTCCCCATCGGGATCGACCCCGCGCGCTTCAAGCACGGAGGGAGCGCCTCATCCTTCGTGGACCGCCTCCTCGGGCGCTGGCGCGGCCGGGCGGAAAGAGACGGCCGCCGGCTGATCATCGGCGTGGACCGGCTCGACTACACCAAGGGCATCCCCGAGCGCATTCTGTCCTTCGACGCGCTTCTCCGCTCGCATCCCCGCTGGCGGGGCCGCGTGACGCTCTTTCAGATCTGCGCCCCCTCGCGCAGCCGCGTGCCCGAGTACATCGAACAGAAACGGGCGCTGGAAACCCTCGTGGGCCGCGTGAACGGGGAGTTCGCCGAGCACGACTGGCTGCCCATCCGCTATGTCTACCGCTCCTACCCCCAGGAGCAGATCAGCCACTTCTACCGGGAGGCCCGTGTGGGCCTGGTCACGCCCCTGCGGGACGGCATGAACCTCGTGGCCAAGGAGTTCATCGCCGCCCAGGACCCCGCCGACCCCGGCGTCCTCGTCCTCAGCCGCTTCGCCGGCGCCTCCGAGGAACTGCGCGACGCCATCCTCGTCAACCCCTACCACCCCGAGGACGTGGCCGACGGCATCCACGAGGGGCTCACCATGCCGCTCGCGGAGCGCGTCGAGCGCCACCAAAAGCTCGCCGCCTGCGTCGAGCGCCGCACCGCCGAGTGGTGGTTCAAGGCCTTCCTCGAAGGGCTCGCCGCGG
>MGDP01000013.1:14010-14346 GCA_001790955.1 Candidatus Tectomicrobia bacterium RIFCSPLOWO2_12_FULL_69_37
GCACCGCCGAGTGGTGGTTCAAGGCCTTCCTCGAAGGGCTCGCCGCGGCGCGGAACTGATTTTTCCGCTGGAATGCAGTGGAAAACCGTGGACACCCCGCCCCCTCGATAAAAATACCCGGTATTATCCGGTATTAAGCCGGAGGCGATTATCCCCTTGACAAAATATCAGGGGGTGCACGATGATTGATGTGGGCAAAGATTTTGACCGTCTCCTAGAAATCGTGCTCCCAGAAGGTAGGGGGTATGCCTTAATGCTCGAAGCTTATTTTGACCCCACATTATGTGGCGAAGCAGAACAAGAAAAGTCCGATTTCCCTGTAACCATATGATACAA
>MGDP01000014.1 GCA_001790955.1 Candidatus Tectomicrobia bacterium RIFCSPLOWO2_12_FULL_69_37
CCCGCTTCCCCGGCCCGGAGCTTGCGCGACGAACGCCTGACCTATGTAGATACGAACAGCCGAGAGCCGAAAAGCGTTCCCGGCAAAAACCACTGAAAAGACTTAAGAATCCGGTCCCCGGACCCCTTGCGTCGACCGGCTCCTCCGGTTGCGCCCCTCCTGGCCCATCAGCCATAGTTTCCGGCGGCATGATTCGCCCTCATCCCATCCCTGGAGAGCTTCGATGGCCCCGCCGCAGATCAACCCCGAAAGCATCCGGACAGCGAACCCGTCCACCTGGCCCCAGTATCCCTACAACAGCCACCCCCGGACCCCCGAGCAGTCCCCGCTCCGCTACTCCATCTTCCCCGAGTACGCGAAGCGCCTCCGGATGCGGGACGGGGCCGAGCTGGCCTACGACGTCTTCCGCCCCTTCGCGCCGGGGGAGAAGTTCCCCGCCCTCCTCTCCTGGTCCCCCTATACCCGCCAGCTCCAGCACACCCTCGCCCCCATCGGGCAGAACGAGGCGGGGCTGACGGAATTCTGGGTGCCCCGGGGCTACGCCCAGGTGATCGCGGACGTGCGCGGCTCGAACGACTCGGACGGGGCCTGGGACCACTGGGGCCCCCAGGAGCAGGCCGACCTCAAGGAGACCATCGAGTTCATCGCCGAGCAGCCCTGGTGCACCGGGAAGGTGGGGATGGTGGGGTGCTCCTACTTCGCCATGAGCCAGCTCCTCGCCGCCGAGCAGCAGCCCGGGGGCCTGGCGGCCATCTTCCCCTACGACGCCATGACGGATTTGTATCGGGACGCCTACTACCACGGGGGCATCTACACCGCCTGGGCGCGCTTCTGGTACCAGGACCTGGCCTTCCTCAACCTCACGAGCGGCCGCCTCAAGGACCCCTCCGGCTTCCGCTACCACTTCAACCGGGTGCTGAGCGGCCAGGACCCGCTGGACTGCGCCTATTACCAGGAGCGCTCCTCCGGCTCGAACCTCCACAAGGTGAAAGTCCCGGCCTACTTCGGGTGCGACTGGGTCTTCTTCGGCCTCCACCTGCGCGGCGCCTTCATCGGGTGGGAGAACATCCCCCCCGCCACCCCCAAGAAGATGCTCATCGGCCAGGAGCCCAAGCCCCGGCGCCCCTTCGCCGCCTACCACGGCGAGGCGCTGCGCTGGTACGACCACTACTTGAAGGGGATGGACAGCGGGATCTGGGAGGGCGCCCCCATCAACATCTACATCCAGGGGGAGGACACCTGGCGGGGCGAGAGCGAGTGGCCCATCGCCCGCACCGGCTGGAAGGAACTCTACCTCACCCCTCAGGGCGGCTTCTCCGAGGGCCCCGGCCCCGCCGGGGAGCTGCGCTACACCCACACGCCCGGCACCCGGGAGGTGAAGCTCGGGGAGCCCAAGCTCATCTGGCGCACCGAGCCGGCCGCAAACCCCTTCGAGGTCACCGGCCCCCTGGTGCTGAAGCTCGTCGCCAGCGCGGACCAGCCGGACAGCCACTGGTTCGCCTTCCTGAAGGACGAGGCCCCGGACGGCGCCCTGCGCCTCCTCACCCGGGGCTGGCTCAAGGCCTCCCACCGGGCCCTCGACCCCGGGAAGAGCCGGCCCTGGCGCCCCTGGCACCCCCACGACCGGGTGGAGCCCGTCCCCCCCGGCGAGGCGGCGGAGTACCTGATCGAGATCATCCCCACCTCCAACCTCTTCAAGGAGGGGCACCGGCTCCGCCTGGAGCTCTCGACAAGCGACCCGGCCAGCGACCTCATCTACACTCACGAGCCCCTGTGGCACGGGGTCACGAACACCGTCCACATGGGCCGGGGGGGCTCGCGCCTGCTCGTGCCCTTCATCCCGAGGTGAGGCGCCTCCCTAGGCCACGATGGGGTTGCGCAGCACCCCCAGGTGCTCGACCTCGCACTCGACCACGTCGCCCGGCTTGAGGAGGTAGGGCGCGGGGTCGGCCTGCTCGATGGCCACCCCCGAGAAGGTGCCCGAGGAGATGACGTCGCCCGGCTCGAGCGTCATCTGGCTGTAGAAGGCGACGAGGTCGGGAATCTTGAAGATCATGTCGGTCAGGCACTCGTCCTGGCGCGTCTGGCCGTTCACCCGGCACGCCACCCGCAGGGTCTCGGGGCTCGGCACCTCGTCCGCCGTGACGAGGAAGGGCCCGAGGGGGTTGGTGGTGTCGAGGTTCTTTCCCAGGAAGACCCCGCCCCGGGCCGGGTCGCGCTGGATGTCCCGGGCGGTGATGTCGTTGTAGACGGTGTAGCCCGCGATAACCTCGAAGGCCCGCTCGCGGGGCACGTCCTTGCAGCGCTTGCCGATGACGATCCCCACCTCCACCTCGTAGTCCAGCATCTTCGTCTGCCTGGGATAGACCACGGGCTCCTCGTGGCCGACCAAGCTCGTGGTGAAGCGGGGGGCGCCGGGCACCTCCGGGGGGCGCTTGTTGCCGGTGTGCTCCACGTGCTTGATGGAGTTGAGGCCGGTGTGGAGGAACTTGCCCGGGCTCGCGACGGCCGCCCGCAGGCGGTACTGGCCGGCGGCCAGGGCGGCGGCCTCCCCTCCCGGCCCGGCCGGCGTCTTCCCGGCCTTCAAGGCTCCCTCGGCGTGGGCCAGGGCCTTCTGCGCGGCGGCCAGGGCGTTCGCGCCGCCCTGGAGGAACTCCCGCATGTCCCGGGGGATGCGCGCGTGGGCCATGGCGTAGGGGCGGCCCTCCCCCTCCTTCTCGGCCAGGCAGGAGGCGTAGCAGAGCCGCAGGTCCGCCAGCCGCCCGTCCGGGAGCAGGACCCCCAGCCGGTCGCCGCTGGCCCCGGGGGAAAGATTGCGGTAGGTCGCCAGTCTCATTCCATCCGCCTCCAGGAAGTGTGGTGGTGGAAGGGCCTCAGAGCGCCGCCAGGTCGCAGATGACCTTGGCCGAGGTCTTGATCCCCCTCCGGAAGAAGTCGAGGTCCAGGTTCTCGTTCGGGGCGTGGTTCGCCTCGTCGTAGTTGCCGTAGGGCACCTTCACCATCGGGATGCCGAGGATCTCGTTGAAGATGTAGCTCGGGTTGGAGCCGCCGGTGACCGGGTAGAGCAGGGGCTCCTTGCCGAAGACCTCGCGCACGGCGGCGATGACGGCCTCGCTCATCGGGTGGTCGAGCGGGGTCTTGGAGGGATGGTAGGTGAGGAGCTGGACGGCCTCCAGGTCGCCGAAGCCGCGCCGGCGGGCGTGGGCCCTGAACTTCTCGAAGATCTCGGGCGGGGTCTGGTTCTTCACGAGCCGCATGTCGATCTTGGCCGAGGCCTGGGAGGGGATGACGGTCTTGGTGCCGGGCCCGCCGTAGCCCGAGGTGAGCCCGCAGATGCTGAGGGTGGGCTGGAACATGATCTTCTCGAAGTAGCCCATGCCCGGCGGGCCCGCCTCCTCGGCCACCCCCACCTCCTTCTTCCACGCCTCCTTGTTGAAGGGGATGGCCGCCAGGGCCCGGCGGTCCGCCTCCGTGGGGGGGAGCACGTTCTCGAAGAAGCCCTCGATGGCGGGCCGGCCGCTCGCGTCCCGGAGGGTCTGGAGGAACTCCACGAGCCGCCAGGCGGCGTTCGGCATGGGCCCGCCGAACTGGCCCGAGTGGACGTCCCGCCGCGCGGTGCGGACGCGCACCTCCACGTAGCAGGAGCCCCGGTTGCCGAAGGAGAGGAGGGGCACGTTCCCCTCGGCGGCGTTCCCGTCGGCGTTGTAGCCGAAGTCCGCGCGGAAGAGATCCGCGTGGGAGGTGACGAAGGCCTCCAGCATGGGGCTCCCGATCTCCTCCTGGGGGTCGAGGAGGATGCGGAGGTTCACGGGGACGCCCCGCCCGCTCCGCTGGAGGGCCTCGACGGCCTTGAGGTGGGCGAGGAACTGGCCCTTGTTGTCCCCCGTGCCCCGGCCGTACATGCGGCCATCCTTGAGGGTGGGCTCGAAGGGGGGGGTGTCCCAGGCGTCGAGGGGCTCGGGCGGCTGGACGTCGAAGTGCCCGTAGATGAAGAGGGTGCGCCGGGCGCCCGGCGCGTCGAGCCGCCCGTAGACGAGGGGGGGATTGTCCGCCCCTCCCATGGGCATCGCCCGGGCGTCGAGGCCGATCTCCTTCATCGCGCCCACGAGGTGGCGGGCGCAGTCGTCCAGGCCCTTCTTCTGGGCGCTCACGCTGGGGATGCGGCAGACCGCCGCCAGCTCCTCGACGAAGCGGCCGAAGTTCCGGTCGATGTAGGCGAAGACCTTGTCCACGTCCCCGTCCCCTCCCGCCGCCCCGGCTCAGCCCTTCAGGGCGGTGAGCGCCGCAGCGCCCATCTTGATCCCCGTCATGAAGTGATCGATGCGGATGTTCTCGTTCGGGCCGTGCTGCCCGTTGTTCGGCTGGGCGTAGTTGGTGGTGATGGCGGGGAGACCCAGGTACTGGGTGAAGACCTGGGTCGAGGCGTTGCTCCCCCCCGAGATGGGCATGACGAGGAGGGGGCCGTCGAGCGCCCCCTCCGCGTGCATCCTCCGGAAGGCGTCCAGGACGGGCTGGACCGTAGGGTGGTCCAGGGGCGTCTTGTTCGCCTGGCTGCTGCGCGTCAAGGTGAGGGCGGCGCCGGGGACTTGCTGCGCCTCGACGTGGCGCTTGATCTTCTCGAAGGTGCCCTCGGGCGTCATGTCCTTCACGAGCCGGCACTCGAGGTAGCACATGGCCTGGCCGGGGATGATGGTGGACTCCATCCCGCAGTGGAAGCCCTCGATGGTCAGGGTGGGGCGGAAGAAGAGCTTCTCGTTCACGGTGAAACGGGGGGGGCCGTAAATCCTTGAGATGCCTAGCTTCCGGCAGATCTCGGCCTCGTCGCCGGGGATGTCCGCCAGGGCCCGGCGCTCCAGCTCCGTGGGGGGGGCCACCTCGTCGTAGAAACCCGGGATCAGCGCCTCCCCCTCCGGGTCCTTCATGGTGTGGAGGAGGTGGACGAGGTCCCAGGCCGGGTTGCGGACGAGCTCGCCCAGGTTGCCCGAGTGCACGTCCGCCCCGATCTCGTTCCGGACCACGAGCCGCATGCAGAGGTTCCCCCGGTTCCCGAGGCGCACGGTGGGCCGTCCGCTGATGTGGCGGGGGCCGTCCGAGGCGTAGTAGAGGTCCGCCCGGAGCTCCTCCCGGTGGGCCTCGGCGAAGGCCTGAAAGCTCTTGCACCCCACTTCCTCCTCGCCCTCGAAGACGAAGGTGACGGCGGCGGGGAGCCTGCCCATCTCCTTCAGGACGCGGACGGCGATGGCGTTGGCGAGGAGCTGGCCCTTGTCGTCCGCCGCGCCCCGGGCGTAGATGGCGCCGTCCCGCTCGGCGGGCTCGTAGGGCGGGCTCTTCCACTCGGCGAGGTCGCCCACCTGCTTCACGTCGTAGTGCCCGTAGACGATGACCCGCCGCTTGGCCCCGGGGGGCTCCACCTTGCCGAGGACGACGGGGTGGCCCTGGGTGGGCACCACCCGGGCGGAGACGCCCCAGCCCTGGAGCCAGCGGCACAGGTGCTCGGCGCACCGGGGGATGCCCTCCCCCGTGTAGCTCACGCTGGGCAGCCGCAGGAGGTCCTTGAGCTCGGCGATGAACTTCTCTTTCCCCCGGTCGATGGCTTCGTAGATGTCCTTCATGGCGTCCGTTCGTCCCAAGGAGAGAAAAACGTTTAAGAGGTCTGGTGCGGGTCGAGGAAGTCCCGCAGAGAGTCGCCCAGCAGGTTGATGCCCAGCGTGGTCGCGAAGATCGCGATGCCCGGGAACGCCGCCAGCCACCAGAGGTTCAGCATGTAGGTCCTCCCCTCGCTCAGCATCCCGCCCCAGGAGGGGATGGGCGGCTGGACCCCCAGCCCCAGGAAACTCAGGAACGCCTCCCGGAGGATGTTGTGGGCCACCTCGAGGGTGCTCACGACGAGGATGGTGCTGGCCAGGTTGGGGAAGATGTGCCGCAGGATGATCCGCCCCTGGGTGCCCCCGATCCCCCGGGCGGCGGTCGTGAACTCCTGCTCCCGGTAGCTCATTACCTCGGTCCGCACCACCCGCGTGTAGAGCGGCCAGCTCGTGATCCCCAGGACGAGGATGAGGTTCAGGAAGCTCGGGCCCAGCATCGAGATGACCGCGAGCGCCAGGAGCACTCCCGGGAAGGCGAGCATCACGTTCACGGCGAAGGAGACGAAGCCGTCCCACTTCCCCCCGAAGAAGCCGGCCGTCACCCCCAGGGGGATCCCGATCAGGGCGGCGAGCACGGTGGAGAGGAAGCCCGCCGCGAGGGAGACGCGCGAGCCGAAGATGATGCGGGTGAGGTAGTCGCGCCCCACCTGGTCCGTGCCCAGGAGGTTGGACGCCGAGCCCTTGGCCTCCCAGGCGGGAGGGATGAGGCGCTGGCTCACCACCCCCCGGTAGGGATCGTGGGGGGCGAGCCAGGGGGCGAGGAAGGCGCAGGAGAGGACGGCGAGGACGATGACGGCGCCGACCAGCCCATAGCGCACGCGCCAGAGCCGGTAGCCGAGGGGCGCGCCCCCGCGGACGTCCGCCGGCGCCTCGCGGCTCGCGGCGGCCACCCCCACGGCGGGACGGGCTTCGGTCGTCATCGCCTATCCTCTCGAGATGCGCGGGTCGAGCCAGGCCACGGCGATGTCGGCGAGCGTGTTCGCGGCGACGATGAAGATCGCCAGGTAGAACGTCGCAGCCTGGACCACGGGGAAATCCGCGTTGTAGATGGAGGAGACCACCAGGGTGGCCACCCCCGGCCAGGCGAAGACCGTCTCGGTCACCACCGCGCCGCCCATCAGGCGGCCGAACTGGAGGCCGATGATCGTCACCACGGAGATGGCCGCGTTCCGCAGGGCGTGGCGGAAGAGCACCGTCCGCTCCACCACGCCCTTGGACCGCGCGGTGCGGATGTAGTCCTGGTTGAGGACGTCGAGCATGCGCGAGCGGGTGAGCCGCATGATGATGGGCGCCAGGTTGAGCGCCAGGGTGACGGCGGGGAGGACGAGGTGCAGGAGGCTCCCGCTGCCCGAGACGGGCAGCACCTTCAGCTGCACGGCGAAGACGATGATGAGCATGATGCCGAGCCAGAAGATGGGCATGGCCTGGCCGCTGACGGCGAAGCTGGTGCAGAAGGTGTCGATCAGGGTGTTCCGGCGGAAGGCCGCGAGGACGCCCAGGGGGATGGCGACGGCGAGCGCGATGGCCATCCCCGCGAAGCTGAGCTCGAGCGTGGCCGGCATGCGCTCCCAGATGAGCGCGGAGGCGGGCTGGGCCATCACGAAGGAGTTGCCGAAATCCCCCTGGAGGAGCCTCCCCACGAAGAAGGCGAACTGGACCGGGAGGGGCCGGTCGAACCCCATGGCCTTGCGGAGGGTCTCGATCTCCTCCTTGGTGGACTCCGGGGGCAGGAGGACGTAGACGGGATCGTGCGCCAAGCGGAGGAGGAGGAAGGTGACGACGGCCACGCCGAGGCAGACCAGGATGGACTGCCCGATCCGGCGGATGATGAACGCCCGCATGCGCGCCTCCCGGCCCTACCGGCCCGCCGGGGGAAGCCCCCCGCCGGCCGGCCCTGCGAACCCGTCACTTCTTCCACTTGGCCTCGTACAGGCGCAGTATCTCGTCCCCCGCGGGCTCCAGCTCCAGGTCCTTGTTGATCCCGGCGAGCTCATGCTGGCCGTACATGGGCACAACGAGCATCTGGTCCAGGATGATCTGCTGGGCCCGCTTGTAGATCTGCTTCCGCTCCTCGGAGTCTACCGTGGAGGCGCCGGCGTCGATCTCCTTGTCGAGGGCGGGTACCTTGGCGTAGCTCAAAGGATCCTTCGAATGGAAAATGGGCAGCAACAACTGATGGGTGTCGAAAATCGAGCGGCTGCCCCAGCTGGCGAGGGTGAGATCCCCGCGCTTCCCGGTCGTCCCCATCTTGGTGTAGACGCCGACGTTGTCGAAGTGGAATATCTTGGCCTCGATGCCCGCCCGCTGCAGGTCGCCCTGGATGGCCTCGGCCACCTGGCGCTCCGCCATGACCGAGCCGCTGTACGTGTGCAGGGTTAGGGTGAGGCCATTGGCGTAGCCGGCCTCGGCGAGGAGCTTCTTGGCCAGCGCGGGGTCGTGCTTGGGCGCCTGGGCCGAGCCGTCGTAGCCGAAAGCCATCGGGCTGACCGAGGTGGCGCTCCGCATGGCGCGGCCCTGGAGGATGTACTTGATGATGCCGTCCACGTTCACGGCGTGGGCGATGGCCCGCCGGACCCGGACGTCCTTGAGTGCCTTGTTCGACCTCGAGTCGCGCCCCGCCTGGTCGATCTGGAGATAGACCACCCGGAGGACCGGGGCGGACTTCACCGAAGCGGCCCCCGACTTGTTGATGAACTCCACCTGATCGGGGGGCACCTGGCGGATGACGTGGACGCCTCCGCGCAGCAGCTCGGCGATCTGGGTGGCCGACTCCTTGATGGGCCGGATCACGAGGTTCTTGATCGCGGGCTTGGGGCCCCAGTAGTCGTCGTTGCGGACGAGGACGAGGCTCACCCCCTTCTTCCAGCTCACGAACTTGTAGGGGCCCGTGCCGATGGCCCGGATGGCCATCCCCGGCTTGCCCTCCTTCTGCGCGAACTTGGGGGGGACCGGCAGCACCGTGGTGAGGAACTCCCCGACCAGGGGGAAGGGATCCTTCGTCGTGATGTGGAGGGTGTAGGGATCCTTCACCTCGGCTTTCTTGATCCAGGTGTAGTTGCCGCGGCCGAGGAACTTGTTCTTGAGATCCAGCATGGAATCGATGGTGTATTTCACCGCTTCGGCGTTGGCGGGCTCCCCGTTGTGGAACTTGACGCCCCGGCGGATCTTCACCTCCCAGGTCAGCTTGCCGAGGGGCTTGAGGGACTCGGCCAGACCGGGTTTGAGCCTCCCCGTCCGGGAGTCGCGCCGCATCAGCGGGTCGTAGACGTGCCAGTCCTTGATGATGCCCACGCGGGCCCGGTGGTCCCGGGGGTCCATGGTGGGCTGGGGGGAGCCCAGGGCCAGGACGACCGTATCGTCCCCCTTGGCCGCCTGGGCCGCCCCGGGCCAGGCGGCCAAGGCGAGAGCGAGCACCGCGAGGATCAATGCGAATCCCGTTGCCGTCCGCTTCATGTCGGATTCTCCTCTCGATGAGGACGCGGCGGATCGCCCGGAGGCCCACCGCCCGCCGATCGATCGCCCCGGGAAAAACGGCCGCCCCCGCCCCATCCTCCGTCCGGGGGGCGTGCGCGA
>MGDP01000015.1 GCA_001790955.1 Candidatus Tectomicrobia bacterium RIFCSPLOWO2_12_FULL_69_37
AGGTGGGGCCGATCCCCGCGCGCTTCCTCGACACCGGCCCCGCGCCCGCCGCCTGGAACATGGCGGTGGACGAGGCCCTCCTCGAAGCCTGCAAGCGCGGCCTTTCCGGCAACCGCCCCGTCGAAGAATCGGGCGTGGCCTTCCGGGTGTACGCCTGGTCCCCGCCCGCCCTCTCGCTGGGCAGGGCCCAGTCGGCCGGGCGGGACGTGCGCCTGGAGGTCCTGGAGCGGGAAGGCATCGGCCTCTGCCGGCGGCTCACCGGGGGGCGGGCCGTCCTCCACGACCGGGAGCTCACCTACTCCCTCGCCGGGCCGGAGGCTCTCCTGGGCCGGAGCATCTCCGAGACCTACCGGCGGGTGAGCGAGGGGCTGGCGGCGGGCCTCCGGGCGTTGGGGGTGCCGGTCGAGATGGCTCCGCCCGCCCCTCCTCGCGCGGGGGGCGCCCGCGCCTCCCACGGTTCCTGCTTCGCCACCACCTCGGTGTGGGAGCTGGCCACGGGGGGCCGGAAGGTGGTGGGGAGCGCCCAGTGCCGGGTGGGGGGGGCCGTCCTCCAGCACGGGAGCGTCCTGCTCCGTAGCCCGGAGGAGCGCCTCCTGACCCTCCTCAAGGGCCGGGGCGCCCGGGGGAAAGGGCGCCTTCCGGCGGGCTCGTATGCGGTGGGGGTCGAGGAGGTCCTGGGACGGGAGGTCTCCTTCGCCGAGCTAGCCGCCGCCCTCCGGGAGGGCCTGGCGGGGAGCCTGAATGCGGCCTTCCGGGAAGCGGACCTCACCCCCGCCGAGCGGGCCCGGGCCGGGGAGATCGCCCGCGAGCGCTACGGAAATCCGGCCTGGACCCTGGCGCGCTAGAGGCAGGGGGCGGTTTGTTGACACTGGCCGGGGGAGCGCCTATTTTCTGTAGCAGAACGCGGGCGTAATTCAGCGGTAGAATGCCAGCTTCCCAAGCTGGACGTCGTGGGTTCGAGTCCCATCGCCCGCTCCACCTTGAAATCCGCCCGTCCTCGGATGGCGCTTGGAAGGCCTGCCCGATGAGGGCCTTTCCGCCAGGGGGACGGATGCCTCAAGCGCTTCCAGGTTCCGTCTCCGAGACCGCCCGCGTGGTGGACCTGCACCTCCACTCCAATGCGTCGGATGGCTGCGATCCGCCCCGCCGGGTGATCGAGCGGGCCGGGGCGGCGGGCCTCAAGGTGGTCGCTCTGACCGACCACGACACGGTGGCGGGATTGGCCGAGGCGCGGGAGGAGTGCGCCCGCCTGGGGGTCGAGTTCGTCGAGGGAGTGGAGCTCTCCGCCGCCCACGAAGGGCGGCTGGTCCACATCCTCGGGCACTTCGTCCGGCCGGACGCCCCGGCCCTGGCCGCCCAGATCGATTTCTACCACCGGGATCGCTACGGGCGGATGGGCCGCATGCTGGCGCGTTTGCAGGAGGTCGGGGTCGCGATCGACCCCGGGGATTTCCTGCGGGTCTACGGCGACGCGCCCAGCATCGGGCGGGGCCAGCTCGGGGCCTACCTGGTGGAGAAGGGCCTGGCGGCCAGCCGGGAAGAGGTTTTCCAGGACCTCATCGGGGAGGGCGGGCCTGCGTACGTGTCCCTGCGGCTCATCACTCCCTTCGAGGCCATCCGCATCGTCCGCGAGGCGGGGGGCGCGGCCACCATGGCGCATCCGGTCCTGAGCGGGGTGGACGAGGTCATCCCCGCGCTGGCCGGAGCGGGCCTCGCCGGCATCGAGGTGGAGCATCCCTCCCAGGACGACGCGGCGAGGGCGCGCTACCGGGAGCTGGCCGGGCGGCTGGGCCTCCTGTGCATGGGCGGCTCGGACTGCCACGGGGCCCGGCCGGGCCCCGAGCGGATGGGGCGCCACAACCAGCCCCTCCGTCTCCTGAAGGAGCTGAAGGGCCGCCTGGGGAATCCCTAGCGGCTGGTTGCCTGGGTGGCGCTGCCCGCCACTGATCGGCTGGGGCGGGAGGCGGCGGCCCGATGGGGGGGCAAATGGCCCTGCGGGATCAGTTCGTCCGGCGGTGGCGGCTCCTGCGCGCTTTCGAGCAGGGGGAGGACTACGAGGCGGCCGAGCTGCTGAAGGTCCTGGCCAAGGACAGGGAGGAGAAGCCCGGAGCGGGGCGGTCCTGGAGCCTGCGCACCCTCCAGCGCGACCTTTCGCACCTCGTTCAGTCGGGCTTTCCGCTGGAGGGAGTACGAAAAGGGCGCAAAATGCGGTATCGTTTAGCTGCGGCGTTCGCGTCCTCCGTCCCGGAGCCCCTCCGGCCCTCGGAATGGGCGGCTCTGTACTACGCCTTGTCGGTCTTGAGGAAGGCGCCGGGCAACCCCTTCCGGGAGGAGCCGCTGGGGCCCTGCTTGGGCGGGGTTTTGGCCCGGCTGCAGGCCTTCGTCCCGGCCGGCCTGCGGGCCTACGCCGAAGGGATCGAGCCCCGCTACGCGGGGGTGATCGGCTCCCTCCGGGAGCAGGCCCGGCTCAGGCGGGTGGGGGAGGCCCTGGCCCGGGCCATCGAGGAGGGACGGCCCGTCCGGCTGCTGGCGGCCCGCCCCGGGGAGCCGCGGCGCCGGTGGTGGCGGGTGGACCCCTACCTTCTCGGCTTCGAGGGAGGGTGCTACCACCTCCTGGGCCGCGACGCCGAGCGCGGCGCCATCGAGGCCTGGCCGCTCCAAGCGATTGAGACGGTGCGGGCCGGGCGGGGGGCCTTCCAGCTCCCGCTGGGCCTGGATCTGGCGGGCACCCTGGCCGAGCGCCTGCGCCGGGCCGGGGGCCCCGGATGGAGCGTGCGGCTGAGGTTCAAGAAGGGGGCCTCCCTGGGCGGGGTGGCCGCGTTCCTCGCGGAGGCCTTCGGCCCCGCGCAGCGGACGGGGGGGAGGGGGGACGGCGAGCTGACCGTCCGCACCTCGGACCTCCTGGGGCTGCGGCGGTGGCTGGTGGGTTTCGGACCCGAGGCGGAGGTTCTCGCCCCCCGCGAGATGCGCATGGCGGTGGCCCAGGACCTGGAGGCCGCCCTCGGCCGGTACCGCAAGAGTGAGCGCAGGCCGGAGGGGTAGGGCCTGGCCGGGCGCGTTGTGAGGGGGGGCCGCATATGCGACTGCGGAAAGAGATGATCGCGCGCGTCTCTGGAAAGGTCGTGGACCGCCTCGTCCGGCGCGAGCTGGTGACGGATGACGCGGACCTGGAGGAGCTGCGCCACCGCGTCGCCCGCGTCATCGAGGCGGACCTGAGCGTGGAGGACCGGCTCAACGAAGAGGTGAAGGAGCTCCTCCGCGACTACCAGGACGAGATGGACAAGAGCAACGTGGACTACAGCCGGCTCTTCACCATGGTGAAGACCAAGCTCGCCCGCGAGCGGAACCTGGTCCTCTAGGGGCCGGCGCGTGGGAACGGGAGGTGCGGCCGTGAAGCTGAGCCGCGAGAAGATCAATCACCTGACCAACCTCATCGTGAAGGATCTGGAGGAGTGGCAGGAATCCCCCCTCACCGGCGATCCGCAGGAGGTAAGGATCAATGTGATGCGGGCCATCACGAACGAGCTCCTGATCGACGACGACATCGACGAGGAGGTGCGGCGCACCCTGAGCAGCTATTCCAGCCGCCTCGTCGAGGGGAGCCGCGACTGGGACATCCTCTACAACAAGCACTATGAGCAAGAGGCCCGCCGCCGGGGCCTCTAGCGCGGCGGGGGCAGCGTGCTGCGGGTCGGCCTCACCGGGGGGATCGCCAGCGGCAAGAGCGGGGTGAGCCGGGTGCTGGTCCGCCGCGGCATCCCCGTCATCGACGCCGATCAGGTCGCCCGCGAGCTGGTCGCCCCCGGCTCGGACGCCCTGCGCGAGATCGTCGAGGCCTTCGGGCGGGAGATCCTCGACCCGGGGGGCGCTCTGGACCGCTCGCGGCTTGGCGCCATCGTCTTCTCGGACGAGCCCAAGCGCCGCCGGCTGGAGGCCATCCTCCATCCCCGCATCCGGGCCGAGCAGGACCGCCGGCTCCGGAAGCTGGAGGGGGAGGGGGCGCCCGTGGCCGTCGTGGACGCCGCCCTCATGGTCGAGGGGGGAGGCTGGAGGCGCTTCGACCTCCTGGTAGTGGTGGACAGCCGGGAGGAGGACCAGATCGCCCGCCTGCGCGAGCGGAACGGCTTGGGGGAGGGGGCCGCCCGGGCCCGCGTGCGGACCCAGATGCCCCTCGCCGAGAAGGTCAAATTCGCCGACCGGGTGGTGGACAATCGGGGGAGCCTGGCCGAGCTCGAGGCCCAGGCCGAGGCCCTGGCGGACTGGCTCTTCGGACAGGCCCGCATAAAATCTTCGGGGGGATATTGACAAAATCCGTCTGAGTGCGTAGATTAATGTGTGGTTCGGCAGGACTCCCCTTTTTTGCCAATCGCCCAAACCTCCGAACTCTAGCTGTGAATCGCGGCGAAGTTGTACCGCCGAAAGCCCATCCGGGGCGGCGTAGCGGGCGCCGAGAGGAAAGCGCCCCGGCAGGCGGCGGAAGGCTGGGACAGGCCGCTTAACATCTCTGGATCGTCACGATTCGTCTCGCCCATTCGCTTCCCGATAGCCCGAATATGAGAAATACGGATCATCGAGGGGTCGAACCTGTATCCGCATCAATGCCGCCACCGCCCATCGGACCCAGGCCCATGACCAACCCCATGAACCGGAAAGGAACCGTGTGACCCTAGAGCTCGCCGCTTGAGGCCGCGTGGCCTCCCCGCAGCGGGTGTGGCGGTGCGAGGGCTCTTCCAAGCCTCCTCCCGCACCCCGGGCGGCGAAGTGAGCCCCACCTGGAATTAAGGAGAAACAAGGAATGGCGATCGCCTCCAAGGAACGGGATGTAAACCTCGCGGAACTCAAGCGCAAGACCATTGTCGAGCTGAACAAGATCCTCAAGGACCTCAACATCGAGGGCACGAGCGGCCTGCGGAAGCAGGATCTCATCTACAAGATCCTCGAGGCCCAGACCGAGCGGGAACGGGCCGACGGCGGCGGTGGGGTCATTTTCGGCGAGGGCGTGCTGGAGATCCTGCCGGACGGCTTCGGCTTCCTCCGCTCCCCCTCCTACAACTACCTTCCCGGCCCCGACGACATCTACGTCTCACCGAGCCAGATCCGCCGCTTCAACCTGCGCACGGGCGACACGGTGGGCGGCGAGATCCGCCAGCCGAAGGAGGGCGAGCGCTACTTCGCCCTGCTCAAGGTCGAGAAGATCAACTACGAGGGCCCCGAGGCGAGCCTCGAGAAGGTCCTCTTCGACAACCTGACGCCGCTCTACCCGAACCGGCGCATCCGGCTCGAGATCTCCGCCAGCGACATGAGCAGCCGCATCATGGACCTCCTGACCCCCATCGGGTTCGGCCAGCGCGGGCTGATCGTCGCCGCCCCGCGGACCGGCAAGACCATGCTCCTCCAGTCCATCGCCAAGAGCGTCGCCACGAACCACCCGGACGTCCACCTCATCGTGCTCCTCATCGACGAGCGGCCCGAGGAAGTGACCGACATGGAGCGGTCGGTGCGCGGCGAGGTCATCAGCTCCACCTTCGACGAGCCGGCCTCCCGCCACGTGCAGGTGGCCGACATGGTCATCGAGAAGGCCAAGCGCCTCATCGAGCACAAGAAGGACGTGGTCATCCTCCTCGACTCCATCACCCGCCTCGCCCGCGCGCACAACACCATCATCTCCCCGAGCGGCAAGGTGCTCTCCGGCGGCGTAGACTCCAACGCCCTCCAGCGGCCCAAGCGCTTCTTCGGCGCCGCGCGGAACATCGAGGAGGGCGGCAGCCTCACCATCCTCGCCACCGCCCTCGTCGAGACGGGCAGCCGGATGGACGACGTGATCTTCGAGGAGTTCAAGGGGACCGGCAACATGGAGGTCCACCTCGACCGCAAGCTCTCCGACAAGCGCGTCTTCCCCTCCATCGATATCAACCGCTCGGGCACCCGGAAGGAGGAGCTCCTCCTCTCCCCGCCGGAGCTCAACCGCGTCTGGATCCTCCGCAAGGTGCTCCAGCCGCTGGGCGTGGTAGACTCGATGGAGCTCCTGCTCGAGAAGATGCAGCAGACCAAGACCAACGAGGACTTCCTGGCCTCGATGAACAACTAGCGCCGCGCCGGCCGCCCTCCCGGTTCGCCCGGGAGGGCGGCTTTTTTTCGCGGCGCGCCGCCGGTGGACAAGGGGCGGAGAGTCCGATATATATTGCGCCGCCGGGGGTTTCGCTCAGCCCATCGGAAGCTGAAAAAAGCCCGTTTCCCGGGCGTTTATTGTGCCATCGCGGCGGGGAGTCCCAGATGAAGACCGGCATCCACCCCGAGTTGTTCGAGGCCCGGGTCACGTGCAGCGGCTGCGGCACCACCTTCACCAGCCTCTCGACGCGGAAGGAGATCCGGGTCGAGGTGTGCTCGAAGTGCCATCCCTTCTTCACCGGGAAGCAGGCCCGCATCGTGGACACCGAGGGCCGCGTCGAGAAGTTCGTGAGGAAGTTCGAGGGCAAGGAGACCCGCGTCTCGAAGCGCAAGCGCCGCCAGGAAGCGGCCGAGGCCGAGCGGACCGCCCAGGCCGAGCGCGAGGCCCAGCAGGCCGCCCAGAAGGCCGCCGACGAGAAGGCTCATCGCGAGGAGGCCCGCCGCAAGCGCGCCGAGGAGCGGGCCGCCCGCCAAGCCGCGAAGGCGGCGGAGGCCGCTCCCGCCGAAGCCGCTGGATCCGGGGAGAAACCGGCCGAGGCCTGAGCCTCCCTCCGCCCCTCCCGTCCCCCTCCGCCCCGCGCGGAGCGGAGCTCCTTCGGCATGTTCGAAAAAGTCAAGCAGATCCTCGAAAAGCACAAGATCCTGGAAGGGCGCCTCTCCGACCCCGCCGTCCTCAAGGACCGCAAGAAGTTCGAGCAGACGGCCCGGGAACACAAGGAGCTCACCCAGATCGTCCAGGCCTACGGCGAGTGGCGCCGCATCCAGGACGCCCTCGAGGGGGCCAAGGCCCTCCTGGCCGAGGCCGATCCCGAGATGCGCGAGCTCGCCCGGGCCGAGATCGAGGAAAAAGAGCCCCTCGCCGAGCCGGCCGCCCTGCGCCTGCGCCAGCTCCTCCTCCCCAAGGACCCCAACGACGAGAAGAATGTCATCCTCGAGGTGCGGGCCGGCACCGGCGGGGAGGAGGCGGCCCTCTTCGCGGCCGACCTCTACCGCATGTACACCCGCTACGCCGAGATGCAGGGCTGGAAGATCGAGGAGCTCTCCCGGAGCGGGAGCGACCGGGGCGGCCTCAAGGAGGTCACGGCCCTCATCAAGGGCGACGGGGTCTACAGCCGCCTCCGCTTCGAGAGCGGCACCCACCGCGTCCAGCGCGTCCCGGTGACCGAGGCCCAGGGGCGCATCCACACCTCGGCGGCCACCGTGGCGGTGCTCCCCGAGGCGGAGGAGGTCGAGGTGAGCGTCGAGGAGAAGGACCTGCGCATCGACGTCTACCGTTCCTCGGGGCCGGGCGGCCAGCACGTCAACACCACCGACTCGGCGGTGCGCATCACCCACCTGCCGACCAGCCTGGTCGTCACCTGCCAGGACGAGAAGAGCCAGCACAAGAACAAGGCCAAGGCGATGAAGATCCTCTCGGCCCACCTCCTGGACCTCAGGATCCGCGAGCAGATGGCCGAGCGCTCCGCCCACCGCAAGAGCCTCATCGGGAGCGGGGACCGCAGCGACCGCATCCGCACCTACAACTTCCCCCAGGACCGGGTGACGGATCACCGCATCGGCCTCACCCTCCACAACCTCCCCGGCTTCATGGGAGGTGAGATCGGCGAGATGGTCCAGCGTGTCACCGAGAGCCGCGAGGCCGAGCGCCTGGCCGAGCTCGAGGAGAGCGAGTCGGAGCTCGCCGCCGGATGAGCGTCTCTCTCCCCGCCTCCGTGCCCGCCGCCCGCGCGGGAGAGACCCTGGCCGCGCTGAGGCGGCGCCTCGCCGCCGCCGGGGTGGACAACCCGGCGGGGGACGCCGAGGTGCTCCTCGGCTGGCTCCTCGGCTGGGACCGGGCCCGCCTCCGCGCCCATCCCGAGGCGGAGCTGCCGGCCGCCCTCCTGCCGCGCCTGGCGGAGGCCGCCTCCCGGCGGGAGCGGCGCGAGCCCTTGGCCTACATCACGGGCGAACGGGAGTTCTGGTCCCTCCCGTTCGGGGTGGGGCCGGGCGTCCTCGTCCCCCGGCCCGAGACCGAGCTCCTCGTCGAGCGGGCAGCCGCCCTGCTCAAGGAGGCGGAGGCCCCGCGGGTGCTCGACCTGGGCACGGGCTGCGGGGCGATCGCGGTGGCCCTGGCCCGGGAGCTGCCGCGCGCCCGCGTCACGGCCACCGACGCGAGCGGTCAGGCGCTCCGCTACGCCCGCGGGAACGCCCGGCGGAACGGCGTGGAGGGGCGGGTGGAGTTCGTTCGCGCCGACCTGTTCGAGGGGTTTTCCGGTGCCTTCGACCTCATCTCCTCGAACCCGCCCTACGTGCCGTCCGGCGAGATCGGCGGCCTGATGCCCGAGGTTTCGGAGCACGAGCCCCACGAGGCCCTGGACGGGGGGCTCGACGGAATGGTGTACCTTCGGGCGATCGTCCGGGAGGCGCCAGCCCGGCTTCGGCCGGGGGGATACTTGCTGCTGGAGATGGACCCCGCACAGATCCCCCGGTGCGTGGAAGAGGCCCGCCTGACGCGGGCCTTTAAGGAGCCGAGGGTCCGGCGCGATTTGGCCGGGCGCGATCGCGTCTTGGAAATTGTGAAGGTGTAGCGTGGATCAGTTCCGCATCCGGGGCGGCGCTCCCCTCCGGGGAGAGATGGAAGCCAGCGGATCAAAGAACGCCACCCTCCCCATGCTCGCGGCCTCCCTCCTGGCCGAGGGCCCTTGCCGTCTGCGCGGGGTCCCCAGGCTCCAGGACATCTACACCATCCTCGATCTTCTCGAAGGCTTCGGCGTCCGCCACGAGTGGAGGGGCGGGCGCGAGCTCCTCCTCGATCCCTCGGGGGCCCGCACCGGCACCGCCCCCTACAACCTGGTGCGCACCATGCGCGCCTCGGTCATGGTGCTGGGGCCGCTCGTGACCCGTTTCGGCCGCGCCCGCGTCTCCCTGCCCGGGGGCTGCGCCATCGGCGCTCGGCCCATCGATCAGCACATCAAGGGCCTGGAGGCCATGGGGGCCGGGATCCGGCTCGAGACCGGCTACATCGAGGCCCGGGCCGAGCGCCTGCGCGGGGCGCGGATCTCCTTCGACCTCATCACCGTCACCGGGACGAAGAACCTCATGATGGCGGCGGCGCTCGCCGAGGGCGTGACGGTGCTGGAGAACGCCGCCCGCGAGCCCGAGGTGGTCTCGCTGGCCGCCCTCCTGAACCAGATGGGCGCCCGGGTGAAGGGCGCCGGCACCCCCATCATCGAGGTGGAGGGGGTGCGGAGCCTCCGGGGCTTCGAGGTGGAGGTGCCGCCCGACCGCATCGAGACGGGCACCCTCATGATCGCTGGGGCCATCACCCGGGGGGACGTGACGGTGCGCCGCTGCGTCCCCGCGCACGTGGACGCCCTCACCCTCCGGCTGCGCGAGGCGGGCCTCGATGTGACCGAGGGGGAGGACTGGGTGCGGGTGAGGTCGGAGGGAGCCATCCGCCCGGTGAACGTGCGGACGGCGCCCTATCCCGGCTTCCCGACCGACCTCCAGGCCCAGTTCATGGCCCTCATGACGCTGGCGGAGGGCGCCTGCGCCGTCACCGAGACCATCTTCGAGAACCGCTTCATGCACGCGGCCGAGCTGGGACGCATGGGGGCCCGCATCGGGCTCGACGGGCGGACCGCCCACGTGGAGGGCGTGCCCGCTCTCCAGGGGGCCGTCGTGATGGCCACGGATCTCCGGGCCTCGGCCTCCCTCGTCCTGGCGGGGCTGGCGGCCCGGGGGGAGACGGTGGTGCGGCGGGTGTATCATCTGGACCGGGGGTACGAGAGCCTGGAGACCCGGCTCCGCTCGATCGGGGCCGACATCCAGAGGGTGGCCGAATGAGCCCGAAGAGAGAAGCGACCGCGAAGAAGAGCGCGAAGCCGGCCTCGGGCCTCGCCATCGCCCTCCCGAAGGGGCGCATCTTCGGGGAGGCGGTCCAGCGCCTGGTGAAGGCGGGCCTGCTCTCCAAGCCCATCTCGGACGAGAGCCGCATCCTCATCCAGGAGGACGCCGGCACGGGGCTGCGCGTCCTCATCCTGCGCAACTACGACGTCCCCACCTACGTCGAGCGCGGGGCGGCGGACCTCGGCGTCATCGGCCGGGACGTCCTCCTGGAGCAGGGCCGGGACGTGTATGAGCCGATGGACCTGGGCTTCGCCCCCTGCCGCCTCATGGTGGCCGCGCCCGGCGGGGTGCGGTGGGAGGAGCTCCGCCGGCGCATGGGCCTGCGGGTGGCTACTAAGTTCCCCCAGATCGCCGCCCGCTACTTCGCCGAGCAGGGGGTGCAGGCCCAGGTCATCCGCCTCTACGGAAACGTCGAGATCGCCCCCGCCACTGGCGTCGCGGACGTGGTGGTGGACCTCGTGGACACGGGGGGGACGCTCCGGGCGAACGGCCTGGAGCCTATCCGGGAGATCTTCCACGCGACGGCGCGCCTCATCGTGAACCGCGCGAGCCTCAAGACCAAGCACGGCGCCGTGAGCGAGTTCATGGCCCGGCTCAAGAAGGTCTGCTCCCCCGGCGGCGGAGCGGCCCGCCGCGCCCGCACGCCGTGAAGCGCATCCGTTGCGGCGGCGAGGGGGCGCGGGCCGCGATTGCGGCCTTGGGTTCCGCGGGAGCGGGCGCCCTCGCCGGGGCCGAGGCCGAGGCGCGCCCCATCGTGGAGGCCGTGCGCGCCGAGGGGGACGCGGCCCTCCTCCGCTTCACCCGCGCGTTCGACGGCGCCAGCCTCGACGCCTCCCGGCTGGAAGTCTCCCGGGAGGAGATGGAGGCGGCGCTCGGGCGTCTCGCCCCGCAGGTCCGCGAGGCCCTCGCGCTGGCCGCTCGGCGCATCCGCGAGTTCCACGAGGCCCAGTGCCCCGCCCCCATCGTGACCCGGCCGGGGGTGGGCGAGCGGCTCCTGCTCCGGCCTATCCCGCTCCGGCGGGTGGGGCTCTACGTCCCCGGGGGCCGGGCGGCCTACCCCTCCACCGTCCTGATGAACGCCCTCCCGGCCCGCGCCGCCGGGGTGGGGGAGATCGTGCTCTGCACCCCGCCTGGGGAGGACGGGAGCGTCGCCGATGGGGTGCTTGCGGCGGCCCGCCTCGCCGGGGTGGACCGCGTCTTCCGGGCGGGGGGTGCCCAGGCGGTGGCGGCGATGGCCTTCGGGACGGCCACCATCCCCAAGGTGGACAAGATCGCCGGCCCGGGGAACCTTTACGTCTCCGCCGCCAAGCGCCTCGTGCGCGGAGAGGTGGAGGTCGACAAGGACGCGGGCCCGAGCGAGGTGGTGGTCCTCCTCGACGAGCCGCGCTGGGCGGCGTGGGCGGCCGCCGACCTCCTGGCCCAGGCCGAGCACGATCCCGAGGCGATGGCGGTGGGCGTGGCGGTGGGCCGGGCGGCGGCGGACGCGCTCGCGGCCGAGGTCGAGGCGAGACTCCCCGCCGAGCCGCGCCGGGAGGTGATCGCCCGGGCGCTCGAGCGGCGGGGCGCGGTGGTGGAGGCCCGCACCCGGGAGGAGGCCCTGGAGGTGGCAGAGGGGCTCGCCCCCGAGCACCTGGAGATTCTCTGGGAGGAGGCGGAGGAGTGGGCCCAGAGGGTCCGGAGCGCCGGGGCGGTCTTCTGCGGGCCGTGGAGCCCCGTGCCGCTCGGCGACTACATCGCAGGCTCAAACCACGTCCTCCCGACGGGGGGCTCGGCCCGCTGGGCCTCGCCGCTCGGGGTGCTGGATTTCGTCAAATGGTCGAGCTACGTGACGATGGGCCCGGAGGCGGCCCAGCGCCTAGGGGAGCCCGCCGCCCTCCTGGCCGAGTTGGAGGGACTGCCCGCCCACGCCCGGGCGCTCAGGCTGAGGCTGAACCCGCCTGGAACGGGAAGGGGCGATGGCCGATAATGGCCCCCGGGGCCCGCGCCGGAGGGCGGCGCGGCGGAGCGGGGGAAGGAGGCTGCGCGATGACGGCGAAGGGCGCGTCCCGGCGGGCCGAGGTGCACCGCAAGACCTCGGAGACCGACTTCACCCTATCGGTGGACCTCGACGGTTCCGGCCGTGGGGAGGTGAAGACCGGCGTCGGCTTCTTCGACCACATGCTGGCCCAGATCGCCCGCCACGGGCTGCTGGACCTGACCGTCCGCGGCAAGGGGGACCTGCACGTGGACTCCCACCACACGGTGGAGGACGTGGGCATCCTCCTCGGCCAGGGGCTGGGGAAGGCGCTCGGCGACCGGGCGGGGATCGTCCGCTACGCGGACGCGCGCGTGCCCATGATGGACGCCCTCGTCTCGGTGGCGCTCGACGCGGGGGGGCGGGGCAACCTCGTCCTCCGGGGCCGCTTCCCGGAGCCGCAGGTGGGGGAGTTCGACACGGGCCTCGTGCGCGAGTTCTTCTGGTCGGTGGTCTCGCACGCGGGGCTGGACCTCCACATGGAGATCCTCTACGGCGAGAACAGCCACCACATGGTCGAGGCCGCCTTCAAGGGCTTCGCCCGGGCGCTGCGCCGCGCGGTGGAGCGGGACCCGCGCGGCACGGGCGTCCCGAGCACGAAGGGAGTCTTGTAGCAGGCTGCGCGCTTCGGCGGAGGGGGAGGGGTGGGAAGCCCGATCGTGGTCGTGGACTACCAGATGGGGAACGTGCGGAGCGTGCGCAATGCGCTCGCGCGCGTGGGGGCGGAGGCCGTCCTCACCTCCGACCCGGCGGCCCTGGAGGAGGCGTCCGGCGTCGTCCTCCCGGGAGTGGGCGGCTTCCCCGAATGCATGAACGCCCTGCGCGGCGCTGGCCTCGTCCGGCCGCTCCTCGCGGCCATCGGGCGGGGGACGCCCTACCTGGGCATCTGCCTCGGGCTCCAGATCCTCTTCGAGGAGAGCGAGGAGTTCGGCCCCACCCCGGGCCTGGGCGTCCTGCCCGGCAAGGTGCGGCGCTTCCCCGAGGGCATGATCGCGAACGGGAGCACCCTCCCCCTCAAGATCCCCCACATGGGGTGGAACCGCGTCCGGCTGGAGGCCTCCTCCGCTCTCCTCAAGGGGGTGAAGGACGGGGAGCATTTCTACTTCGTCCACTCCTACTACGCCGAGCCGAGCGAGGCCTGTAGGCCCTGGGTCGCGGCCTCCTGCCGCTTCGGCGTGGACTTCATCGCGAGCGTCTGCCGGGGCAGCCTCTTCGCCACCCAGTTCCACCCCGAGAAGAGCGGGGCGCGGGGGCTGGAGA
>MGDP01000016.1 GCA_001790955.1 Candidatus Tectomicrobia bacterium RIFCSPLOWO2_12_FULL_69_37
CTGTTCGAGGATCTCGACCAGATGGCGATCTATCTCCTGATCGCGGGGACATACACCCCGTTCACGCTCGGCCGGCTCAACGGCGTGTGGGGCTGGACGCTGCTCGGGCTCGTGTGGGCCCTGGCCATTGCCGGCATCACACTGAAGGCTGTGGGCAAGCTGCGGTCCGTGAGGGTCTCAACCTGCCTGTACCTGGCGATGGGCTGGCTCGCCGTCGTCGCGATAAAGCCAATGTGGCTCCTTATGCCGCCGTGGGGATTGTTTTGGATACTGGCCGGCGGTGTCGCGTACACGGTGGGAGTGGGGTTTTTCGCCGCCAAACGGGTTCCCTACAACCACCTGATCTGGCACCTGTTCGTCATCGCGGGCACCACATGCCACTTCATCGCGGTGCTGAGGTACGCCACCTAGGGGAGGAAACCCTTGGGACGGTATGCTGGTGAGCGTTGTGCCCGACAATAACAAGATGACGAGCTGGCGGCCTCCCTGCGGGGATACTTTAAGGGCAAGCGTTAGACTCGGACCCGGCCCGCACCAGCAATCGAACGAGTTTTTGGACAGGATGGACTTGAGGACACGGATGCCTCGCAAATTCACTGATCCGAGGTTTTGAGTTCCCTGTTAGGTCGCAAAAATTCCCTGTTAAGTTTTTCGGCACTACGGGCGAATGGTCCTTGAATTCAGGACGCTTTCGCCGATTTGAGGCTCGCCAAGTGGCCTAAAATCTCGAAAATTCCCTGTATTTTCCCTGTTTAACAGGGAATTCGGCGGAGAAGGGTTCGCTCCGGACTGCGCCCACCGCCAACCAGTCTCCTCCGTCATTCTCTGACGCGATCCTTCCCGGAGTTCTCCTGATTCCCCGCAGTTTGCGCCCATTTCATACCCCACCGCCGGATTCTCCAGGGCGGATTCGGGGGCCGATGGTGGCCCCGACCGGCGGGTTTTCTCCGGCGCGATCTTTTCAGTCGGATTTGGCGGGGCGATTACTGCGCGAAGAGACCGATCTTCCGGCGTTGCCCGGCCCAGGACAGGGCAGGTCTTTCTCGAGGAGACGGGTGTGCCAGTCCCCCGATTTTCGGGGTCTGGCCGTCCAGGATGAAAGGCTTTGAAATATGTGGCAATCTTCGGGGGTTCAGTTATCGGGAATCTTCCGGGGGCCACCATGAGAGCCAAAAAGTCCGATGCCACACGGAAATGGCCAGATTGGAATACCGAAAATTCGGTGGACCAAGACAGGAGGGGCGGGTCGTGCCCTCTCCCTAGGGCTTAAGGATGAGCTTTCCATGATGCCCGCCGCTCCAGAGGAGTTCATGCGCCGCGTTGGCCTCGGCGAGCGCCATCTCGCGGCAGATGGGCACCTGGAAGTGATTTTTCGCGACCAGCGGGTAAAGGCGCCGCATCAGGTCCGGCAGCCTGGGGATCAGGTTCGGCATCGACATGCAGAGGATCCGGGCGTCCTTGAGCAACGTCCTTTGCACGGCGAATGACGCCTTCTCGTCCAGGGCCTTGGCCGTGCCCAGCACGACGATCCGCCCGCCCGTGCGGATGGCGTCCACGTCCTTGGCGAGGTTCACGTCGGCGGCGGGGTCGACAATGACGTCCACCCCGCGGCCACCCGTCAGCTCCAAAGAGCGCTCCGCGAAATCCTCCTCACGATAGTTGATCGCCTGATCCGCGCCCAGTCTTTGGCACAGAGCGCATTTGTCCTTGGAGCCGGCCGTTGCGAGGACCCGGCATCCCATGATTTTGGCGAGCTGGACGGTCGCCATGCCGACGCCGCCCGCCCCCCCATGGACGAGGACCGTCTCCCCGGGACCTGCTTCGGCCTGGATGACGAGAGCGTTCCAGGCAGTGATGAACTGGACCACGATGCCCGCCCCCTCGGCGTAGGTGTAGCTGTCCGGCAACCCCATCGCCCAGCTCGTGCTCATCCGGACCTTTTCCGCGTAGGAGCCGCCCACGCAGCGGCCGCAGACCCGCTGCCCCATGCGGAAGCCCGACGCCCCCGGGCCGATCGCGATGACTTCGCCCGCGGCTTCAGGCCCGGGGATGTACGGAGGCGTGAAATTCTTGTGGAACGGGTGCAGCGCCGCGCGGATGACGACGTCAACCGGATGCGCCCCGATGGCGTGCGACCGCACGAGTATTTCGCCCTCCTGCGGCTGCGGATCCTCGACTTCGTCCAGCCGCATCGGATGTTCAAGACCGAATTTGTGAACGCGGATCGCTTTCATCGTTCCCTCCCAGGACCGCCCTTCATTCCTCGAGAAAGTTTTGCACCTCGTTGAAGAGATCATCCCTGCGCTTCTCGAACTGCACGAAATGAGTGGCGTCTCCGATGATCACGTAACGCTTCCCGGTGGCCCGCGCGAGGGCTCCGAAGAGCCGCTGGGCCTCTTGATCGCTGGAGACGAGGTCGTGCTCCCCGCGGATGAGAAGGGCGGGGCATTTCACCTCAGCGGGCTTGTAGAGCGACTGGCCGCGCGTGCGGTCGTAGTGATCGGCTATGAGCCCGTTCGGGATCCGCACGCCGTGGGGCCTGCGCCGCGCTCCCTCGGGGTCGTACCGCAGTTGCTCGGCCCAGTATGCGCGCACGGCGTCCGGCTCCCGCCACAGGGGCGCCTTTCCGCGCGGGAACAGGCGGCTCCAGTTCCATTGCTGGCCTTTCTCGGTCACCCACCGCCACGCCCCCCGGAACTCGGGATTGAGCCGCCCGGGTTGTTCCGGGTCCTCGAACAGGACGGCGGCGGCGGGGTCGTCGCTGAGATGAAGGGGGGAAAACAGGACCACCTTTTCAACGCGGCGGGGGTGGGCTGCGGCGAAGGCGGCGGCCAGCATGGTGCCCTGGGCCCAGCCCAGGAGGCTCAGCTGCTCGGCACCGCGTTTCTTGCGGATGAAGCGGACGGCGGCCTCGACGTCGCGCAGGGCCGTCCGGCCCCGCACGGCGGGAGGGGCGGATGCGGGGTCCCGCTCCATCTCCGGGGGCCGGGTGGACATGCCGTAGCCCCGGAGCGTGAGCGCGAATACGTCGTAGCCGCGGGCGGCGGCGTAGTCCATCCACGAGTAGCCAGGGAGGGGGAAGTCGAAGCACACGGGGGACGGCAGGCTTTGGCCGTGGACCATGAGAAGGACGGGGCGGGCGGCCCCGGAGCGGGTGCGCCCCTGGCATTTTTCCCGCAGATGCAGGCGGATGCCCGGATCGCTGGTTTCGATGAGGTGCTCATGCCGATGAAGGCGTATCCTTCGAGGCCGCCGGACTTTCATAAGCTCACTCCTCGCGTTTTTGCAGAGGGATCTGGCTCCCGGCGCGCGGCGGCAGAGGGGGGAGCGGGGGCTGCTGCATCCACCGGATCAGCTCCCGTCCTCGCGCCTCCACGATTTCCTGGACGCGCGCCTGGGTCCAGCGGTAGAAGCCCTCTCCCGCCTTGACCCCCAGTTTGCCCTCTTCCGCCATCTTTTCTATCAGGAGAAATGGCCGGTCCCGGTGGCATAGGTGGGGGAGGATGTTCCGCTGGCTGTTCCGGGCCATGTCGACCCCCGAGAAGTCGGTGAGGAGGAGTATCCCCATCACCGGAAATAAGCGCCCCACGGAGCGCATCACGGTGTCAATCGCCTCCGGGGTGGCGTATCCCTCTTCGACCAGATGGAAGGCTTCCCGGCGCAAGGCATTGGTCAGTCTCGATCCGATGTGGCCGGGTATCTCCTTGCAGATCACCGGTTCTTTCCCCACGTGCCGGAGCAGGGCGCAGGTCGCCTCGACGGCCTCAGGAGCGGTCTTCTCGCCCGGCACCACCTCGACGACCGGCATCAGGGGAGGAGGGGTGTAGTTGTGCGTTGTGATGCAGCGCTCTGGATGTTTGGCGCCGAGTACGATGTCCGAGATGCGAAGCCCCGAGGTTTCGCTGGCCAAGATGACATGGGGGGGTGCGAGGGCGTCCATCTCCCGAAAAAGCTCTTGCTTGAGGCGAAGCTCGTCCGTGACGGCTTCGACGATGAAGTCGGACGCACGGACAGCTGCCGCGAAATCCGAGGTCGGCCGAACAAGTTTGAGGGCGGAATCAGCCGCCGCGGGACTCAGAATCCCCGCATCCACGAATTGCTTCAGGCCCTTTTCGATGTTGGCCATCGCACGGGCTGAACTCTCCTCTGTCCTGTTGAACATCGTGACAGGGTACCCAGCCTGCGCAAATAGCTGAGCTACCCCGTGGCCCACATAGCCACCTCCGATAATGCCTATTTTTTCAATTACTTCCGTCACCGGATGGGAAAGCACAGGGTAACACCCCGCCGAGGGACTCGCGTCTTGCACAAAACAAGATATCAAGATATATATATCTTTGGTCCGTGCGCAAGTAGGATTTGGGTATCCGACGGATTCAGGGCTGCTCTTCAGCTTCCTCAGAGAACGCTCCGCCGGGTCTTTCATCGGTGAGGATTTCGCGATGCCGCGGCTACCGTACTGCGACGAAGTGGAAACCCCTGCGGACGTGGCTCATCTCTTTCAGCAAAGCCGGGAACAGTGGGGAATCGTCCCGAATCTCTTCCGCATGATGGGCTACGCGCCCGCTTTTGTGGAGGCATGGCTCGCCAAGGACCGGGGCCTCCGCCTCGAACGCCTGAAGACCGGTGACATCGAGTTCGTGAAGCTGGAGGAGCTCGCGATCATCAAGGCCAGCGCGATCAACTCGTGCAGCCACTGATACGGGCACAACGAGGAGCTCGGTCGGGCTCTCGGGTACACCGGGGAACAGATTGACCTGGTGACGGGCGACGGATGGCGGGAAAGCGGCCTTTTCAGCGAACGGGAGAAAGCGGTCATCGGCTGGGCGGAGGCGGTGACGCGGATGACCGCCAAGCGCGACGAGAATGCCTGGCGGGCCATGCTGCGGAATTTCAGCATCAAAGACGTCGTCACCCTGACGGCTATCGCGGGTTTCACCAACTGCTCGAACCGGGTCGCCGAGGCGCTCCACCTGCTGCCGGAGCCCCCGGGCGAGAGAATCAAGTTCCGGAGGGAGGATGGCGCGAAGCTCAACGTTGGGTGAAAGGTGGAAGTCCGTCCCCAATCCTTACGAAATGACGCGGCCGCATATGTCCGGCAAAGGGAGGGTTCGAGAGGTGAAGACAAGATCAACACTAGCCATAGCGGCAGCTTTCCTTTCCGCCACTGCCCTGCTTGCGGGGATGGCAGGCGCGGCTCCGAAAGCGACCATCACGTTCGGGGGCGCTTCCGCGGGCGGCTCCCTCCAGTTGGCGTCAAGCGCCTGGGCCGGCTTCATCATGAAGAACCACCCCGAGTTCCTCGTTAACGTTGAGACCACGGGGGGAGCCCTCGACAATTTCCGGCTCATCAACACGGGCGAGGTGGATCTGGGATGGGTTGATACGCCGACCCAATACGATGGGAAAAAGGGCCTCGGGTGGGCGAAGGGCCGCAAGTACCTGGAAGTGAATACGTGCATTCCTTGGTATCTCGGCAAGACCGAAATGTGGACGGTGGGCGGAAAGAAACTGACGAAGCTCTCCGACTTGAACGGCAAAGTGATCAGCCCTGGGCCCGCCGCCGGACCCGCGAACTTCATACTCCGCGCCGTCGTTCAGGAGTTTGGCCTCAAGCCAAGGCGGATTGCCACCATAGGGTGGGGAGACGCCATCAACCAGCAAAAGGACGGCCTCATTGAAGTGGCAACCGTATCCACCATCTCTCCCTGGGGGGCGCTCAAGGACCTGGAGCTCACCCACAAGGTCAATTTCTTCTATTTGAGCCGTGCAGAGCTGGAGCGCATCGTCAAGAAAAACCCCAAGTATTCCATCGCCACCACACCGCGCGGCACCTATAAGAATTTGGAGAGGGATGGCGAGTCCTTGGCGTGGGTGACGGCCATCATGTGCAAGCCGAGGCTTGATGCGGACTTGGTTTACAAGCTGGTCAAGGCGACCTTTGAAAAGAAGGAGGAGTTGACCAAGCTCATGGGCGTCTACGGGACTCAGCTCGGGTTCGAGAACATCAAATTTGGGAATGTCATGCCCTTCCACCCGGGAGCTGCCCGCTATTACAAGGAAAAGGGCATGCAACTCCCCAAGATGATCGAGTAGCCGGTCGTCAGAAGAGAAGTAAGAAAGCGCGAGAGACGAAGATGTTCCGGGGAACATCTTGCTCCGGAGAGGCGGCGTGAACGATCCGCAAAAAATCGAGACTCGCGTTACGGTGCAAGACGAGCCGGGCCCGATGCAGCGGACGCTCGGAGAGGCGGTGGCCGCGGGTCTGCTTGTGTTCGGCGTGGCCATGTCGCTGTTTCACATCATCGGCCTTGGATTCTATCCTGTCGATCCGATCGCCCTGCGGTCGGTGCACCTGCTCATCCCCCTTGTGCTGGTTTTCGCTCTGCTGAAAAGGGGCAAGCGCAGCCCCGGAAGACGAATGTCCGTTTTTGATTGGGTGGCGATTGGAGCCGGCCTCGTCGCAGTCGCTTACACCGTTACCCACACCGAAGAGATCCAGTTCAGCGCGGCCTCCGTGCCGGACGCGTGGATGATCACGGCGGGAGCCCTGCTGACCCTGCTCACCCTGGAAGCGACCCGGAGGATCATTGGCCTGCCCCTGGTCGTCATCGCCGTCATATTCTTGTTGTATGCCTACCTGGGGCCGTATTTCCCGGGCATGCTGGAACACAGGGGGAAGAGCCTGGGCAGGATATCCGGATACCTGCTCAGCGACAACGGCCTCTTTGGCGTTCCGATCCACGCTTCAGCAGCTTACGCGTTCCTGTTCGTTCTATTCGGGGGATTTCTGCGCGCTACGGGCGTGAGCAGCGTTTTCATGGATCTGGCCTTCGCGTTCGCGGGGCGGACCCGGGGCGGGCCCGCCAAGGTTGCGATCATTTCCAGCTGCCTGTTTGGAACCATCTCGGGGAGCGGGATCGCGAACGTGGTCACGACCGGCTCGCTGACCATCCCACTGATGAAGAAGACGGGGTACAAGCCTCACTTCGCGGGCGCAGTGGAGTCCATCGCCTCGAGCGGCGGAATGATCACGCCTCCCGTCATGGGCTCCGCCGCCTTCATCATGGCCGAGATGCTGAACATTCCCTACTACGAGGTCATCCTGGCCGCTGCGATACCGGCGTTCATTTATTATGCCGCTCTGTTTTGGATGGTCGATTTCGAGGCGGCGCGCGAAGGCCTCGTGGGACTTCGGAGGGAGGAATTGCCGAATGCGCGGCAGGTCCTCACGAGCAGCGGTTACCTCCTCATACCTCTCGGAGTGTTAATTTATGTTCTTGTCGTCGAGTTCTCGAGTCCCATACGGGCGTCCCTCCTTTCCATGGTCGCCTCCATTGGCGTCGTTTGGGTGAAAGAAGCGGTCGATTATTTCCGCGCGGAAGGCCTTTCGGGCGCCCATCCCTTTGCCTTGGCCAGGGCGATGATTCGGGGCCTCTTCGACAAGAAAAAGCCGATGAGCCTTCCCGGCATGTTCGGAGCCCTTGCGGAGGGGCCGAGGGGCATGATGGAGGTTGCGGCGGCATGCGCCACGGCGGGTGTTGTCGTGGGCATGATTTCGTTGACGGGAGTGGGCCTCAAGTTCGCCGCGTTGCTCATCGATCTTTCGGGCGGGCATCTTTTCCCCGCCCTCGTCTTGACCATGATCGTTTGCATCATTCTCGGGATGGGCCTTCCTGCAACCGCATCCTATATCGTGACCGTGGCGGTCGCGGCTCCGGCGCTCATCAAGATGGGCGTGTCCCCTCTCGCGGCGCACATGTTCGCCTTCCATTTTTCCATAGTGTCCGGCACCACGCCCCCGGTGGCGCTTGCCGCCTATGCGGCCGCGGCCATTGCGAAGACGAGCCCGCTCGCGGTCGCATTCACCGGGATGCGGATCGGAATCGTCGCCTTTGTGGTTCCGTTCATGTTCGTTTACGCTCCGCCGCTCCTCATGGCGGGGTCGCCCGGGGAAGTGGCGGTCGCCACTGTCACGGCGTTCGTCGGGTGCATTCTCTTGGCCGCCGGAATCCAGGGGATCATGCTGGTCAAGGCGGAATTTGCTGACCGGGCGTTGTTCCTCGTTGCGTCCATGCTTCTTATCTTTCCGGGTTTCTATACCGACATGACTGGTCTTGGCCTCGCGGCTGTTGGCCTGTTGATCCAATTCCGCCGAAAGGTGCGGTTGCGGCTTTCCGGGAGCGCGTTTGCTCCCGTCGCTCCCTCGTCACCGAAAGAATAGCTCGCCGAGGAGAAGGGTCCATGGTCGATTTCGCGCTTTCGGATGAACAGACCGCGTTGCAGAAGCTCGCCCGGGACTTCGTCACCAACGAAGCGAAGCCGCTCGTGAAAGAGCTCGACAAGGGCCACAAGCCCGACGACTGCGTGAGCATGGAACTCATCAAGAGGTGCTCCGAGCTGGGCTTCCGCACACTGGCGGTCCCGGAAAAGTACGGCGGGGGAGGCGTGGAGGACACCGTGACCGTCGTCGTCGTGTGCGAGGAGCTCGGCGTGGGCGATGTGTCTCTCGGCAGCCTCCCGATCAACGGCCGAAAGCTCTTCCACATGCTGAACGACCCCCGGGTGGCGACCGAGGACGTGCGGGACAAGTGGATGCGGGCCTTCTGCAAGGATCCCACCTTCCTCGTGGCGGTCGGCATGACCGAGCCGGACTCGGGAGCTGACAATATCCTCCCCTACAACGCGCCCGGCGCGGGCATACGAACGGCGGCAGTGAAGGATGGCAACCACTTCATCATCAACGGGATGAAGCAGTTCATCGCCCACGCGGGGATCGCCAAGCTCTATTACGTGTTCGCCCGCACCGATCCGACGAAGGGGATTCTGGATGGCTGCTCCTGCTTCCTCATCCCGGACGGCCATCCGGGGATGAAGTTCGGCCGGGTGCACGACAAGATGGGCTTCCGGCTTCTCCGGAACGCGGAGATCATCTTCGAGAACTGCCGCGTCCCCAGGGAGTGGCTGCTCGGCCCGGAGGGGACCGGGATCGTCGCCATCCGCGCTTCGCTGGCGAACGACGGCATCCTGAATGCCGCGCGGTCCCTCGGGGTGGCGCGGGCGGCTTTCGAGGAGATCGTGGAGTTTTGCAAGAACCGCGTCCAGGGGGGAAAGCCGATCATCGAGCACCAGGCGATCGCCTGTGAGCTAGCCGATATGTACGCCTCGCTCCAGGCCATGCGCTCGCTCGTGTGGAACGTGGCGTGGTCCACGGATCACGGCACGCCGGATCCGAAGCGGGTCCCCGCCGTGATGTGCTTCTGCACCAACCATTCCTTCGAGATCGCCCACAAGGCGGCGGAGCTCGCCGGCGGAATGGGGGTCATGAAGGAGGCCCCCTTCGAGAAGCTCCTGCGGGACGCATTCTCCATCAAGCACCTCGACGGGGGGAACTACATCAAGCGGATCAAGGTGGCCGCGGCGCTGTAACGGGACGGGGGCTGCACTGAGACCGGCGCCCCGCGCCGGCCGGGGTATCCCGTCAGGATGGAGAGGGCGTGATGAAGTGCCAAAACAACTTCTGGCCGTGGTTTTCCGAGGAGGAATACACCCGGAGGTACGAGCGGATCCGGGCCGCCATGCGGGCGAAGAACCTCGACTGCCTTATCGTTTACGGGATCGGAGGCTACCTGGGAACGGACCCCGGCCAGCCGAACGTGGTCTATATCGCCAGCTTCGCCGGATTCGTCCAGACTTACGTCGTGTTCCCGATCGAGGGGGAGCCGACCCTTTTCACGACGTGGGGGAACCACCTCAAGAACGTGAAGCAGACCACCCACTTAAGGGACGTGCGCATCGGAGGGATGGGACAAACTCCCCTGCGGGTGGCCGACCGCCTCAAGGAGCTCGGCCTCGCGCGGAAGCGGGTCGGCATCGTCGGCGCGATGCACTGGGCGAATATCAATCTTCCCCATGACCATCATCTTGCCATCACAGGCGCGCTCCCGGCGGCGGAATTCGAGATCGTCACCGAATGGTTCGAGCGGCTGAGGCTGGTCAAGAGCGAAGAGGAGATGGCCTACATGCGCCGGGCGGCGGCCATGACGGACGCCGCGTATGACCTCATGGTCCGTGCCACCCGTCCGGGCGTGCGGCCCTGCGACCTGTACAATGTCGTGTTGCGCGCCGCCCACGGCATGGACGGCAAGATCCCCTTCGGCCATGTGGGGCGGACGCCCATGAGCGACCCCGACATGTCCTACGCCCACCAGCTCGCCTTGACCACCCCCATCCAGATGGGGGATGTCGTCATGACCGAGATCGCGGTCGGGTGGGGGGGGTACTTCGGCAAGATCTGGGGGACCTATTTCGTGGGAGAGCCGACGCCCGAATACGAGAAGATGTTCCGGCTGGGCCAGAAGACGCATGTGGCCCTCCATGCGGCGATCCGGCCGGGCGTGAAAGGGCGCGACCTGACGCGCCAATGTCTCGACGTCATCCAGCACGGAGGATACAAATCCAAGACGTGCATCTTCGGGTGGTCGAACTACAATTCTCCCCCCGACATCCGCTCAACCAGCGACGGGGTGACCGACGGCGATTTCACCTTCGAGAAAAATCACTGCGTGAACGTTGTCGCATGGCCGGTGAACGAGGCGGAGACGGCGGGCATTTGGATTGGGGACACCTCCGCGATCACCGAGGGTGGGATTGAGAACCTGCACAAATATCCCCTGGCCGAGATCTGCGTCGTTCGCTGAACTTCGCCCAGCGCGCGGGTCCAGTGATCTTTGGGGAAGTCCACTTTCCGAATCATGCCGGGAATGGGATGGCCTCGATGAACGCCTTCTCGAATTCCGGCCGGCCGGCCAATTCTACATATTGCACGCGCTCCTGAATTTCTCCGGCGCGTTTGAGCTCCGTCCGGGAGAGCAGCGCCAGGCGCGCCCCGCTCGCCGCCGCGTTGCCGACGCTGCGGATATGCTCCGGCGGCTTCTCGGGAATGAGCCCGATGCGCAGGATCTTTTCCGGGCGCAGACTCGTCCCGAAGGCCCCGGCCAGGCAGACGTCCCCGACGTCGCCCCACCCGAGGCCCGCCTCCGCGAGAAGGAGGCCGACCCCCGCGCGCACCGCCGCTTTGGCGGCCTGGAGCTTCCGGACGTCCCACTGGTCCAGGTAGACGCCGTTTGCGGATAGGGGAGAGGCATCTCCCCAGAGCATGAACTTTCGGCTTCCGCCCGTCTCGAAAATCCGCCTCCGGATGTCCTCCGGCGTTCCGGCGGGGAGTTCCTCTGCGCCCCGCATCCGGCCGGTGGGGTCTATCACGCCGCACTCGAGCAGGCCAGCCGCCGCGTCGATGAGGCCCGTCCCGCAAATCCCCCTCGGCGGCGCGTCCTCGATGGTGCGGAGGGTGATCTCGCCGTCACGCACGTCCACCTCGCAGACGGCTCCCGGCCCCGAGGTCATGCCGCATCGGATCTCGCCGGCTTCGAAGGCCGGCCCGGCCGGGGTCGAGGCGCACCACAAGGATTCGCCCGGGATCCCCAGGAGAATCTCCACGTTGGTCCCCAGGTCAAGCGCGAGAATCGCCCGGTCTCCCTTCGTCCTGTCGAGATTCAAGGCCAATGCGACTCCCACCGCATCCGCTCCCACGAAGCCGGCAAGGAGGGGGAAAAAATGGGCCCTTGAGGAGGGTGGAAGTCGGATGCCCTTTTCAGCGGGCCGGAAGGCCACTCCCTCCTTCCGCAAAGGCGCGTACGGCGCAAACCCGAACGATTCGACGGGCAGGCCGAGGAAGAGGTGGTGCATTACGCTGTTCCCTACGAAGATCAGGGCGATGAGGTGGCGCCGCTTCGCGCGGACGCGCCGGAGCAGGTCAGTGAGGACCTCGTCCACGTCCCGGCGCACGGCCCGGCTGAGGCGGGCCAGGGCGTCCTTTCCGCCGCGCTCAGCGGGCGAGGCGGCGAGGACCCGCGTCATCAGGTCGGCGCCCCATTCTCGCTGCGTGTTCGGGCGCGCGCTCTCGGCCGCGAGGGCCCCCGTCGCCATGTCGATCAGATAGCCGCACAGGTTGGTCGTCCCGATGTCGATGACCGCGCCGTAGGCTTTCCGCTCGGATTTCTCGCATTCGAGGTCGACGACGCATCCGTTCGTGATCGTGACGGTGAGGGGAACGTCCCTTCCCTCGGCTCCCTGCCTCGGGGATGGGAGACGCAGCGCGAGAGACTCGTCGATGCGGAGCCCCGGCCTGCGCCGCCGCAGGGCGCTCAGGGTGCGCTCGACGAGCACCCCTTCTTCCTTCTCCCCCTTTCCCCTGAGCCAGATTGTTGATCGCTCCGCCCACGGTTTGATGCGCACGGGGAGTTGAGTGTCAATCGATTTCCGGGCCGGGCGGTCTTCGGGGAAGGGCACGAAAGCGGTAAGCCCGCCCTTGACCCGCACCTGGCAAGCCAGACGCCAACCCGCGTCCCGCTCCTCCTGGCTGAGCTGGCGCTGCTCGGCGGGGGTCGGCGGATCGAGCCACGAAGGAGGGGCTGGCGCCGCCTCGCCTCGCCTGCCCGGAGCGAGGAGGAGGCTCCGGCACCGCCGGCATTTCCCGAACCCTCCGCAGTCGGTCCCGATGGGGTAGCCCTCAGCCCGCGCCGCCTCGAGGAGGGTGGTACCCGCCGGGACCCGGACGCGGAGCTCCGATTTCTCCAAGGTTTCATGATCCGGGCCGGGACCGGCCGAACCTTCCCCCGAGGGGCCAAGCCGGCGCGAGAAGCGGATCTCGCAAGCAGGGGCGCGAAGGTTTCCGCGCGGCGGGGTGTCCTTAACGGTAGCGGCCATACTCCATCGCCGCCTCGAACATGGCGCAGACGTTGCCGGGCGGCACCTCGTCCTGGACGTTGTGGACAAAGTTCAGGACGTAGCCGCCGCCGGGAGCGAGGTCATCGATTCGGCGCCGGACCTCCTCGAATATCTCCCCGCGCGTTCCGAAGGGGATGACTCGGCCCGTGTCGATCCCGCCCCAAAAGAAAAGGTCCTTTCCGAACTCGCGCTTGAGGCGTGCCGTGTCGCCCATATTTTTTGCCGAAACCTGAACGGGGTTGAGTCCCTCGATGCCGATTTCGATCAGGTGGGGGAGAAAGATGTCGATGCAGCCGTCGCAGTGGTAGAGGAGCTTGGCATCCGGCGCTGCCTTGTGCATGGCCTCGAAGAGAAGCTTCTGCCGGGGTTTCACGAATTCTTCATACATCCCGGGTGAGATCATCGGCCTGTCCTGCGTGCCGAGGTCGTCCCCCGCGAGCATGACGTCCAAATAGCCCCGGGTTTCGTTCAGCGCGCGGACGGTCATCTCCAGGCGGACCTCCAGGATCCGATCGAGCAGGGCGTGGATGAATCTCTTGTTGGTGACGAGGTCCGAGTAAAAATCGCCGAAGCCCCGCATCCACTCCGCCTCCGCCCAGAAGGAGGCGGCCGAGGTGAGGACGACCGCGTAGTCTGTCTTTTCGCGGAATTCCCGGGCCTTGTCGCGCAACCCCCGGTAGCGCGCCGGATCCCCCGGGTCGGGCCAGCGGAAATCCCTGAGCGCCTCGATCGTTCCGCGGCCGTCGCCCTCGAAGCAACCCTTCAGGAGGAAGTAGGAGTTCGACTCCTCGGTCCGCTGCCACTGGACGCCCCACTCGTCCTCGTAGGTGAGCGGGTCAACCCAGATGTCGTTCCAGTTCTCGGGCGGCCCGAGGAGGAGCGGGCGGGTGTCGACGTGGAACATCTCCAAGATGCGCTCGTCCACGTAGGCGACCTGGCCCTGCTTGGCGAGGATGCGGGTCTCGGCCTCGACGCCCAGGTGGCGCTTCAGCTTCTCGTAGGCGAGGGCCGCGATGCTGGTGGTCGAGGTCGAGCCGAAGTCAATGGGCACGCGATCAGGCGCCTTGTGGTCCATGGCCGCCCGCAGGCGTTCGCGCGGGGTCATGCCCGCTCTGCCGGATGACACCGGATCTCTCCTTCCGCTGGCGGCGCGGAGATCAGGGCGTGCGAAGGGCCGCGACGAGCCCCTTGAAGCACTCGACGGCGACCGTGGCGTCCTTGGCGTATCCGTCGGCACCGATCTTGTTTGCATACGCGAGGTCGAGGGGGGCGCCGCCGACCGCGATCCGGACGCCGGCGCCGGCGCGGGACTTGCGGATCTCCTCGATGATTCCACCCATGCGGCTCATTGTCGTGGTGAGGAGGGCGGACATGCCCAGCAGGCGGGCGCCGGACTCCTCGATCGCCTGGATGAAGCGCTCGGCGCCCGCGTTCACCCCGAGGTCGATCACCTCGAAGCCCGCCCCACGGAGCATCATGCACACGAGGTTTTTCCCGATGTCGTGCATGTCCCCCTTTACCGTGCCCATCACGACCTTCCCGAGCGACTCCACGCCGCTCGCCTCGAGTAGGGGGCGCAGGATTTCCATGGCGGCGTTCATGGCCTTGGCCGCCGCCATCAGCTCGGGGATGAACGCCTCGCCGCGCGCGAACCGCTCGCCCAGGACGTCCATGCCGGGAATGAGACCCTCGTTCAGGATGCCGACGGCTTCGCGCCCCGCATCGAGCTCCTCCCGGGTCAGCCGGACAACGGATTCCCGATCCCCCCGGATGATGCCCTGGGCCAGCTCCTGGTCGCGCGGCATCAGTTTATCCCCTCCGACGGAGCCAGGCGGGTCGGCCGGCGGTCCCATGCGCGGCGCAGCGCCTCCCCCGCCGCCCGGACGTGCTCCGGCGTGGTCCCGCAGCAGCCGCCGATGTAGCGGACGCCCGTCTCGAAGCATCGCAGGGCATGCTCGGCCATCCTTTCAGGCGTCACTCCGTAATTGATCTGCCCGTCGGCGAGCCGTGGCCTGCCCGCGTTCGGCTGCACGATCAGGGGAATCCGGCTGCTATCCGCCATCTCCTGCATGATGGCCTCAATCTCGAAAGGCCCGTTCCCGCAGTTGGCGCCGAAGGCGTCCACGCCGAGGCGCTCCGCAGTCTTCCGCGCCTCCTCAGGCGCCGTGCCCATCATCGTGCGCCCGTGCATATCGAACGTCATGGTGCAAAGCACGGGAAGATCGCAGTTCCGGTGGCATGCCTCCACTGCGGCGCGCACCTCCTCCAGGTCGCTCATGGTCTCGATCAGGAGGAAGTCCACTCCGCCCTCGGCCAGAGCGCGGCACTGCTCGGCAAACGCTTCCCGGGCCTGCTCGAATGGCAGATCGCCGATCGGCTCCAGCAGGGCGCCCGTGGGTCCCATGCCGCCCGCGACCAGGATCTCCCGGCCGGCGCCCAAAGCGGCTTCGCGGGCGATCCCGGCCGCGGCGCGGTTGACCTCGGGCACACCCTCTTCCAGATCGTGCAGCGAGAGGCGGAAGCGATTCGCCCCGAACGTGTTCGTCGTGAGGACGTCGGCCCACGCGTCGGCGTAGGCCTGGTGCACTTCCCGCACGGCGCGGGGGCGAATGAGGTTGAGGCCCTCGGGGGCCTCGCCCGGCTCCAGGCCCGACGCCTGGAGCATGGTCCCCATGGCCCCGTCGCCGACCAGCAAGCCCCCTTTCGTCAGGAACCGTTGCAGAAGGCCCACGGTGCGTTCCTCGAGGAAGGTGCCATAGCCCCGCGAGGGAAATCCCTCCGGAGGGAGGAGTATAACAAATAATATCAGATATAAAACTCCCGTGTTCTGGAAAAACACTCCCCGAGCTGATCCGCCGATTTTCTAGGTCCGGCAGCTCAGGATGAAAAGCCTTGAAAATATTGGGTATGTGGCAACTTCCGAGGCCCGGCAACCCGGACTCTTCCGGAGGTCATCATGACGGTGAAAGGGGCCCAGACCCGGGTTCCCGTACTGTCCAAGAATATGAACGGACCGGAGTCCCTGATCCGGGCTTGCCGTTCCTGCCAGCCGAGGGGGAAGGGGAAGCGGGCGCCGCGCATCAGCCGGCCGGCGTCACGCCCGCATATGGCGGCCCCACTCCCGCGCCACCCTCGGCCCCAAGAGGCGGATGGGCGGGCGCGGCAGGATGCTGGAGTTGGTCAAGCCTTGCCGCAGGCAGGCGCGCGGGATGGCCCTGTACTCCCCGGCGGGGATGTTGCTGGCGGTGTCCCGGGTGGAACCCGCCTGGGGGTTGAAGGTCACGTCGGCGCTACGGTGAACGCCTTCGCGGCCTCTCCCAGCTTCTGGACCGTCAGGACCATCTGCCTGGGGCGCCGGTGGGCGTAGTTCGATATCACGGCCGGGCCGATCACCTTGTTGCCGGCGAAGTCGAAGTGGCCGCCGCCGGTCATGCGCCCGCTGCCTGCGCCGAGTTGGAGAAGCTCCTCCCGGATGTATTCGCCCGGCCGGCCCATCTCCACCGTGAGGCTGTCCAGCAAAGGGCTGTCCGAGGGGCTGCCCACGGCGGGGAGAGGGGGCGGCTGCGGGCGGTCAGTTCCCCCGGCGCTTCAGGACGAACCGCGCCGTGAGCGTCAGGGTGTCCTGGGTGTAGAGGAAGGGGAGGGGGCTGGGCACGGTCATCTGGTAGTCGGAGATCTTGAGATCGAAGCGGGCCTCGGCAGTCAAGCGGCCGCCCGCGAGGCGGGCGCGCACCGGGAAGGAGAGCTCCTTCCTCACGCCGTGGAGGGTGAGCGCGCCCTTCACGCGGTAGACCGGCGTACCCTTCTCCTCCCCCGTGTAAGTCGCCTCCGAAGCCTCGAAGACGATGTCGGGGAACTTCTGGATTTCGAGGACGTCCTCCCGCATCACCGTATCGCGCATATAGCTTCCCGATTCCATGTCCCGCGGAGAGAGCTCCAGGCGCAGCCGGATGGACCCGGCCTCCGCGGCGGATGCTGTCAGCTTCCCCTTAGGGGCCTTCGCCCGCACCTCGAAGTCGTGCAGGGTGGAGCGCACGAGGATTGTCACCACGCTCTCGTCCGGGAGGAGGGTGTACCCGCCGGCCGGGATCGGCGAGGCGGAGGCGGCCACGGCACCCGAGGGGATAAGGGAAGCGCACAGGAGCCACACAGCGCCGAGCAGGTGAAGCGAGCAAAGCGGTTTCGTCATGGTTGTCCTCTGAATGATGGCTCTGGTTCAGAAGCGGAAGAACCTGAAGCGGCGATTCACGGCGCCATTCCCCTGCCTGGGGCGAGGAGATGGCGGGAGGAGCCGGGCAGGAGTCCCCTGGCGACCTTTGCCAGAATGGAGGGGCGCAGAAGGGCGAGCGGGGAGACGAGGTCTCCGGTCAAGCCCACAAGGAGCTGCGCCAGCTCCGGGGCGCGGACCAGCTGGGCGCCGAAGCGGGCGACCAGCCTCTCCCGCCGGATGAGCTGCTGGAGCAATCGCCAGACGAGCATCTTGGGCCGGATCCAATGGGCCCGCATGCGGCCGTATTCGGAGAGGCTCTCTTCGGAACAATTCCCCTGGCTCAGGGCCCTCTCCGCGACGATGGCCGCCATGGAAGCCGTCTGGAGGGCCGCGTAGATTCCCTCGCCGGTGAGGGGGTCGTAGAAGCCTGCCGCGTCCCCTACGAGCATCACGCGCTCGGCGTAGGGGCGGCGCGTCCTCGCCTGGAGCGGGGCGAGGACGCGGAGCGGGCCGGCCGGCGCGGCTCGGGAGAACATCTCGCGCAGGAGCGCGCTCTGACGGAGGCGATCCCGCAGCAGGCCGGCCTCGCGCCGCCGCCAGCGCAGTGCAGCCTCCAGGTCGTCCACGCAGGAAACGTTGCACGTCCCGTCAGGCATGGGGTTGAGGGCGCAGTAGGCCCCTCCGGGGAGGATGTGCATCTCGCCCTTGTCCCCGAGCCCCCGGACGCCCTCGAAATACCCGTGGACGGCCGCCCGCGCCCTCCCAGCCGGAGGGAGGGAGAGGCGGCTCTGCCGGGCGACGGCGGAGAAGCGCCCGTCGGCCCCGATGACGAGCTGCGCCCGGACGCGGAGGCTCGCCCTCTCCTTCTCGCGGCGGAGGGTGAGGGTGGCCCCCCCGGGGCCGATCTCCAAGGCGCTCAGGCGGGTCCCGCGCCAGAGGGCGGCCCCCTGGAGGGCGGCGGTCTCCTGGAGGATGCCGTCGAAGCGCGGCCGGGGCAGCGAGACGCCGTGCCGGGGGGGACCGCATCCGCCCCCGGCGGCGGGGAAGGGGGCGTCCACCCGGTGGCCGGCGGGAGAGGAGAGCACCATGCCCGTCACCTTCCGGTGGGGTTCCCGCGCGAGGGCGGGGGTGGCGCCCATCGCATCCAGAATATGGAACGACTGGGGGCACACGAACTCGCCGCAGACTTTCTCCGCCGGGGCGGACGACCTTTCGACGAGCAGGACGGCCAGCCCCTTCCGGGCCAGGAGCGCCGCGCAGGCGCTGCCCCCGGGACCGCCCCCGACGACGGCGATGTGAAAATCCATCAGTCTTTCCACCGCATGAGGAGCTGCTCGATGGTGAAGCCGGGGCCCATGGCGAGCATCAGGCCGGCGTCCCCCGCTTCGGCCTCGCCGCGGCGGAGGATCTCGTCGAGGATGATGAGGACCGAGCTCGATGAGACGTTTCCGTACTCGCGGAACATCTTCAGAGAGAAGCGGAGGGATTCCTCCGGCACGCCGAGCTCCTGGTTGTAGACCTCGAGGATGCGCTTTCCCCCCGGATGGAAGATGAGGTGGCGGACCTCGTGGAGGGCGAGGCCGTTGTCCCGCAGGAAATCCTCCACCACGGGCCTCACCCGGGCGCGGACGGCGGAGGGGATCTCCCGGGAGAGGATGATCCGGAACCCGCTGTTTGAGAGGTGGAACCCCATGAGGCCGATCGTGTCGGGGAGGGTGGTGGTCCGGCAGTCCACGATCTGCGCCCCCGGCCGGCGCGCGCTTCCGGTGAGGACGGCGGCGGCAGCGCCGTCGCCGAAGATGGCGGCCGAGACCAGGTTGTCCATGGAAAAATCGCCGGGCTGGAAGGTCAGGGTGGCCAGCTCGACCGAAACCACCAGCACCTTGTGCTCCGGGAAGGCGCGGAGGTACTCCCAGGCCCGGGCGAGCGAGGTGGCCCCGGCGGCGCATCCCATTTCGGTCATGGGGAGGCGCTTGGCGTCCGGCCGCATGCCCAGGCGGTTGATCAGGTAGGCGTCCACCGACGGGATCATGTACCCCGTGCAGGAGACGGAGATGATGAGGTCGATCTCCCTCGGGGAAACCCCGGCCTCCTCCAGCGCGCGCCGGGCGGCCTCCTCGGCGAGTTCGATGGCCTTTTCCTTGTAGAGGTTGTTCTTCTCCTCGAAGGAGCGCTCCCGGAAAATCTCCTCGATGGGAACCGCCGAGGTGCGCGCCCCCACCCGGGAGTTCCGGCACATCTGGAGGACGCGCTCGCGCGCCTCCCCTTTATCGCCCAGCCACTGGCGGAGCCAGGGCTCCACTTCTTCTTGGGTGTAGTGGTAGTCGCCGAGGCGCTTCGCGGTGGAGAGGACGGTCGCCATATCCGGAGAGGTTCCTTTCCTGAGCGGAAAACGTCAGCCCGCCAGGGCGGTGGCGGGTCCGCGAAGGACGCTGGCGGGGACAGAGCAAGACGGATGCCGCCGCATCCTTCAGGGGGCGGCAAGAGGGGGATTGCTTCCCTTACCTAGGAAAACACGGGAGTCCCGGATTTCTTTCCGGCGGCGGGAAATCCCCTGGGCTACCCATTTCTCGGACGGGGCGTCCCAGAATCGGGCGGCGGGCGCGGTCATGCGTCCCGGGGGGCGGGGTCCCGGTCCTGGGGGTCTCCTCCCTCGCCCGACGGCTCCCGCAGGCCCAGGCGGGTCATCCGGTACTGGAAATTGCTCCGGCTGATGCCGAGCTCCCGCGCCGCCCGGGCCTGCACCCCGCCGGCCCGGGCCAGGGCCTGGACGATCATCTGGCGCTCGTACTGCTCCAGGACCTGGGCGAGGGTGCCCCCGTTCCGCTTGCCCGCGTCCACGGCCGGCGGGAGCCCCCCCGCGGGGCGCACGACGTCGCCCGGGAGGTCGCGCTCGTCGATCAGCCTTCCCGCGCAGAGGACGACCGCGCGCTCGATGGCATTCCGCAGTTCCCGGATGTTCCCCGGCCAGCGATGGGCGGCGAGGGCCGCTTGCGCCTCGGGGGTGAGTCCGCCGATGGGTTTCCCCATCTCCGCCGCAAATTGCCGGACGAAATGCCCGGCGAGGGGGAGGATGTCTTCCGCGCGCTCGCGCAGGGAGGGGAGGTGGATGTGGAAGACGAAGAGGCGGTAGAAGAGGTCCTCGCGGAAGCGGCCCGCCTCCACCAGTTCGCGCAGGTCCTTGTTGGTGGCCGCGATGATGCGGACGTCCACGCGGATGGCCTGCTCCCCTCCCACCCGCTCGAACTCGCGCTCCTGGAGGACGCGGAGCACCTTGGCCTGCAGGTGGGGCGTCATCTCGCTCACCTCGTCGAGGAAGAGCGTCCCGCCGTCCGCCCGCTCGAACAGCCCCTTCCGCATGGCGACGGCGCCCGTGAAGGCGCCCTTCTGGTGACCGAACAGCTCGGTCTCCAGCAGGCTCTCGGGGATGGCGGCGCAGTTCGCGGGGATGAAGAACCGCTCCGCCCTCGGGCTCATGGCGTGGAGAGCGCGGGCGAGGATCTCCTTGCCCGTCCCGCTCTCCCCGCTGAGGAGGACCGTGGTGGCCGACGGGGCCACCTGCTCGGCCAGGCGGATGGCCTCGCGCATGGGGGGGCTTTGGCTCTCGAAGACGGCGCGGGAGGCGCGCTCCTTTTGAAGCTGGCGGTGCTCGTGGCGCAGCTCCCGCACCTGGACGGCCTGGCGGATCGCGGCCAAGAGCTCCTCGTTCCGGAACGGTTTGAGGATGTAGTCGTACGCGCCCTTCTTCATCGCCTCGACGGCCTTCTCCACGGTGGCGAAGGCGGTCATCAGGATGACGGGGAGGTCGGGGTCGATCCGCAGGACCTCGGAGAGGAGCTGGATGCCGTCCATCCCGGCCATCCGCATGTCGGTGAGCAGGAGGTCCACGTCCGCGCGCCGGCACACCTCGGCGGCCTCGGCGGCGCTCCGCTTGGTCACCACCTCGAAGCCCTCCCCGCGGAGGAGCTCCTCGAGGACAATGAGGTAGTTCTTCTGATCGTCTACGACCAGAATCGTCTTCATGCGCCTTTCACCCGAGCGACGGCCAAGGGATCCCGCCGGGAGGCTCCCGCCCGCAGGCGGATGCTGAACAGGGCGCCGCCCTCCGGCGCGCTCGACGCGTCCACCCGGCCGCCGTGCAGGGAGACGATCTGCTGCACGATGGCGAGCCCCAGGCCGCTCCCGCCCTCCTTGGTGGTGTAGAAGGGGTTGAAGATGCGGGATTCCTCCCCCGGCGGGACGCCGCGGCCGGTGTCGCGGACCGTGATGAGGGCCTGGCGGCCCTCGTCCTCCGCCTCGATCGAAAGCTCCACCCGGCCGCCCCCGGGCGTGGCGTCGACAGCGTTCACCAGAAGGTTGAGGAGGCACTGATGGATGAGGCTCTCGTCCACCTCGGCGAGGAGGCCGTCCGGAACATGGAACCCGAGCCGGATGCCGGCCTTTGCAGCCGCGGTCTCCACCAGCTGGACGGCCCGCTGGGCGATGGGGGCGAGGGGCTGGAGCCGGAGGCGGGGCGCCGGGGGGCTGGCGAAGCCGAGGAAGTCGTTGATCAGCCGGTTGAGGCGGCCGATCTCCTCGACGATCACCTTGACGAGGCGGTTGTCCGGCTCTTGCGTGAGGACGCGCTGGGCCAGGGTCTCGACCGAGCTCTGGATGACGCCCAGGGGGGTGCGGAGCTCGTGGGCGATGCCCGAGGCCATCTCGCCCAGGGCGGCCAGCCGGTCGGCGCGGCGGACGGCCCTCTCCATGTTTTCGAGTTCCGTGATCTTTCGCTGGAGCTCGTTCTGGGTCTCCCGGAGCTCCCGGTTGGCGTCGGCGAGCCGCTGGCCCGAGCGCTCGAGGCTGGCGCGCGCCCTCCGCTCCTGGTGGTTGGCGACCGCGATGACGAACGCGATGACAAAGCTGAAGAACAGGTTGATCAGGAGCTCGATGGTCTCCTCGATTCGCTTCTCGGGTTCCAGGGGAGGTTTGTCGAGGAGGAAGCTGGCGTAGAGGGCCATCGCCAGAAAGGTGACACCGAAGGCGCCCGCCGGGTGGCAGCGGGTGGCCGCCGTCAGGATGGGGAGAAGGAAGATGAGGCTGTACTTGCTCTCGAGGCCGCCCGTGAAGCGGACCAGGAGGTAGCAAAACAGCATGGTGGCGCCGAGAAGTATCCACTCCGTGGCCGTCAGCCGCTGGCGGTCGGGGAAGAGCACGTCGTTCCGGTGGAGGAGCCAGGCCTCGGCCATCTGGAGAAGGGCGAGGCCCACCAGGGTCAGGTGAGCGTGGGGGAAGCGGATCTCGGTGAAGTGCTCCGTATTCCAGAGCAGGAGGAACACCCCCAAGATGATGGGACCCTTGAGCAGATTGATCTGGCGGACCAGCACATGGAAGTACATGGAGGAGGGTGCATTCAATTTTCGTTCCTTGTGCGCCGCGGCCGGGCTCTACCCTAACTTATTGAAAGAAAAACACTTTAGCCTGATCCCCCCGGGGGCCGATGCGGAGGAAGCGGGGCAAGTGTATCAAAATTTGTACGGAGTGGGCCAATTCCGGGCAAGATGCAGGCGGTATGGCCGGCCCGCTCGACCGCATGAATAAGGATGCGGATTCCGACTTTCTCTCCGCGAAGGGGTCCTCTTTCGACGCCGCTGAAGCTCCTTTATCAAAGGCATGCGCAAGAGCGCTCCTGCCAGGGATCCGACTTCTTCACTTCATGCGGATCTCCCATGGAAACAGATTCTCGTCGGGGCGCGGGGATAGCTCGAGGTTTTTCCGGTACCCCCATGCGTCCACCATCTGGAAGAAGACTTTGTGAACCGCCCTCTCCTTCATCATGTCAGTCAATTTCTCGAAGGCGGCCTGCTGCTCCTTGGGGGCATCGATCCCGGCCGCCTTCTCGTTCCAGTCGTCGAGATCCTTGAAGCAGCTCACACTCCAAATGCCCGCACAGGAACTCGTGCCCCTCCAGACGTAGGCGGCATCCATGGTCTGGCCCCAGCCGCGGAAGAACATGGCCGGGTCCTTCCTGTCGGTCTGGTAGGCGGTGAAGAGCTTCCGGTACATGGGGAAGGGAACCGCCTGGACCGAGGTCTCGATGCCAATTTGCTTGAGCATCCCCGCCACCGCCTCCCCAGACGCCCTGTCGAACGGGTAGGTCCCGGTGGTCGTGATGAGGGAGGCCTTGAACCCGTTGGGATGCGAGGATTCCTTCATCAGGGCCTTGGCCTTTGCGGGATCGTATCCGTGCCATTTCTTGCCGGGATTGTGGCCGGAGTATGCCCAGGGATGGTAAAGCTGGCCGATCGGAGTGCCCAGCCCTCCCACGATGGTTTTGATGATGCTGTCGGCGTCAATGGCGTAATTTGCCGCCAGCCGGATTTTCTCGTCCGCGAATGGGCCGCCGAAGCGGTTGGCGAAGCTGAGGTAGAAGATGCGAAGGCCGGGGACCACGCCGACCGTCGTTTGGGGATTCCGCTTGATCTCCGGCACCTCCTGGGCCGCCACCCGCATGATGGCGTCCACCTCGCCGACGAGGAGCGCCTTCACCCGGGTGGTGGATTCCTTGATGGTCCGGAGGACGACGGTCTTCGGACGATCAGGATACAGGCTGTTCCCCCACCAAGTGGGATTCGCCTCGAAGACCATCCGAATGCTCTTGGTCCATGACTTGAGGACATAGGGGCCCGAGCCGAAGGACTCCCGGGCGGGGGCCGTAGCGGGCGCATCTTTCACCTTGGGGGAGATGATGAGAAAGCGCTCGCTGAGGCGCCGGAGGAAGCCGTTGTCGGGGGATTTCAGATGAGCGATGAACGCATATTCGTCGATGATCTCAAAGCGCTCGAAGTCCGCCCAGTAGGCCAGCTGGCGTCCTTTGAGCTTCGGATCCAGGATTCGCTCCATGGAATACTTGACGGCCGCGGTGGTGAAAGGTGTCCCGTCGGCGAACCTCACGCCCCGGCGGAGCCAGAACTTGTACTGCTTGGGCCCGAGCTTTTCCCACCGCTCGGCCAGCCAAGGCGAAACCTTTCCCGTCCGGGGGTCGGAGCTGAGCAAAGTGTCATACGGCCAGCGCCAAATCATCCATCCGATGGTACTGGAGGTGATGTGAGGGTCCATGCTGAGCGGATCGTCGGGCAAGGCGACGGTGGCGGTGCCCTTGTAGGCGTTTGCCGCGGAAGTCCAGCAGAGGAAAATCAGGAAAGTGGAGATGAGTACAGCTCGATTCAACATAGGGATTCCCTCCTCCGGCATCCTCTGGGTAGCCGTTGTCTCATTCGAGCCGGCGTTATTATCCCGTGGACGATAAGCCGCCCTCTGGATAACAAGGAGACCGTCCCCCCACCGGCTTTGCCGTGGCCCTCCGTTACTCCGGGACCAGCTCGACGATATACTTGTGCTCGTCCCCCCGATAAAAGATCTGGGAGAATTCCAATGGTTTCTCGCTCTCGCTCCGCACGAATGTCTCGACGTATAGGACCGGGGACATGACGTCGATCGAAAGGTGCGCGGCGACGTCGCTGTCCGCCATCTTGGCTTCGATCGTTTGGTGGACTTTGCCCAGACGGAGCCCGAGGCGTTTGGTGATGATGTCCAGCATGCTGCGCTTTTGGAGGTCGGCTCGATGGATTTTTCGGGAACTCTCTGCGGAGAGATAGTGCAACGCATAAGAAATCGGTTTCTTTTCCATCAGCGGGAGGCGCCGGATTTCCGTCAGAGTCTCGCCGGCGGAAAGGCCAAAAAAGTCGATGAGTTGAGGAGAGGCCGGCACGTCCTTCACGGAAAGCAACCGATACGCTTTCCCGGGAAGGTCGGACCCTTCGGCGATTCCGGTAAGCCTGATGGTTTTCAGCCTCCTGGCGTTTTCCGTGACGAAGGTGCCGCGCCCGCGCTGGCGGAGCACCAAGCCATCCGCTGAGAGGAGGGAGAGCGCCTGCCGGATGGGCACGCAACTGACCCCGAACGTTTTCGCAAGGTCAATCTCTCTGGGGAGCTTCGAGCCGGGCGGGAGTTCGCCAAGTTCGATCTTCCGGCGCAGCAGATTGGTTATCTGGTAGTAGTAAGGGATATGGGGGTTGCCGAAATGCTTCTCTGGAATGGGATTTCTCACACCGCTCCCCGTCGCTTAAAGGAATCCATCCCTTCGCAATTGCTCGTCACTCCCGGCGCCTGAGCTCCCTTTTGTATGCAGGCGCGCCCGAGACAAAAGATCGTTAATCAATTGAAATCTTGAGCAGTAATGTTCCGCGCTCTGCACGGGAGCAAATTTTTTATTGATAAAACAGATATTCAGAGTATATTGTCATATATATGCAATGTAATGGCTTCCGCGCGTTCTGGCAATCAAAAATTTCTCTTCATCTTCTGGGGTTGAGCGCACCTTTCCTGGAGGGAGATTCGCTTCTTCTTCGGCAGGGGAACTGAGACGGAACGGGGGGCAACGCGCGCCAAAGAGGGAGTGTCGCACGGGCGGCCGGCGCCAGCGGCGGCACCGGAACAGCCCTCGTGCGGGCCCTCGTGCGAGAAGGCGCTGCCGCAGGGGTGCATTCTTTCACTCACCGCGAGGGGGCCGGGGCAATCGTCGAAGCCATCCGAGGGGAGGGCGGCTACGCCCTGGTCGTTCCCGCGTATTTTTTCCGGACCTAAGCGCATGGGCGGCGGGAGGAAGCAAAGTGGCGAGTCTCTCAACCAAGGAGCGGGATCGGCGCCAGGGACAATTGCGCGCCGACATGAAGCGCGCGGGACTGGACGTCCTCATCGTTTACGGGAATAGCGGCCGGCTGGGGCCCCGGACGGGGAACCTCGCGTATGTGAGCAATTTCCGCCCGTTCTCCGGCCAGCAGGCGATGGTCTTCCCCCTCGAGGGAGAGCCCGTCCTGCTCGTGGGGGTGGACAACCAGCGCATCGAGGCGCTCCGCACGGGGTGGGCCGCCGATGTGCGTTGCAGCCCCCTGGAGTCGGTTCCCGAACAGGTGTGCGGCTACATGAAGAAGGCCATCGGGGCCGGCAAGCGCATCGGGATTTCGTCTTTGTCGATCATGCCCGTGGCCTTTTACAAGCTGCTGCAAGAGCAGGTGCCGGCCAAGGAATGGGTTGAGGCGGGCGACCTCATCCTGGAAAGGCGCTACGTCCAGAGCGAAGAAGAAATCGCGCTCTCCCGCCGCGCCGCGGGGGTCGCGGACAAGATGTGGGAGCACCTTTGCAGGAACGCTCGGGAAGGCATGTCGGAACTCGACATCCGCATGGAATTGGACCGGGTCATGATCCCATCCGGGGCCTGGGACAATTTCAATATGGTGGGCTTGGGAAACATGGCCGACGGTGGAGAGGCGCCGTGGGGATACATCATTCCTCCGACGGAAAGGCGGGTGAAGCGCGGAGACGCGGTCGTGCTGGAGATCTCTCCGCGCGTGGATGGGTACTGGAACCAGATCGTGCGCATTTTCACGCTCGGGCCGGCGGCGAAATGGCTTGTCGACGCCTATGACGTGGCGCGGCGCGCCCGCGATGCGGCGCTCGCGGAAATGAAGCCCGGCGGCTCCATGGTGGGGATGGTCACCGCCATGCAGAAGGTCATCGAGAAAGGCGGTTACTCCTTATGGCCATATGGGCTGGTTCACATCACGGGGCTGGACCTTACCGATTATATGATCACGCCTAAGTCGACCGGCGCCCTAAAGGCGGGGATGGTCCTTACGCTTCACCCGATGTTCTCCTTGGGGAAGGACCGGCAGTTGTTCATGGGCGAGTCCTACCTCGTGACGGGCGGCGGTTACGAACCGCTGAACCGGTGTTCGGACCAGCTGGTTTCCCTTTGAAGAGAGCGCCCGGAGCGGGCTGAAGGGCCGAAGGAAGGGGGGGGACGTTGATGCGAAAATGGGCTTGGGCAGTGGCATGGGGGCTGACGTTCTTATGGGCGGCCGCTTCGCCGGACGCCGCGCCAAAGGGGAAAATCGTCGTTGGCATAGCGGGGGAGCCGAACACCTTTGACCCGCACATCATCACCAGTCCCCCGCAAAGTCTGACGCTCCCTCTCGTGTTCGATACGCTGCTGGTACGGGACAGGGCAGGAAAAATCAGGCCCTCATTGGCGGCCTCCTACCGCTTGGTGAGTCCCACGGTCTGGGAGTTCAAGCTGCGCGAGGGCGCCAAATTCTCGAATGGCGAGCCCGTCGACGCGCACGCCGTCAAATTCAGCATCGAGCGGATCATCGACCCCAAGACCAAGAGCCGGATCATCAGTTTCTTCCGGAGCGTAGACCGCGTTGAGGTGGTGGATCGGTACACCGCACGGATCCACACCAAGTATCCGGACATGTACCTCATTTCTCCCCTTGTCCTTTATGCGCAGATCGTGCCGCCGAAGTACTACCAGAGCCATGACATGAAGTATCTGGCAATCCATCCGGTGGGCAGCGGCCCTTACCGCCTGGCGAGGTGGAAGAAGGGGGAGGAGCTCCTCTTCGAGGCGAGCCCCACCCATTGGGATCCGTCGCGGCCTTCGATCAAGACCGGCGTCGTCAAGATCGTCCCTGAGCCTACCACCCGGGTTGCCGCCCTGGTGGCGGGAGATTTGGACATCATCGAGGCCGTGCCTCCCCAGCTGACGGGCTTGGTGAAATCCAATCCCAATCTCCGGGTCGTGTCGGGGAAGTCGCCCCGGACTTGCTACGTGGTCATGATCATCAAGCCGGGCGCTCCGTGGGCAGACGTCCGCGTGCGCAAGGCCCTCAATTACGCGGTGGAAAAAGATGGAATCATCCGCCACCTCCTGCAAGGCTATGCCCGTCAAGTGGCCACCAACGTGGGGCCGGACAGTTTCGGCCATAACCCGGACCTGAAACCGTACCCGTATGATCCCGAGCGCGCCAAGAAACTATTGGCGGAGGCGGGCTACGCGAAGGGCTTCAGCGTGGACATGTACGTTCCTACCGGGCGGTATCTGATGGGCAAGGAGGCGGCGGAAGCCCTCGCGGGCCAGCTGGCCAAGACCGGCGTTCAGGCGCGTGTGCGCACGGTCGAGTGGGCCAGCCTTGTGAAGATTTTCGGAACGCGGTGGGAGCCTCATGTGCCGCCTTATTGGTGGTACTCGTGCCGGTTCGACATGACCCTTCACTCGGAGGGGATGTACGCGGGGACCATCCACAGCGCCTCTACCTGGGGAGGGTTCCGGGACAAGGAGGTGGACAAGGCCATCGACGAGGCCCGCGCCGAAACGGATGAAGAAAGGCGGGAGAAGAAATATCAGGATATCGACCGTCTCCTGCACTCGGAGAAGGTGCCGCTGGTCTTCCTCTACATGGAGGACCAGATCGTCGGCAAGAAGGCGAAGCTGAACTGGCAGATGCGGAGCGACGCCCTTGTCTTGATCTCGGAAGCGAGCTGGGGGGATTGAGGGCCGGGACCGGCTTTGGCGCGGCGGTTCGCACAAAAAGGCGGGCGGGCCCCGGGGGGATCGAAGGAAGATTCACCGGCCAATCGGTCCTGCAGAAGAAAGAGTGGCGGCCATGAAGCGCAGGATGAGCGGCTACGTCTTCCACCGGTTGCTCGAGACCGTGGTGCTGCTGAACCTCGTCCTCGTCTTCGTCTTTCTTCTCCTCCATCTGACGGGCGACCCCGTCGCCGTGATGATGCCCCAGGATGCCACCCAGGAGGACATCGAACGGCTGAGGCGTCAGATGGGTTTCGACAAGCCTTTCTCGGCCCAGTTCGCGGAGTTCTACGGACGCGCCGTGAAAGGCGACTTCGGCCAGTCCTGGGAGCACGGGGAGCCGGCGCTGAAAGTCGTCCTGGAGCGCTTTCCGGCGAGCCTTGAACTGGCGGTGACCGCCTTCCTCATCTCGATCCTCATGGGCATCCCGCTGGGGGCCGTGGCCGCCTACAAAGAGAACACGCTCTATGACAGGAGCTGCATGGTCGGCACGGTGATGGGCCAGTCCGTGCCCGATTTCTGGCTGGGTCTCATGCTCATCATGCTGCTGTCGGTGTGGGCGGGCCTCCTCCCTTCATTCGGCCGTGAGGGCTGGCGCCATCTCATCATGCCCGCCTTCGTGGCCTCCACCTATCATACGGCCCGCCTCGCCCGCCTCATGCGGTCCCAGATGCTCGAGGTGCTGCGGCAGGACTACATCCAGACCGCGCGTTCCAAAGGCCTCGCCGAAGGGATCATCCTGTTCCGCCACGCCTTGAAGAATTCGGCCATCCCCATCGTCACGGTGCTGGGCATCGATCTGGGGGTCATGCTCGGCGGCACGGTCATCATCGAGACGGTGTTTGCCTGGCCGGGGGTGGGGCGCCTGGCCATCGAATCGATCCACAAGCGTGATTTCCCGGTCGTTCAGGTGACGGTCTTTCTCCTCGCGGCGATCTTCGTGGTGATCAATTTCGCGGTGGACATTCTGTATGCCTATCTTGACCCGAGGATTGAACACGCATGATGGGCCGAGTGGCGGAGGCATCCGCGCTGAGCGGGGATTCCCGGGGGGCCGAAATGCCCGCCCGGGGGAGGGCGCTCTTCTGGTCGCTCTGGCGGCAGAAATCCGCCCTGGCGGGAGCGGTGCTGCTGTTGACGGTGCTGGCGGCGGCGGTGTCGGCCCCGCTGATCGCGCCGATGGACCCCAACGAGCAATCGCTGCCCTATTCGATGAAGCCTCCCCTTTGGTCGTCGGAGGGCCGCGTCTATCTCCTTGGGACGGACCATCTGGGGCGCGATCTGCTCAGCCGGATTATCTACGGTTCGCGCATCTCGCTCGTCGTGGGTTTCTTCTCCGTGGTGTTCTCGGGAGGGATCGGGCTGGCCGTAGGGCTGCTGGCGGGCTACTACGGCGGCAAGACGGACTACCTGCTGATGCGCCTGGTGGACTTCGTCCTGGCCTTCCCCTTCATTCTGCTCGCCCTGGCCCTGATCGCCATCCTGGGCCCCAGTTTGTTCCTGATCGTCGCGGTCATCTCCTTGCGGCTGTGGACCATCTATGCCCGGGTGGTGCGCGCCGAAGTCCTCTCCATGCGGGAGCGGGAATTCATGCAGGCGGCGCGTGCCATCGGGGGCGGCGACCTCCGCATCATCGTCCGCCACCTGCTTCCCAATGTGCTGGCGCCTGTCGTCGTCATCGCCTCCCTGTACCTCGGGAGGATGATCGTCATCGAGGCGGGCCTGAGTTTTCTGGGCCTGGGGGTCCCCCCCCCGACGCCTACCTGGGGGGGCATTTTGAGCGAAGGGCGCTCCCTGCTTTACGTCGCGTGGTGGATCGTCACCTTTCCCGGCCTGGTCATCATGCTGACCGTCCTGGGGGCCAACTTGCTTGGCGACTGGCTGCGGAACGTTCTCGACCCGCGCGTGCGCAGCATCTGACGTGAGCCGGGCACGGCCGGTGCGCGAGGGAAACGGTCGCGAGAAGACCGGTGAGCGGGAACTGGCAAGGCGGGCCTCCCGAGGGGCGGGGGGTTCTCCCCGGCGGCAATGACAAGGTGAACGGGAGCGTCTGCGGATAGGCGGACAATGGGAGAGGAAATGCCCGGGCCGGAGAGCAGGGGGGCGGAGGGCCACGTGTATCTTGCGGTGGTCGGCGATATGGAGATAAGCCGGCCTGAGCCCGAGAAAGTCTTCGAGAACGTCCTTCCCGAATTGAGGCGGGCCGACATCAGGTTCGGGGGAATCGACCCCCCGCTCTCCGATAAGGGCGCACCCGTCCAGGGGAAGATCGCCCTCCGGAACCATCCCGGGATGGTTGCGGGATACGTCGCCGGCGGCTTCGACGTCCTCGCCTTTTCGACCAACCATTGCCTGGATTACGGGGTTGAGGCGTTTTTGGAGACCTTGGAGGTCTTGGAAAAACATCACATCCGCCATACCGGCGTCGGAAGGAACATCGATGAAGCGCGCACCCCGGCGCTCGTGGAGCGGAAGGGCGTGCGCTTTGGTTTCCTCTCATACCTTTTGAATCTTCCGCTCGGCTACAACGCCCATCCCGGGAAGCCGGGAGCCGCGCCGGTAAGGCAGGATCCTCTCTTCGGGCCGCCCTATCTGAACGAGGAGGACCTCGAGGCCATGAAGGCCGATGTCGAAAAGACGAGGCCGGCGGCCGATGTCCTGGTGGTTTCTTTCCATTGGGGAGCCAGCCAGAGCCGCACGCTGACCCTTTCCCAAAAGGCCGCGGCGCACGCCGCGGTGGAGGCGGGGGCCGACCTCGTCATCGGGCACCACCCCCACATTCTGCAAGGCATCGAGGTCTACAGGGGGAAGGTCATCTTCTACGCCCTGGGCAATTTTGTCCTGGACCATGACCACCCCATGTTTGCCCCCACGGTCAAGGAATCGGTCCTGGTCAAATGCCTCGTCGAAGGCAAGCGGATCCGGCGGGTGTCATTCGTCCCTGTCCTGATCGGAAACGGCGGAAAGCCGCGGGTGCTGACCCAGGAGGAGGGCAAGTGCCTTGAGATCATGGGAGCCGTTCAAAGGCTCTCCGGGAAGCTGAACACGCGGCTGCATATTTCGGGAGGTGAGGCATCGGTCCTGGCCGGCTAGGCGGCGCCCGTGCGCCCGCCCCAAGCGTTGACGCGTTGCCCTCGCGAGGCCGGCGATGGGAATCGGCTCAGGGGATCATGCATTCTCGCTGGGAGGCTGTGCGGACTCATTTCGGGGAGGAAGAGAAGCGATGGTCGACTTTCGATTGACGGAGGAGCAGCTCGCGCTGAAGCAGATGGCCCATGAGTTCGCCGAGAAAGAAATCCGGCCCGTCGCGATGGAGCTGGACCATGATCCCGCTCCCGCCAACTCCAGCTACATCCCCCGCCTGCTGGCGAAGGCCGACAAGACGGGCCTGCGGACGATGACGATTCCCGCGAAGTACGGCGGGGGCGGCGTCGAGGACCTCTTCACCCACTGCGTCGTGGCGGAGGAGCTCTCCTGGGGCGACCGCGGGACCGTCGGCATGCTTCTCTCGTGCAGCAAGATCACGCACCTCTTGATGGCCGACGGGCTGGCCCCGTTCGCCTGCGAGGCGAACCGCGAGAAGTGGCTGCGCGCCTATGTCGAGGACCCGACTTTCCTCATCTCCACCGCGACCACCGAGCCCGACTCCGGCTCGGAGAACATGCTGCCTTTCTACAACGAGCCGTCGGGCGGCTACCGGACGACGGCGGTCCGCAAGGGGGACGAATACATCGTCAACGGGTCGAAGATATTCGTCTCGCACATCGGCCAC
>MGDP01000017.1 GCA_001790955.1 Candidatus Tectomicrobia bacterium RIFCSPLOWO2_12_FULL_69_37
CGAACATCTCGTCCGTCGGGATGCGGGGGGTGAGCAGCTCGGGCTCCTTCTCGGTGATAAGGACCATGTCCTGGATGTGCCAGAAATCGGCGTGAGGCTCGAGGGCGATCACCATCCCCGTCTCGAGGCGGGTATCGCAGCCTGGCACCATGTGGGGCTCTTGCTGATGCCACCAGGCACCCACGCTGTGGCCCACGATATTGAGGCGCGCTTTGTAGCCTTTCTGCCGGAAGGCGCCGGAAGCGAAGTCATAGAGATCGCCCGCCCTCGCTCCCGGCCGGCACCGGCCGGTCACGGCGCGATAGATGTCCAGGACAACGCGGTAGATGCGCTTCTGCTCGCTGGTGGGCTTGCCGAGAACGACGACGCGCGACTGATGGCCCGGATAGCCGAGGTAGTAAGAGACATAGTCGTTGCGGATGACGTCGCCTTCCTCGAAGGGGAAGCCGCTCTCTCCTCCGTAGAGGACTGTGTTCCGGAGCGGGTTCAGCATCCCGTGGGTCCACTGGGCTCCGCGCCGGATGCAGCCGGCCACGATGCGGCTGTGTATCTCGCGCTCGGTTTCCCCGGGCCGGAGGGAGGTGAACGCCTCGATGTACGCCTCGTCCAGGATATCCGCGGCCTCGCGGATGAGGGCGACCTCCCCGGGCGTCTTGATCCACCGCACCTCGTCCATCATGGCCGTGCAGTCGGAGAGTTCGGCGCGGGGCAGGAGCTTGGGGATTTCCTCCCAGTCCGCCGCGCTGATGTAGCTCTTCTCGAAACCGATCTTCTCTTCCGCGATGCCCATCCCCTTGAGGACCCCGGCTGCCTTGGCAAAGGGAGATTCGGCATAGGAGCCGTAGATCTCCACGCGGGAGAGCCAGGAGTCGCGCTCGGCGAGGGGAGCGGCGGTGGGGTTGAGAACCATGACGGGCTCTCCGGACCGCGGCCAAACAACGAGCACTCCCCGGGGGGAATCCGGGAAATCGAGATGCCTCCCGAGGGTCCCCGGATAGGCGAAGCCGGCGAGATAGGTGAAGTTCTTTCCGGAGCGGAGAACGAGAGCGGCGTAGCCGTCGCGGTCCATGATTTGGTTCAGCCGCCCGATATTGGCGATAATGTCTCTCTTCCCCTGCACCATGTGGAATGCCCTTCAGCGAAAGATGGGCAGACGAGTCATCGCGCCCGGCCGGCTCACCATATCGGCTCGGCCTCCCGCGTTCAAGCCCGCCGGTGGATTATTGACCCCCCGCCGGGCCGCATGCTAGAGTCGACTCTTGACTTCACCTTGAACGGTTCCGCGCGACATCCTTTTGCGGGAGGAATGCCCATGGCGATCCCCGGGCGGCTGCTGCCGACTGCTTTTTGTGTTTTCCTCAGCGGAGCTCTTTGTCTCGTGGCGGCCGGGCAGTCCGTTGCCCAGGAGAAGCCCCGCTACGGCGGCACGCTCATCCAGGCGATCGCGCCCAACCCGGAACACCTGGTCACCATCCTCACCACCGGCGTCCACATCCACAGCATCGGCTGCAAGGTGTACAGCGGGCTGCTGGCTTCCCGCCGGGACGGCACCCTCGGCCCCGATCTCGCCAAGTCCTGGGAGGTCAGCCCGGATGGGATGACGTACACCTTCCACCTTGAGCGGGATGTCCGCTTCCACGACGGCAAGCCCTTCACCGCCGCCGACGTCAAATTCACCTTCGAGCAGGTGGTGGCCAAATTCCATCCCCGCGCCCGGCGCGTGATGGTGAATATGCAATCCGTCGAGACGCCCGACCCTTTCACGGTCGTCATCAGGCTCAAGCGCGCCTTCGGCCCCTTCCTGCTGTCGATGACCTGCCCGGAATCCGGCATTCTTCCCAAGCACCTGTGGGAAGGGACGGACGTGCTGAAGAGCCCCCAGCGGCTCAAGCCGGTGGGTACCGGGCCCTTCATGTTCCGCGAGGCCGCCGCGGGCAGTCACATCACCCTGGTGCGCAACCCGAATTATTTCAAGAAGGGCCTTCCTTACCTTGACCGCATCATCCTCAAGATCATCCCGGACACCCCGGCCCGCGTGCTGGCCCTGGAGGCGGGGGAAGTGGATTTCATCGCAAGCTACTTCTTCCCCAAGCAGCAGTTCACGCGCCTCTCGAAAATGAAAGAGTTCCAATTCCAGAAGGACACCGACACTCCGGGCAACGCGATCATCCACTTCAACATCCAGCGCAAGCCTCTGGACGACGCGCGTGTGCGCCGGGCTTTATACATGGCGCTGAACCGCAAGCTCATCGTCGAGCGCGCCGACTTCGGCCTCGGCAAGGAGGCGAGCTCCCCGTTCGATTCGCGCTTCCCTTGGCTCGTCACCCCCGAGGCGGATTACCGCAAGGCATATCCCTACGATCCGGCCCGGGCGAACCGGCTGCTCGACGAGGCTGGGCACCCGAAGAAGGCGGACGGCACGCGGTTCACCGTGGCCGTCGTCTACATGTCGAGCCATCCCTTGCTCCCGCCCACGTCGCAGGTTCTGCGGAGCAACTGGGCGGATGTCGGCGTGAAAGTGAACCTGGTCGGGGTCGAGCGGGCCGTCATGCAGGAACGCGCCTTCGGCAAGCGGGACTATGACGTGACGCTTCAGACCTATACATCGGCGGGGGACCCCGTTGGCCTCGTGCGGATTTACGCCACGAACAATAGCCGGTCGGTCTTCGTGAATCCGACGTGGTACAGCAACCCCAAGGTGGACGAGCTGTTCAGCAAGGGGGGGGCCGCGGCCGACGTGAAGATACGCGGCGAGTACTACAAGGAGGCGTCGAAGATTCTCGTGACGGACATCCCCTCCGCGATCCTGTTCGAGAGAAGCGAAGTGGACGCCGCCAGCGCCAAATTCAAGGGGCTCTGGCGCGCCGGGACGCCTTATGAGCGATGGGACGAAGTCTGGATGGCCGGGGGACGGGAGAAACCCTAGGGCGTCTCCTCTAACCTCGAGGGGCGGCCCACCTCATGGACGGAACAACGGCTACGCTATTTCAGTTTGTCCTGCGGCGGGCGCTTCAGGCCATTCCGCTGCTGCTTGGGGTGGTGGTGGTCAATTTCGTCATCATCCACCTCGCTCCGGGGAACCCGATCGACATCCTGGTGGGGGATTTCCCGGCCCCGCCGGAGTACGTCGCCCGCCTTAGCCGCGACTTCGGCCTCGACCGCCCGCTATGGGAACAGCTATTTCTCTACTTCGGCCGCCTGGTCCAGGGAGACCTCGGCTTTTCCTTCGCCAACCGCCAGCCGGTGCTGGGGGTGATTCTGGACCGCCTCCCCGCTACGCTCCTCCTCTCGGGCACGGCCCTCGTCCTGGCCGCCGTCCTCGGGGTCGCCCTGGGTGTACTCTCTTCCCGGCGGCCCTACTCCATCCTCGATAATTTCACGAGTGTCCTGTCTCTGGTCGGTTTTTCGATGCCAGTCTTCTGGCTGGGCCAGCTCCTCATCATGGGCTTCGCCCTGGAGCTGCGCTGGTTCCCCGCCCAAGGGATGGTTTCGCTGCGCGCCGACCCCAGCGGGTGGGGCCGGATGCTGAGCATCGCGGCCCACCTGATCCTTCCCGCCCTCGCCCTCAGCGTGCGGTTCTTGGCCCTGAACAGCCGCATCTCCCGCGCGAGCATGCTGGAAATCCTGCGGCAAGAATACATCGTCACCGCCCGGGCCAAGGGCCTCTCCGAGGGCCGGATCGTCTACATTCATGCCCTTCGGAACAGCATGCTCCCGATTGTCACCGTCATCGGCTTCAACTTCGGGTTCCTGCTGGCAGGTTCCGCGCTGGTCGAGACCGTCTTTGCATGGCCGGGAATCGGGCGGTTGCTCTACGATTCCATAACATCCCGCGATTACCCCGTGATAATGGGAATTTTTCTGGCCGTGTGCGCGGGCATCATCATCGTCAACCTGCTGACCGACATCGCCTATGCCTACCTGGATCCCCGTGTGAAGCTCTGAGGAGAGGAGGACCACCGTGCGAAGCTTCGCCCGAAGGTTTCTCCGCAACCTTCCCGCGGCGGCGGGAGCCGCCTGGGTGCTGGGGATGATTCTTGTCTGTGCCCTCGTCCCCTGGCTTGCCGCGAGCGACCCGCTGCGGGTGGGGGGAGACGCCTTCGCCCCGCCAGGGGCGGCTTACTGGTTCGGGACAGACAACCAGGGGCGTGACATTTGGAGCGGGATCCTTCACGGCGCGCAGGTATCCCTCGCCGTCGGCTTCCTGGCCGCGATCACCTCGAGCTCCATCGGTGTCGCCGTCGGTGCGGCAGCGGGTTTCCACGGCGGGTGGGTGGACTCTTTCTTGATGCGCGTGACCGAACTGTTCCAGATCATGCCGCGCTTCTTTCTCGCCCTTATCATTATCTCCCTCTTCGGCGCGGGGATCGGGAAGGTCATCTTCGTCATTGGAGTATTAAGTTGGCCCCCGACGGCGCGCCTCATCCGGGCGGAGTTTTTGACCCTCAAGCATCGGGACTTCATCGAGGCGGCGCGGGCCACCGGCATCGGCGACCTGACCCTGTGCTTCCGCCAAATACTCCCGAATGCCATGGCTCCTGCCGTGGTGGCCGGTTCGCTCGATATCGCCCAGGCCATTCTTCTCGAGGCGTCGTTGAGCTTCTTTGGGCTGGGGGATCCGAACCTCATCAGCTGGGGCACCATGCTCTACAACGCGCAAGGGTACCTCCGCCAAGGGTGGTGGCTGTCGATCTTCCCGGGCGCGGCGATTTTCCTCGCCGTTCTCGCCTTTAATTTGGTGGGCGATGGAATCAACGAGGCGTTGAACCCGCGTTTGCGGGAGAGCCAGGGGTAGGATTTCCCGGCTTTTGGGCAGGCCGAACAAGAGGTTTTTCTTGATGGATTCAGTCCTAGGCGGAATCATCGGCCAGCTCCACGGCGGCAGCGGTCTGTGGCGCACCTTCCTGGAAATCTGCGACCTCGGCCCGCGTTTCAGCGGCACCCCTTCCGAGGCCGCCGCGGCGGATTATCTGGAGAGGCATCTGCGCGAGGCGGGCCTCCCGCACGTCCGGCGATGGGAGTTCGGCTACACCGGCTGGCGGTGCGCCCGGTGCGGGCTTTCGCACCCGGGCGCGCCGCCGGGCTGGGCGTTCCGCGCCATGCCGCTGGTTTACAGCGCGGCAACCCCGCCCGGCGGGATGGAGCTGGAGGTCGCCGACCTCGGCCGGGGAACCGCGGAGGACTTCCGCCGCGCCGGCGATTCCGTGCGGGGACGGGCGGTGATCGTGGACGCGGAGTATTCCTTCTCCGTGAACTCCCTCCATCGGCGGCGGAAGTTCCTGCCCGCCGTGGAGCGCGGCGCGGCGGCCTTCCTATTGGCAAATTCGCGTCCCGGCCGTTTCCCGGTAACAGGTTCCACGACACCTCCGGGGTCTCCGATCCCGGCGATCGGCCTCTCCCGGGAAGATGGCACGCTCCTCCGCCGCCTCGGGGGGAGGGTGCGGCTCGACGTCCAAGTGGAGACCGCCCCCGCCCGGGCGGCCAATCTGATCGCCTCGCTGCCTGGCCGCGGCGGAGGACGGAAGATCATTCTCTGTGCCCACTACGACGGCCACAACTGCGGCGAGTCGGCGCTGGACAACGCGACCGGCTGCGCCGTCGCGCTCGAACTCGCCCGGGCTCTTTCCGCCCATCGGGGCATTTTCGCGAACGATTTGGAGGTGCACTTCTATACCGCGGAAGAATGGGGTCTCCAGGGCTCGCGGGCATACGTCAATGCGCTTTCGGAGGAAGAAATCCCGGGGATAGCGCTCAACCTCAATCTGGACGTGGTGGCCGGAAGCTCAAAGTTCACATTCTTGTGCAATGGCTTCCCGGATTTGGCCGATTGGGTGCGCGGCGCCCTCGCGGACGAACCGAGTCACTGCGAAGTGAGCGAGTGGGTGGCCAACAACTCCGACCACGCGAACTATGTCGCCCGGGGCGTCCCCGCGGTACGAATCTTGGCGGGGCTGGACGAGAACGGCTCAGACTGCGGCTTTCATCTTTCCCCCGCCGACACCTCCGACAAAGTTGGCAGGATGGACTTGACGGCCGGGGCGGGCGCCGCGGCCCGGGTGCTGTTGAAAGCCTTGCAAAGCGAAAAGCCGCTCGCTCGGACCCGGACCCGGGAAGAAGCCGGGCGTCTGATGCTGCACTACGGCTTCACTCCCCCGCCGGCGGACTGAGCCGGGTGACGTCTCTCGAACGGGGCTATTTCTTGCCGCTTTCCTTGTTTTGAAGATAGAATCCTGGCGGACACGGTCGTGGGAGGATATGAGGGGGGAAATCATGTACGGATGGCGGGGCAGGATCGGCCTTTTGGTTCCATCGGGGAACAACACGAACGAGCCTGATTTTTTCCGGATGGCTCCCGAGGGCGTCGCGTCGCACGCGAGCCGCGTCTATTGGGGGGAAAAGCTCGAATCCTCGGTGGAGGCTCTCCAGGAGGCGCTGAAGCACCTGGAGGCGGCCGTCATACCCCTGATGCATGCCCGGGTGAAGGTCATGGTGTACGCGTGCACGAGCGGGAGCTTCATCGAAGGGGCCGGGCACGACATCGAGATCATCCATCGGATAGAGAAGTTGGCGGGGGTCCCGGCGCTGACCACCACGACCGCTTGTCTCGAAGCCATGCAGGTACTGGGGTTCCGGCGGATGGCGGTAGTCACTCCCTACCCCGATGTGGTCAACGAGCGCCTGCGCGCCTTCTTCGAGGGGAATGGGATCGAGGTCGTCTCCCTCGAAACCTTCGATCAGCCGAGCGTATGGGCCCACGCGGACAACTCCCCCGAGTCCATCTACCAGATGGCCCGCCAAGCCTACACGGACAAGGCGGACGGCCTGTTCATCTCCTGCACCCAGCTGCGCGCCATCGACGTGGCCGACCAGCTGGAGCAGGACCTCGGGATTCCGGTCGTGACCGCGAATCAGGCGTCCTTCTGGGCGGCCCTGAGGCGGATCGGCCTGAAGGACCGGGTCAAAGGCTTCGGCCGCTTGTTTGAGATTGAGGAATTGCCCAACGCCTCCTCCGCACAATGGCGCAAAAGCGCGAAGGCTTCGGCGGGCGCTCTCGGCTAGTCATGGCCAAGCATGTTTTCCGTTGCGTCGATTGCGCCAGCGAATTCCCCGCCGAGGTTCCCCGCTGGAGGTGCGGCTGCGGGGCGCCTTTGGATGTGGACGTAAAGGAAATATTCCCCCGGGCGGAGCTCTCGAAGAGGAGGCCCAACCTCTGGCGGTACCGGGAATCGCTTCCCATCCAGGACGACGGGAGCATCGTCAGCCTGGACGAGGGCATGACGCCCCTGGTTCCCGTCCCCCTTGCCGGGAGGGAGGTGCACTGCAAGCTCGATTTCCTCTTTCCCACCGGTTCGTTCAAGGACCGGGGGGCGACCCTGCTGATCAGCAAGGTGCGCGAATGGGGGATCCGGGAGGTCCTGGGAGACTCCTCGGGAAACGCCGCCGCCGCCATCGCCGCCTACGCGGGCCGGGCGGGCATTGATTGCGACATGTACGTCCCGGAGGACACGTCCCCCGCCAAGTGCGCTCAGATTTCGGCGTATGGGGCCCGTTTGGTGAAGATTCCCGGCCCGCGCCAGGCGACCACCGACGCGGCGATGGAAGCCGCCGCCTCCCGTTTCTACGCCAGCCATTTCTGGAATTGCTGGTTCAACCACGGGACGAAGACGTGGGCGTTCGAGGTGTGGGAGCAGCTCGGGCAGAGGGCGCCTGACGCCGTGGCCGTCCCGGCGGGACACGGCTCCATGCTGATCGGCGCGCACAAGGGTTTCGGCGAACTGCTCGCCGCGGGCTACATCGGCCGCATGCCCAGGATATTCGCCGTTCAGGCGGCGCGGTGCGCCCCGCTGCACGAGATATGGAAGGGAAGCCTCAACGCCATCCCGGAGATCGAAATCCGGCCCACGCTCGCGGAAGGGATCAGCATCACGAAGCCCATCCGCTGGAAGCAGATGGTGGCCGCGGTGCGGGAGACGGGAGGGGAGGTCCTGGCGGTGGAGGACGAGGCGCTCCCTCCCCTCCTCCGGGCCTTCGCCCGCCGGGGAATCCTGATGGAACCGACGAGCGCCGTGCCCTTCGCCGGAGTCGAGGCCCTGGTGCGGGAGAAGAAGCTCGGCGCCCGTGAGACGGTTGTCGTCCCCGTCACGGGCCACGGCCTGAAGGCGGCGGACAAACTGGAAAAGCTGTTTGGGAAAAATGGATAAGCGCGAAAACTCTCCCCGCCCGCCGTGGCGGGGATGGCATTGAACAGCGGGAAGGACCGGCGTTCAGTTCCGCGGGGCGGGCACCGAGAGCGTCTTTGCCAGTTCCTTCACGTGCGATTGCACGGAGGCGTCCTCCAGAACCAGAGAGATGATCTGCTCCGCCCGATCACCCAGCACGGGCCTCGCCAACGAGCGGAACTTTTTTTTCACTTCCTCGGGTGAGGCGGGGTTGCCCGGGTTCCCGCGCGCGATGGCGATGAATGTATCGAGCGTCTGCCCTCCTTTGACTGTTACGCGCAGCCGCGCCGAAACCTCCGAAATGGCGGGATTGGCCCGGACGCTCACCTTCTCCATCAGCGCGGCAAGGGCCGGCGAGCGAAGGGATTCGTCCTCGAAGTCGCCGGGCCCTCCCGCCCCGCCGCGCAGGCCCAAGGCAGCGCAGTAGGCAAGACTGAATTTTCCTTCTGAGCCATTATCGGGGCGCGGGATGCCCGCGATCAGCATTTGGCGGGGATTCGCCTCCAACTCGATTTCCGAAATGAGGTGATCCTCGAGACGGTGCTCCCGCCGCATCGCCCGCCCCCCCTCAAGCGCCGCCTGCGCAAGGGAACAGCATGCAAAGAGCTTGACGGCGATGTTGAGGATCTCCCAGCCGTGGTCCCCGCCGAAGGCGAGGCAGGCGGGATCGAAACCCTCGCTGAACGCCGCGGCGAAGTCGGAAGACGCAGAGGCGATATCGGCCGGGCCCGTGAATCCATCCCGGGCGAGCACCGCCGCCAGGAGCCCGTTCATGGACGCCTTCCCCGCGTTCAGCGGCTTGGCCATGTTGCCCGTGACCGCCTTCATGAAACCCGCCGCTTGCGTCGCCGCCAATCCGATCGCCTGGGCGGTCCGATCGGGCGCGAGGCCCAGTACGCGCGCCCCGCCGGCCGCGGCCCCCAGCGTCCCCACGGTACCGGTCGGATGCCAGCCCCGATGAACATGGGAGCGCCCGAGCGCCAAACCCGCGCGGATGGCGGTTTCGGCGCCCGCGGCGTAGCCAGTCAGCAGATCCCCCAGGGTTCCCTCCGTCATTTCCGCCGCCGCGAAGACCGCGGGCAGAACGGCCGCGCTCACGTGCACGGGGACGGCCTGATGGGTGTCGTCGAAGTCGAGGGCGTGCGCGGAGACGCCGTTGAGGAGAGCGGCTTGAAGACTGCCGGTCTTGAGGGAGTGCCCCCAGACGGTTGCGATAGGGGCTCCACCCTCCTTCTCGGCGAGCGCCCGGACCAGGCGCGCGCTCGGCTCGCGGCCGCCCCGGAGAGCCGCTCCAAGAGCGTCGAGAACGCACAGCCGCGCATGGCCGAGGACCTCGGGCGGGACGTCTTCCAAGCGGAGGAAAGCCACCCGTTCGGCCAGCTGAAGCGTTACGTTACTCACGGTGGCCCGGTCTCCAGCCAAGAGCGCAAGTTTCGGCGCAAACCAGTGTTAGTCTATGATAAGCCTCGTCCACCGGCAAGGAATCGGGTGCAGCGGCTTTGACACTTTTTCGGGAGGCCTCCATCTTGGCAACGGAGAGGGAAATCCTGGAACGCGCCGGCGAAAGGATCGATCAGCTCATCACCTCCGACCTTCCTGACAAGCGGCGCGTTCCTCTTCTCTACCGGGCGGCCAATGAACTTTATGGGGGATCGCCGACGCTTCTGGCGGCCGAGAAGCTGGCGCATGCGTTCAGTGAGCCGGGCCGGACGGTGATGATTTGCTCGGGCTGGCCGAACCGCCCCATGGTCGATCCCAACATCGCCGAGACGGATGGCCCTCCCGGGGCTTCCGTCATCGCCCGGGCTTTGCATCAAGGTTTCCGCGCGGCGCCGCTCTTGCTTTTCGAGGAGCCGCTTTTGCCCTCGATGCGAATCGTGGTGGAGGCCGCCGGCCTCCGGGCGCTGGACGGGGAGGCGGCCCTGCGCGGGATCAAGTCGCTCGGCTCGGTCCACGTCGCCGGAGTCCTCGGGTTTCCCTCCGGCGTCATGGAGGCGAAGGCCCGCGCGTCCGAACTGCTGGAAGAATACCGGCCAGCAGCCGTTGTCGTGATCGAGAAGGGGGGGATGAACGCCAAAGGCGTGATCCACAGCCTCCGGGGAGAAGACATCACCGCGCCCATGGCGAAAGTTGATTTCCTGATCGAGGAAGCCAGCGCGCGCGGGATCCTGACCGTCGCCATCGGGGACGCGGGAAACGAGGCGGGCTTGGGCGCGTTCGCGGAGGTCATCCGGGAGAACCTTCCTTTCGGCAAGCAATGCCGCTGCCCCTGCGGCGCGGGGACGGCGCCGCGCTCGGCGGCGGAGGTGGCCATCATCGCCGACGTGTCCAATTGGGGGGCCGCCGCCCTGGCCGGCTGCCTGGCGATGTTGAGGGGGGAAAGCTCGCTCCTGCACACCCCCGCAAGGGAGAGGCGGCTGTTGGAGGCCGCGGCGGCGGCGGGGCTCGTGGATGGCATCGAGGGCTGGGTGGGGACCAGCGTGGACGGCCTCCCGATGGAGACGAGCCTCGCGATCGTCGAATTGATTTCCACCACCGTCCAGCAAGGCATGAAGTCCGCCGATCCGAAGAGGGTGGCGCCGCATCTCGCTTGACGGCTGGCGGGAAGCGGCGCCTGCCGGGAACGCCTGGGAGAATCATTCTTGCTCTGGCTCATCGGGAGGGACGTTCGACATGAAGCGTCTGGGGTTCGTGGGCGTCGGGGCGATGGGCGGACGCATGGTCCCTCACCTCCTGGGAGCCGGCTTCGAGGTGACCGTGATTGACGTCAATCCCGAGGCCGTCCGGAATGCGGTCGGCAGGGGGGCCAAGCGGGGGAAAAACCTGGGGGAATTGGCCGCCGCCAGCGACGCGGTTTTCACCTCCCTGCCGGCGGGAAAAGAGGTGGATGAAGTGTATCTGGGCGAGGGGGGTCTCCTCGACGCCGCGCAGAAAGGCCAGCTTTTCATCGACCTGAGCACGGTGGACCCGGAGACAAGCCGCCGCCTGGCTGGCCATGCGGCCAGCCGGGGGGCCGACGCCATCGACGCGCCGGTCTCGGGCGGAGTGACGGGCGCCCAAGCCGCTTCGCTGACCGTCATGGTGGGAGGCTCGAAGGCCGCCTTCGAGCGGGCCAGGCCCCTCCTCGGCCTCATCGGGAAAAACGTCATTCATGTGGGAGGCCACGGCGCGGGCCAGGTGGCGAAGCTGTGCAACAACCTCGTCGCCGGGGTGACGATGGTGGCGGCGGCCGAGGCGTTCGCCATGGGGAAAGCCTCGGGGGTGGACCTCAAGGTGCTGCACGAGGTGATCCGGACGAGCAGCGGGGGCGCGTGGGTGATAGAAAGGATTCCCCCCTGTCCGGGGCTGGTCGAAAGCGCCCCGGCGAGTCAGGGGTTCCGCGCGGGATTCACCGTCGACCTCATGCTCAAGGATGTCGGGCTAGCGGTCTCCGCTCTGATGGCGCTGGGTCTCCCGTGCCCGACCGGAGCGGCGGCCGCCCAGGTGTACCGCATGGCCTCCCGAAGCGGCCTCGGGAAGCACGACTTCTCCGCCGTCGGCGTTCTCCTGGGGGCGGCGGAGAAGGTGTGAGGCTTTTCCCGGCGGCCTGACAGGTGGCGAAGCACATTTGGGGGCCTTTGACGGCCTCCCCCCGAATCTTCCGGCGGGCGCCGCCGAACGGCGCGAACTGCTTGGCCTTCGGGCCGTCCACCGGGATCGGACGGTCTGAGAGGAAAAGAATGCGGGGGCGCTCTGCTCATGAGGGAGGCCTCTCCCTTTTCCGGCGGAGTGTGCTGCGGCATGGCCGCGCCGAAAGGTCTCTCGGAAAAGGGTTTGGGATCCGGCTGGATTTTGCGGGCTCGTCAGCCGAGGCCCGGACGGGTCCGGAGATGGTCCCAGGGGGCGTAGAACCGGATGGCGTTCTGGTCCGGCGGCTGGGGGGCCATGACCTCCAGCCAGCG
>MGDP01000018.1 GCA_001790955.1 Candidatus Tectomicrobia bacterium RIFCSPLOWO2_12_FULL_69_37
CCTTGCACCAGGACGCCAAAGACAAGCCCCGGGCCGAGGAGGTCCAGGGGGTCACCCTCCACCTGAGCCAGCCCACCGATCCCAGCCAGGAGTGGATCGGCCAGCGGGAGATCCTGCGCCAGCTCCAGGCCTGCTGGCTCGTGGTGGCCGAGGCGGACCTGCCGCTGGCCCCCCGCATCGTGGGCCCCCCGGGCATCGGCAAGACCACCCTGGCCATGGCCGCCGCCCGGGAGCGGGGGCAGGAGCTCTACATCTTCCAGTGCACGGCCGACACCCGGCCCGAGGATTTGCTCGTCACCCCCGTCCTCGCCGAGGGGGGGAAGATCGCCTACCACGCCTCCCCCCTCGTCACGGCCATGCTGCGCGGCGGCGTGTGCGTCCTGGACGAGGGGAACCGGATGAGCGAGAAGAGCTGGGCCTCCCTCGCGCCCTTGCTCGACCACCGGCGCTACGTCGAGTCCATCGTGGCGGGCGTCACCGTGGGCGCCCGGGCGGAGTTCCGCTGCTGCGTCACCATGAACGACGACGCCTCGACCTACGAGGTGCCAGACTACATCCTCTCCCGCCTCCAGCCCACCCTGGAGGTGGAGTTCCCCGCGCGGGAGGACGAGCTGGCCATCCTCCAGTACCACCTCCCCTTCGCCCCGGCGGAGATGCTGGCCTTGACCGTGGACTTCCTCCAGGAGGCCCACGGGCTCGACCTCGGCTACTCCCCCCGGGACGGCCTCCACATCCTCCAGTACGCCTTGAAGCGCATGGCCCAGGATCCCAAGCACCCCCTCGGCCAGGACGAGGCCTGGCGGGAGTCGCTCCTGAAGGTGCTCGGGGACGAGGCCCTCGACCTCAAGAGCCTCGCCAAGCGCCGGCGCCAGGCGCTGGGGGAGGAGCTGCCCCCGATGGACTTCGGGGATTTCCTCTTCGGCGGGGAGAGCCCCCTCAACCCCGGCCGCGACCGCTGAGAATATGAGCACCCCCGGCGAGCCCCGGCGGGCCGATGGAGAGGGAGAGGACTTCCTCTCCCTCTCCCCCCGGGTGCGGGTCATCCCCGTGGTCCACGCCTCGGGGGACTTCGCCCAGGAGGCCCGCGACCGCCTGCTCCGCCTGGAGCCCGACTGCCTGGCCGTGCCCCTTCCCCCCCTCCTTCGAGGAGGCGGTCGAGGCGGGGGTGGAGCATTTGCCCCGCGTCTCCCTCGCCGCGGCGCGGGAGGGCGAGGTTTCTTACTCCAGGGAGTGGGAGAGGGAGGACGAGGAGGAGGGGGAGGCGCCCGGGGAAGAGAGCGGGCCCGCCTTCAACTACGTCCCCGTCGAACCCTGCCAGGCGGTCATCGCGGCCCTCCGGGCGGCCAGGGGGGAGCGCATCCCCCGGGCCTGGGTGGACATCGAGGTCGCGGCCTACGCCCCCGAGTCGCATCTTCTCCCCGACCCCTACGCCTTGAAGAAGGTGCCCCTCGGCGCCTTCGCGGGGGCGCTGCTGCCCGCCTCGCCCCGACCCGCGCCCGGGAGCCAGCGGGAGGCAAGGGTGCGCTGGATGGCCGAGCGCCTGCGCGAGCTGGAGAAGGACTTCAAGAAGATCGTCTTCCTCTGCCACGCCCTGGACTGGCCCTGGGTGCGCCAGGCGTACAAGTGGAATCTGCCCGCTCCCCGGGAGGAACCCTCGCCCCCCCGCGTCCGGCTCTACGACGTGGACGCCGCGACCCTGGTCTTCCTCCTGGGGGAGCTGCCCTTCGTCACCTCCCTCTACGAGAAGCGCCGGGAGGAATTGCGGGGGGACCGCCACCTCTCCCTCGACGGGGTGAAGGAGCTTCTTCTGGAGGCGCGCGCGGCCTGGCTCGCCGAGCACGACCCCGCCCAGAACTGGGTCACCCCCCAGCGCTTGCAGATCTTCCTCCAGTACGTCCGCAACCTCACCCTCCAGACCCGCCGCCTCACCCCCGACCTCTTCACCCTGGTGGTGGCGGCCAAGCAGTGCGCGGGGGACGCCTTCGCGCTATCGCTCGCCGAGACGGCGCGGCGCTATCCCTACCAGGAGCAGGAGGAGGACGATCCGGCCGTCCGCATGGGCATCGGCAAGGCCGAGTTCCCGGAGGGGGAGGTCGGGGAGATGAAGAACCGCCTCGGCGGGAGCCCCGTCGCCTGGCGGCGCATCTCCCTCAAGCCCAAGCCCCGGCCCTTCGAGAAGCGCAAGTGGGCCCAGCGCTGGGACCCCTACGGCATGTGCTCCTGGCCCCCCGAGGACGTGCGGATCGAGAGCTTCCACACCCACGTGCGCGAGCAGGCCAAGGCCCTCATCGGTGAGGATTTGGCGCGCACCGAGAAGTTCACCGTCTCGATCAAGGACGGCCTCGACATGCGCGAGACCCTGCGCAACTGGCACACCGGGGATTTGTACGTCAAGGAGATTCCCCCGGCGCGGGGGAGCGTGGAGGTGGTGGTCTTCCTCTTCGAGACCCCGGCGGACCCCAAGAAATTCTCCTGGTGCACCATGTGGTACGCCGAGCACGAGGAGGAGTCCACGCTCTGCATGTACGCCACCCCCTTCGAGGGGAACATGGTGGGGCCCGGCATCGCCGAGAGCCAGTACGGCGGCGCGTTTTTCCTCTTCCCCCCGAGGCACCTCCCCGACGTCTGGCGCGACCCGCGCCTCTCCTTCGCCGAGACCCTGGAAGAGCGCCTGATCGCCGGGGCCTGCCTCCACTCCCGCGAGCGGAGCGTCGCCCTCGTCTCCCCGAGGCCCCCCCTCGCCCGCTGGCGCCGGATCGCGCGGGTCCTCAAGCGGCATTTGATCTACTTGCCGTTGGGGAGATTTTCAGGAGAGACGATTGCCAGGATTAGAAGGTTTCATGTCTTGAATGGAAGACAGGTCAGGAGTTATGCGGCGCGGTTTATACGGGAGATGTGAGGGGGGCAATGGCCCTGATAAGAAGACGAATTGGTGGCACTTGGGGGAGCGTTCGTAGTGTGCTCCATGGTTTTTCGTTTGATTGGATTAAGGATATCGTTGGAAGGGCAGGATTCCCCATTCATGTATTGGGTCATTTGCAGCAGAGGTCATCTGGAGGCGCCACCAAGGGGCAACTTCTTGGAGAAATTGACAGGAAAATTCTTGAATTGTCGGAGGAAGACCTTGATCAATTTGCGACCTATTGTATTGCTGAAATGCTCCGTGCTCGACCTGATATTGCCTCAGATCTCGAACAAGTCCTTAATCGAGTAGGGTGGGGAATAAGTGGCGTAGAGCCTTTTCCTTTGGAACTTCAAATTGACATAGACACCAGCGAACTTTCTGAATCAGCCCAGCAGGCGTTGTCGACATGTGTACGGAGGTACCGAGATGGAGATATCGCGGGCGCAATGACCTCGATATGCGGAATGGTTGATGATCTAACAGAACGTATTTACCAATCCATTCCCACTTGGAATCATCGTGACGACTCTTATCAAGAGCGAGTTTCCAAGTCTTTTAATTCCTTGGAAGGTAAATTCAAGCAGCCACTCTCGCAGGCTGGTCTTGACAACGCTGAAATTGACCGGCTTTGGCATAACCAACGTGGATCGATAAATCAAGCCGCGTATGTGCTTGGTAGTTTTCGTCGTAACTTTTCGGATGCGCACGGTCCTCAATCTGCGCCCCGGGAATTGATCCAGCGTGCATTGGATTGTGCGGTTTTTATCGTTAGGTCGATTTTGGGTTGTGCGAATTGATTGAAGTGTCATTCCGAGTGCAGCGAGGAATCTTCGCGCGTGGCCGCTGACGTAGACCCTTCACGGAGCCTGTCCTGAGCGAAGCGAAGGGCTCGGGGTGTCACCTTGTGGTAGCGCCTGTTCTGTAGGGGCGAGGCATGCCTCGCCCCTACAGATTTCCCGCCCGCCCGTGCTAATATCCCCCCTCTTGCGTGTCCGTTCATCACATCTGTCTGACCAGGGGAGGCCCGCCTTGGACTATGTGCCTGAGTTGAAAGCCACCGTCGCCGCCATCGGCCGGGAGTACAAGCGCCTGGCGGCGTGGTTCCGCGCCTTCCCGGAGGCGGACTGGAAGAAGCCCACCTGCTGCACCGAGTGGAACGCCGCCAAGGTGGTGGGCCACCTGGCCATGGGCGGGGCCTTCTTCGCCTCCTCGGTGCGGAACGCGCTCAAGGGCAGCCAAGCCCTCCCGCTGGGGGCCAAGGACCAGCCGGACTTCATGCGCATCCGGGAGGAGATGGCCCAGGAGATCGCCGAGCTCTCGCCCGCCGCGCTGGTGGAGCGCTTCGAGCTCAACACCGGGGACGTGTACGGCCTGTTTTCAACCTTGAAGCCGGAGGACTTCGACCGGCCCACCTGGCACCGGCGGGGGACTTTCCCGGTGCGGCGGCTGGTCGTCTCGCGCCTGAACGAGCTGCTGCTCCACGAGTGGGACATCCGGAACGAGGCGGAGCGCCCCATGACCCAGGAGCCCCTGCCCCTCGCCGCCGGGAACCTGCGCCAGCACTTCCAGCTCTTCTACGAGATGGACCCCGTGCCGGGCCTCGCGGGAACCTTCGCCTTCCGCCTCACGGACGGAAAGCGGTGGGCCATGCGGGTGGAAGACAAGAAGGCGGTGGACCTGGGCCCCGGGGACCACAAGGCGGACGCGGCCTTCTCCGCCACGGGGAGCGACATGCTCCTCCTCTCCACCGGCCGGGGCTCGGTCGAGGGGCGCCGCAAGGAGGGCCGCTTCCGGGTGGAGGGGGACGAGGCCAAGGCTTCCGCGATCATCCCGAAATTGTTCTTCCCGCTGTAAGGCGCAAGGATTTGCAGGGGCGGCCACAGGGGGCCGCCCGTGGTTCTGGGGTTCTGGTCTGTAGGGGCGAGGCATGCCTCGCCCCTACAGATCGGCGGGGCCACGGATTTTGTAGGGGCGACTGGCCGGCCGCCCCTACGGATCGATGTGGCCACGGGTTTTTGTAGGGGCGTATTGCAATACGCCCCTACGGGTATTCCCGATTCAGCCCCATTCCCATCCAACGATCCCCTCGGGTATAGTTCCCCTCACGCACCCATGGATTGGCCCGTTCCGGCACAGGAGACGCTCCATGCCCGCCACCGCCAAGGGACAGGAACTGCTGGACAAGATGTTCAAGGCGCGCGGCTTCGTCTGGCCCGCCTTCGAGCTCCTCTGCGAGATGGACCCCGAGCTCGTCGAGCGCTACGAGGGGATGAAGAACTACGTCCTGGGCAAGAAGGCGGAGATGCCCGAGCACCTGCGCGAGATGTTCATCTCGGTGGCCATCGCCGTCCGCCACCCGAAGGCCACCGACGGGCTCAAGGCGCACGTCAAGCGCGCCCTCACGCTGGGCGCCACCCCGCGCCAGATGCTCGAGGCCTTCGAGTCCGTCTTCCCCCCCTGCGGGATGACGGTCCTCATCGCGGGCTGCGACGCCCTCAAGGAGGCGATGGACGAGCTGGGCCTCAAGCCCTGAGGCCCGGCCTTCCATCCCTCCCGGAGGCGTGAACATGCCCCCCGGCCGTCCCGGCCTCGCCGCCCTCGCGCGGGCCTTCCTGCGCCTGGGGGCCCTCGCCTTCGGAGGCCTGGGGGCCGCGCTCGCCCTCTTCCAGCGGGACCTGGCGGACGGGAGGGGATGGGTGTCGCAGCGGGACATCGGCGAGGCCCTCGCCTTCGTCAAGCCCCTTCCCGGCTCGACCATGCTCCAGGTGGCGGTCTTCCTGGGCGGGAGGCTCCGCGGCGGGCCGGGGGCGCTGATCGCGGGGCTCGCCTTCATCGCCCCGGCGGCGGCCCTCATGACGGCGGCTGCGGCCCTCGCCGTCTCCCTGCCGGACGCCCCCTGGGCGCGGGGGGCGGTCGGGGGGATCCAGGTGGCGGTGGCGGGGCTCCTCGCCTCGGCGATGTGGCGCCTCGCCCGGAGCGAGGCGGGGGGGAGGGTCCTCACCCTGGTCCTGGCCGCCGCCTGCGCCCTGGGGTTCTTCCTCCCGGCGGCGCTCATCGTGATCGGGGCGGGCGCCGCGGGCGCGGCCGGGCGCGGGGGGAGGGGCGCGGATGGTTGAGCTCGCCCTGCGCTTCCTCCTCGTGGGGGCCCTGGCCTTCGGCGGGGGCCAGGCGGCCCTCCCCCTGGTGGAGCGGATCACCGTGGCCGAGACGGGCTGGCTCTCCTCCCGCGACTTCGCCACGGGCGTCGGCCTCGCCAACGCGACGCCGGGGCCGGTCCTCATCCTCGCCGCCTACGTGGGCTACCGGGTGGCGGGGCTCGCCGGCGCCCTCACGGCCACCCTGGCGGTCTTCGCGGTGCCCGTCCTCCTCTCCGCGCTCTCCGTCCGGCTGGTGGGGCGCTGGAGGGGCTCGGCGCGGCTCGAGGCCTTCGGGCGCTACGCGGGCGCGGCCGCCGTCGGCCTGCTGGGGGTGACGCTCGCCGCCCTGGCGAGGCCGGTGTGGGACCTGCACCCGGCGCTCCTGCTCCTCTCCGCCGCCGTCCTCCTCGCCGAGCGGCGGGGGGCGTCCCCCGTCCTCCTCCTCGCGGCGGCGGCCCTCGCGGGCGCGGCCTGGGGCGCCGTCCTGGGCTGACCCCTGTGCTACAATCCGCGCTTGCCGCCGCGCCGCCTGGAGAGAGCGATCGATGACCGGCATCCCCCGGCGCCTGCTCGTCGCCATCGGCGGGAACGCGACCCACCCGGGGAACATCCGCGGGACGCCCGAGGAGCAGCTCGTCATCGCCCGGGCGACGGCGCGGTCCCTCCTCCCCCTGATGGAGCTCGACAACGAGCTCGTCGTCACCCACGGCAACGGGCCCGTCGTGGGCAAGATCCACATGCGCATGACCCTCGCCCGCAAGCGCGTGGCCCCGATGTCCCTCGACATCTCGGTGGCCCAGAGCCAGGGCGGGATCGCCTACCTCCTCATGCA
>MGDP01000019.1 GCA_001790955.1 Candidatus Tectomicrobia bacterium RIFCSPLOWO2_12_FULL_69_37
TCCCCCCGATCGGGAAGGTGAGGGAACTTGAGGTAAGTGGCTTTCCGCGCGCGGGGCGTAGATTCCCGGGTGCGCGCCGCGGGAGGCGCACCGGCGCGGCGGAGAGGAGGGCGAGATGAAGGGTCTTTTCGGCAAGAAGAGAACGCCGTCCCAGGCCCGGGCCATCCAGCTCCGGGGCGGGGTGCTCCGGGCGTCGGAGGGCTCCGGGGGGAAAGAGAACGGCTGGGACTTCGAGGTGCTCATCGCCCGGCCGGGGCCCTCGCGGGAGGGGGACTGGTTCCTGCCCCGCGAGGTGCTGGCGGAGGCGGCGCCGCTCTTTGAGGGGGCCCAGGCCTTCGCGAACCACGCCCGCTCGGGGGCGCCGGACATCAAGGATCTGGTGGGCTGGCACCGCAGCGTGCGCATGGCGGAGGAGGGGCTGGTCTCCACCTTCGCGGTGGCGAAGTCGGCCGCCTGGTTCCACGCCCTGGCCCATGACGCGCTGGCGCGGGGCATCCCCGAGCCCTTCGGCTTCTCGTTCGACGTGCTGGGGCGGGGGGAGGTGCGCGAGGAGGCGGGGCGGCCCGTCCTCCACATCCTGACGATCGAGGCGGTCCACTCGGTGGACGTCGTTCACAAGGGGCGGCTGGGCGGGGCCCTGCTGGGGCCCGCCGGGGGCCGCTCCCATCCGGAGGAGGAGGTCATGTTCGAGAAGATGAAAGAGAGGCTGGGGGCGGCGGCCGCGGAGGAGGAGGGGGAATCCCTCGCCGCCGGGGCGGCGGGCCTCGGGGGGCAGGCGGTCGCGGTGCGGCTGGCCGCGTCGAGCCTGCCGGAGCCGGTGCAGGAGAAGCTCAGGGCGCAGTGCGAGGGGGCGACGGCGGAGGAGCTCGAAGAGGCCATCCGCCTGGAGGCCGCGACGCTGGAGAAGCTCACGGCCTCGGGGGCCCTGCGGGGCTTCGGCGCCCGGCTGGAGGGGGTGAGGGACGAGGCCGACCGCAGGCGCGCCGCGCTGGACGGCCTCTGGGCGCCCGCGCCCAAGACGCGCGAGGGCCTCGCGCCCTACCGCTTCTTGAGCGAGGCCTTCCAGGACTTCACCGGGCGGCGGCTCACGCCCCAGGCGTTCTTCGCCGAGACCTTCCACTACCACCGCGCCGGGGAGGACTGGAACGGCATCCGCCGCCTCTCGGCCTCGCTGGCCACGGCCACCTGGGGCGAGGCGTTCGGGGACTCCATCCGCCGGGCCCTGCTGCGGGACTTCCGGGACGACCGTTTCCACCTCTGGCGGAAGATCGTCTCGGCCGTGGTGCCGGTGCGGGACTTCCGCACGAACCGCCGGGTGCGGGTGGGGGGCTACGGCGACCTCGCCACGGTGGCCGAGCAGGCCACCTACCCGGCCCTGGCCTCTCCCTCGGACGAGGAGGTGACCTACGCGGTCGCCAAGCGCGGGGGCATCGAGGACCTGACCTGGGAGATGATCCAGAACGACGACATGGGCGCCATCCGGATGATCCCCCGGCGCCTCGCCCGGGCCGCCCAGCGCACCCTCAACAAGTTCGTCTTCGACTTCCTGGCCGCGAACCCGGCGATCTACGACGGGGTGGCCCTCTTCCACGCCGATCACGGGAACACCTCGGCCAACGCCCTCACCTACGCGAACGCGGTGGCGGGCATCAAGGCCATGGGCACCCAGGCCTTCCCGGGGGAGGCCGGGTCCGCCGTGGCCAGCCAGGCCCAGCCGCGCTACCTCGTCCACCCGACGGCGCTCCTGGAAGAGGCCTTCGACGTCACCCAGTCGGCCGTCAAGGTGGTCTCGAACGCCAACTCCACCCAGCCGAGCGTCATCAACCGCCTGGGGGTGGAGCCCCTGTGGGCGCCCGAGCTCTCGGACGCGAACGACTGGTTCCTCGTGGCCGACCCGGCCCTGATGGACACCATCGAGATCGGCTTCCTCGAGGACCAGCAGGAGCCCGAGCTCTTCATCGAGGACAACCCCGCCGCGGGCAGCGGCTTCAGCGCCGACAAGCTGCGCTACAAGATCCGCCACGTCTACGGCGGCGCGGTGCTCGACTACCGCGCCTTCTACCGCGGCGCCCCGGCGTAACCCATACATCGGGCATATGAACCCGTAGGGGCGACCGGCCGGTCCCCCCTACAGACACCCCTCCCCCCTACCCCTCCCCTTGATCAAGGGGAGGGGAGACGGGGTGGGGTAGAGAGGAGAGCGAGATGTCCCAGCGGCAGGCATACGACACGCCCGGGACGCACGACCGCCAGGCCGTGCTTCCCCCCGTGGCGGCGGCGGACGCGACGGCGAACTTCGTCGTCTTCGAGGCCCCCGTCCACTGCAAGGTCGAGAAGGTGAAGGTCATCCCCGGCGCGGCGGTCACGGGCGCCGACACCAACACCAAGCACCTGAACCTCATCAACCGCGGCGCGAACGGCGCGGGCACAACCGAGCTGGCGAACTACGACCTCACCAGCGGGAACGACGCCGGGGTGGCCGGGCTCGTCCTCTACGCCCCGGCCCCGCCCCTCGCGGTCGTCCAGGGCACCCAGCTCGCCCTCCAGGTCGAGAAGGTGGGGAACGGCATCGCCCTGCCCCCCCTCGCCGTCGTCGTCGAGTTCTCTCCCAACTAGGCCCTCCCCGCCCGTCTCTCTCCTGATGGGGGAGGGATCGGCAAGCCCTCCCCCCGCCCCGGGGGGAGGGTGGGGGGGATGGAGGAGGAATCCATGTACCCAGCCGAGACCACCGAAGTCGCCGCCACCGGCACCGCCCGGACGGGGAGCGGGAAGCTCCTGGGGGGCGTCCTCACCGCGGGGGCGGACGCCGCCACCGCGACGATCTACGACAACACCTCCGCCGCGGGGAAGGTGCTCCGCACCGTGAAGGCCCCCGCCGGGACGACGGTGGACATCGGCGTCCCCGCCTGCGGGGTGCACTTCGGGACGGGGCTCCACGCCGTCCTCGCCGGCACGGGGCCGAAGCTCTACCTGGAATTTTCGTAGGGGCGGGTTTCAACCCCCCCCCTACAGGAACGGAAGGAACCAATGGCGAATTTGCAGACCTTCATCGACGACGTGAAGGTTCTCCTCCAGGCGGATTCTCTCTCCGCCGAGTTCTCTCCGGCGGAGGCGGAATGGGCGGGCTTCGTCTTCGCCGCCCTCGCGCGCTACAGCCAGGACCGCCCCCGCCGGGCTTGGCAAGACTACGCCGGGGACGGCGCGGCCTACGACTTCGCCCTCCCGGCGGACTGGGACCGCGCCCTCTCGGTCGCCGAGGGGGTGGAGTACCCGCGGGGGCAGCGGGAGGCCGCCTACCTCCAGCGGCGGGACTGGACGATCTACGCCCCCGGCACTTCGGCGGAGAAGCTGCGTCTGCTTCATCACACGCCGGGCGGCGGGGAGACGGCGCGGCTCTTCTACACCCTCCCCCACATGGCGGATCAGAACACCACCACCGTCCCCGCGAGCGACGAGAAGGCCGTGGGCTGGCTCGGCGCCGCCGAGGGCTGCCACGTCCTCGCCCGGCGCTTCGCCCAGACCTCGGCGCCCACCCTCTCCGCCGACGCGGTGGACCACCTGAGCAAGGCCGCCGAGTACACCCGGCTCGGGAAGGAACTCGAGCGCAAGTACCAGGCCCACGTCGGCCAGGCCTCGGGCGCCTCGGGCGCGACGCTGGACTGGGACGAGTCCCTCTCCCAGGGGCGGGGGGACTACCTCACCCACGGCGGCCCGGGGGAGCGGTAGGGGATGTCCACCTTAACCCACCCCCCCACGACACCCCTCCCTTCCTGAGGGGGGAAGGATACCGCCCCCTTCAAGGGGGAGGGAGGAGCGAAGCGACGATGGGGGATGGGATTTAGAGATGGCAGCGATCGAATGGGATGAAGAGATCGCCGGCCCCCTCCTCGAAGGGGAGGGGGAAAGGATTCTCTTCGATCTCGCGGAGGCGGCGGTGGCGGACATCTCCGAGTTATTGCGCGCCGAAGTCGAAGCCCGCGCCCCGGAGGGGGTGACGGGGGCGCTGCGGGGCTCCATCGTGAGCGAGGTGGAGGGAAGGCCGTTGGACGGGCTGCGCGGGGAGGTCTTCTCCGAGTCTCCCTACGCCGCCGCCGTCGAGGAGGGCCGCGCGCCGGGGGGCTTCCCGCCCTGGCGGCCGGGGAGCCCGCTCCATGCCTGGGTGAGGAAGCGCATGGGGGTTTCGGATCGGGAGGCGGGGCACGTCTCCTACCTCGTGGCGCGGTCCATCGCCCGTAGGGGCATCCAGGGGCGGCACATGTTCCGTGACGCCCTGGCCGCGAGCGAGGGGCGCATCGAGGAGCGGGTGAGAAGGCTGGGCGGGGAGATCGCGGAGGCGCTGGGGGGGTGAAGGCTGTCCGTAGGGGCGAACCTTGTGTTCGCCCCCGTGGCATAGGGCGATGACAAGCATCGCCCCTACAGAGCAATCCCGGAGAGATGGCAATGGCGCAATCCCAGTACAAGCAGATCGGCGAGGGCATCGCGGCGGAACTCGAAGCCGTCGCGGACGTCGGCCGGGTGCACCTCTACCAGCGCTACGCGGCGGACCTCTCGAAGTATCTGGACTTCTTCCGCTGGGCGGCGCCGGACGGGAGGAGCCAGATCCGGGGCTGGGTGGTGACGAGGGAGTCCGCCCGCGAGGCGCTGGGCTCGGCGGCCTCCTCCCAGCCGGGAGGCTTCGTGCCTGCGGGGGTGAACCGGCGGGTGCACACCTTCCTCTTGTTCGGGGTGATGGGTCTCGAGGACGGCACGCAGAGCGAGGTCGCCTTCCAGGACCTGGTCGAGGCCGTCTGCGACCGCTTCCGGGACAACCGCGCGCTCAGGCTCCTCGGCCCGGAGGGCGAGCCCAGGGCGGCCACCCTGGAGCGCCTCCAGCCCCCCCGGGTGGATTCGGTCGAGGTGCGCCGCTTCGGCGCGGTCCTCTGCCACGCGGCCGAGGTCCGGGTCGAGGCGGTCGAAAGGATCACGAGGTCGTAAGTAAGGGCGGGTTTGAAACCCGCCCTTGCGGACGCAGGAAATCACCGCGCCGCCTCCGGGCGGCCAGACGAAAGGAGATCATGCGATGGGCGACATGCTGCTGCGGGACAGGCAAACCATCGGGGCAGCCGTGGAGCGGGAGCTCGTGGCGGACGCCGCCACGGGGAGCACACTCGTGGACGCGGCCCTGACCGAGGGGGACGACTTCTGGAACGGCGCGGTGCTCAAGACCATCCGGGGGACGGGGTCCGGCCAGCAGCGCACGGTCGCGGACTTCGTCGCCGCGAGCGACACCCTGACCGTGACCCCCAACTGGGCGACGAACCCCGGGGCGGGGACGGTCTACCTCCTCGACCGGCCCGCGCCGGCGGCCGAGCTCTTCCGCGCGGGGGGCTTCCGGCACGACCTCAACGTCGAGCGCCTGGAGCGGGCGGTGAAGGACGCGAGCCTCTCCGCCTTCCCCGCCGTCATGGGCAAGCGCTCGGCCAAGCTCTCCTTCACGACGGAGCTGCGCGGCTCGGGCGCGGCGGGGACGCCTCCGGACTACGGCATCCTCTTCAAGGCCTGCGGGATGAGCGAGACGATCGCGGGGGGCGCCTCGGTCGCCTACAAGCCCACCTCGGACAAGGCGGCCTTCACCCGGGCCTGCATCACGGTCTACCTTGACGGCCTGCGCATCCTCTACCTGGGCTGCATGGGCACCTTCTCGATGGAGCTCCCCCTCGACGGGGTGCCCGCCGTGAACTGGGACTTCACCGCGGCGGACTTCGTGGTGAGCGACGACGCCCTCGTCGAGGGCTCGGCCTACCAGGCCGTCGCCCCCGCCCCCGTCATGGTGACGGGCTTCTCCTTCGCCGGGTTCAACTTCGACATCTCGCGGCTGACCCTCGCCCTGAACAACACCGTGGCCCTGCGCCAGAGCGCGAACGTGCCGGGCGGCCACATCGGCGCCCTCGTGACGCGCCGCGCGCCCTCGGGGAGCTTCGACCCCGAGGCCGTCCTCAGGGGGACGCACGATCTCTTCGCCGGCTGGGAGGCGGGCTCGGAGGCCGCCCTCGCCGCCGTCATCGGCTCCCAGGCCGGGAACATCTGCACCCTCGCCGCCCCCAAGTGCCAGTACACCGGCGCCGGCTTCGGAGACCGGAGCGGCCTCCTCTCCTACGAGGCCCCCTTCGTCATGAACCGAAACGGGGGGGACGACGAGCTCGCCATCACCTTCACCTAGCCTCACCCTGATAAAGGGGGGGATGAAGGGGAGGGGCCGCAGGGGCGGACCTCGTGTTCGCCCCCCATGCGGCGTAGGGCCTCGCGCAGGGGCGTACGGCCGCACGCCCCTACAGGCGCATATCGATAGAAAGGACATCGCATGGACCTCACCGAGTACCGAAACCGGAACCGACGCCCCATCACCCTGCCCTCGGGCCTGCGGGGCTTCGTGCGGGCGCCCAGCGTGCTCGACTTCGCGGACTACCCGGGCCTCCTCGTCCTGCGGAACGGCCGGGGGGAGGAGCGCGGGGGCGAGGCCGGGCGCGAGTGGCTGCACCTCGTGCTCCGCCGCTGCTTCATCCCCGAGCGGGGGGTGATGTGCGGGAAGGAGCCGGGCCAGTGCATGCCGGGCGAGCTGAGCGTCCACGAGGTCGCCCCCGAGGACGCCCTCGCCCTGCTCGATGCCGTCTCCGCCCTGGGCGGGGAGCGGGAGAGGCCGGAGGGCCCCTCCGGCGGGGGCGCCTTTCCGGCGGGCGAGGGGTGAGCTGCTGGCGGCGCTCCACGTTCTGGGCAAGGCCTACGGCCTCCCCCCCCACCTCCTGGGGGAGTGCACCTGGGAGGAGCTGAGGCTGGACTGGGAGGCCCTCGAGGCCGGCCTCGCCCTGGAGCGGAAGGCGCATCCGGGGAAAGGGGGGAGAGCATAGGAACAGAAGAAGAAATTCCCCCCCCACGATCCGGAACTTGAGGGAATTTGAGGTAAGTGGGTTTCTCCCCCTCCGCACTATATTTCCCTTCGTCCGGCAGCCTGCCGGGCATGGCGGTATAATAGGGGAAGTAATTCCCCATATCCCACAGGAGGCACCGCCATGAAGAAGATCGATAGGATGATTCTGGGTTTGATCGCTGCGGCTTTGACGGTCATCGCCCTCAACCCCTGGGTCACGCCGGCGCAGACGCAGGCCCAGGGGCAAGGAGGGGTCACGTGGGTGGATATCCGTAGGATAGGGGGAGTACCCGTAGATCTTCCCTCGGCAAAGCCTGTCCCGGGCTTGCCCGTGTTTGTGCTGAACAAATAGCATATCGAGGAGCAACATGCCGAACCAGGTCAAGATCGACGTCGATGTCAAGACCAACGCCCCGGAGAAGTTCAAGGAAGTCTCCGACGCGGTGCGCCTGGCGGAGCGGTTCGCCGCCTCAGGGCGGGAGGGTTACGAGAACTATGCCGAGGCGCTGGATGTCGCCAAGAAAAATGCCCAGGCCTTCATCGGCCCCTGCACCCAGCTGACCCAAAGCGTTCAGAAGGCGAACCAGGAGGCCGCAAAGTTCCCCTCGGCGATGGTAAAAGCCGCCCTCGCCGCCCAGGAATTGAGAGTCGGCTACGTGGAAGGCCTGGGGGACATGGCGGAGGAAACCCAGATTTTCGCCGAAACTCTGAACCGGGCGCAGTTGTATGTAGAAAACGTCGCTTTTTCGGTGGGGAAAGTTTGGGAAGGGGTGAATAAAGAATTCAACGTCAAGTTTAACGAGCAAGCGTCTTCCGCACTCGAAGCGGGGAAAAGAGCCTTCAATGATTTTCACAAATCCCTCGACGAGGGCCTCTCGGGGGTCTTCACCACCGCCTTCACCAAGAACACCGCGAACACCCTCAAGAGCTGGGAGAAGTTCGTCGAGAGCCTGGAGCAGAGCTTCTACCAGTCACTCGGCCGGATGGCCTCGGCCCTGGTGCAGGAGAACGTGCTGGCCCCCCTCTTCAGGCTGGGGCAGGGCGCCGCGGGCACCCTCCTTGAGGCGGGGAAGAGCTTCCTGGGCCTCGGCGAGGGCGGCCTTGTGACCAAGCCCACCCTGGCCGTGGTGGGGGAGGCCGGGCCTCTCCCCCTCCCCGCCTGAAAATTTCCTGCCCGATCCGGAACTTGAGGGAATTTGAGGTAAGTGGGTTTCTCCCCCTCCGCACTATATTTCCCTTCGTCCGGCAGATTGCCGGGCATGGCGGTATAATAGGGGAAGTGATTCCCCACCCTTTCCAAGGAGGCACCGCCATGAAGAAGATCGACCGAATCATCCTCAGCCTCATCGCCCTGGCCCTCGCCGTCATCGCCATGAATCCCTGGGTCGCGCCGGGGTATGTGACCGCGCAGGGGAGAACGATGGATGTGAATATCGTGGAAGTTAGCGGAGTACCAATAACGAATTATTACTTAGATTCAAAAGTCACCAAGTTGCAGGGTATCCCTGTGGTCGTCCTGACCAAATGACGGATGTGAAGGAGGGTACCGCCTTGCCTCAGAGCCAGAACCGGGTCGGCATCGACATTCAGGTGAAGAGCAACGCGCAGGAGCAGATCAAGCAGCTGAACGACCGCCTGCTTGAGTCGAAGCCCGTGTCTGAGGCTGCCCGGGCCTCCCTGAACGCCTTCGGCGGCCAGCTGGCCCAGGTCGGCAAGGAGGTGCAGAAGACCAAATCGGGCCTCGGCAGCTACGACGCCGAGATCAGGCAATGGGCCCAAGGTGTGCAGAAGCTTGAGGAGGCTTACCAGCAAGCCAGCCGGGAAGCGAAGCTGCTGCCCTCTGCGCTGGAGAAAATGCGGCTAGAGGTCCAGAAAGCGCGGATCGGCTATGTGGAAGGCCTGGGGGACATGGCGGAGGAAACCCTGAACTTCGCCGATGTCCTGGACCTGGCACGATCTCAGGCGGAAGATTTTTCCTTTAGAACGGGAAGGATATGGGAAGGGGTGAGTCAAAAATTCAACGCAACTTTTACTGAACAAGCACAACTTGCGTTCAAAGCAGGTGGAGATGCCTTCAAGAAATTCCACGAATCCCTCGACGAGGGCCTCTCCACCGTCTTCACCACCGCCTTCACCAAGAACACCGCGAACACCCTCAAGAGCTGGGAGAAGTTCGTCGAGAGCCTGGAGCAGAGCTTCTACCAGTCACTCGGCCGGATGGCCTCGGCCCTGGTGCAGGAGAACGTGCTGGCCCCCCTCTTCAGGCTGGGGCAGGGCGCCGCGGGCACCCTCCTTGAGGCGGGGAAGAGCTTCCTGGGCCTCTCCGAGGGCGGCCTGGTGACCAGGCCCACCCTGGCCGTGGTGGGGGAGGCGGGGCCCGAGGTGGTGCTGCCGCTGGAGGCGGCCGGGGAGTTCGTCAAGAAGACCCTCATCGGCGCGGCCCAGGAGACGGCCCTCAACGAGGCGGCCAAGCGGGCGGCCCTGGAGGCGGGGCTTGAGATCGGCGCCGAGCGGGCGGCCCAGGGGGCGGCCGCGGCCGCGGGGGCGGTCACGGGGGCGGCCCTCCTGGCGATGCTCGACGCGGTCCAGACCGCGCTCGGGGGCAACAGCGCCCTCCGGGCGGCGGGGGACCTCCTTTTCGGGGAGCGTGGGCCGGGGGTTGTCAGCAAGGGGCTCTCGGCCCTGGGGATCGGGGCCTTCTCCGGGGGCTCCATCTCCCCCGAGGCGCACGGGCGGGGGAACGTCGAGCTCATCGGGCGGATGCTGGAGGACGCCGCGGCCAGCTTCGGGGAGCTGGGGATCGGTCTCCAACAGCTCATTGACGCGACGGGGGGCGATCCCTGGAGAGCCGAGGGGCTCATCCGCGCGGCCATCGGGGGGCGGCCCCGTCTCAGCAGCCTCCAGGGCGGCTTCTTCGGGCTCCCGGTGGAGGGGGACGCGGCGGGGCGCTTCGTCACGGGGCCCTCGCTGCGGCTCCTGGGGGAGATGGGGCCCGAGCACGTGCTGAACGTGGACAGCGGGCCCTCGGTGCGGGCGCTCCAGGAGGGCCTGCGCCCCATCGTGCGCGAGATCTTCGAGGAGGAGCGGCGGGCCTCGGGGGGCCCGGCCCGGGGGATCACGGTGAACGTGGACGCGCGGGGGGCCCTCTTCCCCGACGAGCGGGGGATGGAGCGCCTGGCGCGGATGATCGAGGAGAAACTGAGGGCCTTCCAGTCCCGGCGCGTGGGGTACGCGGGGGCGTGACGGGGCGGTGCAGGGGCGCGCCGCCATACGCCCCTGCGGAATCAGATGCACGGAGGATTCGATGTCCCACCGGTTCTTGTACCAGAACATGATCGGCGCGGGGACGGTCATCACCCCCTCCTCGGTCTCGAAGGCCATCGTCGGGGGCGCGGTGCCGCGCGTGGCGAACGGGGCGGGCGCGGTGATTTTCTCGGGGGCCTATACCGGACAGGACCAGGAGGTCTACACCGCCGAGATCGAGACCCAGGGACAGGTGGGATCGGCCACCTTCAAGTGGCGCAAGACCTCGACGCCCCCGGGCGCCTGGGAGGCCTCGGGCCTACCGACCGCCTTGACCGACACCGCGCTCGACCACGGGGTGAAGGCGCGCTTCTTGAACGGGGCCTCCTCGCCGGCCTTCCAGGCCGGGGACCGCTGGCAGGCGACCGCCTCCCAGTTCCGATCTCCCAAGATGCTCCATGACCTCGACCCCAACACCCGCTGGCGTTCGGGGAGCCCGCCCCTCGGCGCCGAGGCGCTCGCCTTCGACCTGGGCGCGGCCCAAGCCCCGGACGCCGCGGTCATCCTGGGCCACAACATCTCCTCCGGGGCGGCGGTCAAGCTCCAGGCCGGCCCCGACCCGCAAGCCTACGCGCTGCTTCTCGACGGCTCGAATTCCCGAGCGGTGACCACGGACGCCGCCGCCATCCAAAATATTTGGGACGGGGGCGGGAGCGTATTCTTCCGGACGAAGCTCATGACGGCGGGCGAATCAAACCTCGGGTGCTTCTTCGGCAAGGGCGCCCTCTCGGGCCTCGCAAAGGGGTGGGGATTCAACCAGGGGACGCAGTTCGGCACGTTCCGCCCCAGCTTTCACTGCATCTTCACCGGCGGGGAGGCCCGCCACCTGGGGCCGGATGCGATGTTCACGGCTGGCGTGGCCGCCTCCGTCGGGCTGAGCTACAACTCGGACAATCCAAACAACGTGCCCGCGATCTACAAGGACGGGGCGAGCCAGTCCATCAGTTCTTTCGGCGCTCCCACCGGCACCCGAGTCTCCGACGCGGGCACGAATCTGGCCACCGGCGACCGGGTAGATGGCATTACAAGCCTGGACGGGTGGATGGACGAGGTGAAGTTCTACAACCGCGTCCTGACCGCCCAGGAATTCCTCGGCCTGCACAACGGCATCCTCCCATCGGACCACGCCGCGTCCTGCGTCCTCCACCTGAAGTTCGACGAGGGGACGGGCACGAGCGCCGCCGATTCCTCCGCGAGCGGCCTGTCCACGGCGCTGCAGGACAGCGCGGCGTGGACCAGCTCGATCTACTCGCCCCTGGACGAGACGATTACCTGGCGGGCGGGGATGATGAGCCGCTATCTCTCCACGGCGCCGCGCTCCCACCGGTACTGGCGGCTCCTGATCGAGGGGGATGGGGCGAACCCCGCGGGCTACGTCGAGATCGCCGAGCTCTACCTCGGGGGCTACTTCGAGCCGGCCTACGGCTTCGCCTGGCGGAACGTGGTGGCGGAGGAGGCGCTCGAGCGGGGCCAGGAGACAGAGAACGGCTCGGTGCGGAGCGTGCTCCTGAACCGGGGCCGCCGCGCCGTGCTGCCCTACGCCCACGTCTCGGCCGGCCAGAAGGGCCTCTTCCTCTCGATGTTCCAGGCGGTCAAGGACAAGGGGGCCGAGCGCAACAAGCCCCTCTTCGCCCACCTTGACGTGAACGACGCGGGCTCCCTCTTCCTCGCCACCCTCGCGGGCACCTTCTCCCCGGCCGAGGAGGGCCCCGACGACTACGCCTTCGAGCTGGAATTGCAAGAACGCCTCACGTGATGCCGTAGGGGCGCACGGCCGTGCGCCCCTACCCCCCTTAGAAAATGATGAAGGTAGCGCCCCATGCGCCAGGCCACCGACAACGCCATCGCCGATCTCGCCCAGCACGGCGAGGGCAAGCGCGCCCTCGTGCTCTACCACCTGACGAACGCCCACGGCCGGAGGGTCTTCTGCCGTACCCTCCCGCCGGACCTCCTGGTGGGGCAGGGCGGCCAGGTCTGGTTCCTGGAGGGCTCGTGGACTCTCGGCGGGGAGGTCCTCCTCGGAGAGGGCTCGGAGGCCCTGCTCGGTGTGCACGACTGGGTGGTGGACGGGGGCGGTTTCCTCCAGGGGCGATCCGGCGGCCCCTCGCCGCTGGAGAGCTTCCGGGAGAAGGAACTCTCGGGCCTCACCCTCACCCTCTCGAACTCGCCGGACGGGGAGGGGCACCCGCGCATGAGCCGCATCCTCGCCCAGGAGCCCCTCGTCGGCGGGCGACTCGACGTGCGGGTGGCCTTCGCGGGCCGCTCGCTCGCGGACGTGCTGGCGCTCGCCTCCTTCACCGTGCGGCGGGTGGTGGAGCGGCGGGACGCGGTGGTCCTGGATTGCGAGGGAGCGTGATGGGTTTCCACATCAACACCATCCCCCCACGACACACCTCCCCCCCTCCTCCCAAACCGGCAGGCCGGTTTGGGGACCCAACAGAACAGGGGGGAAGACTGGCAGGGATACGGGGGTGGGAAGAAGCCCGCCCCCCTCAGGGGGGAGGGAGGAGCGAAGCGACGATGGGGGGTGGTTACTAGATGGCCGATCTCACGAAGGACCGCCTGAACGACCCCTTCCGCATCCCGCGCGCCTCGCGCTACGCGAGCCCCGGGGACGCGGGTGACGCCCTCCCCATCGTCTACGGGGACCTGACGGCGGTCCTGAGCCCCGGGCGGGGCGCCTACGCGTGCCCCCAGATCGACACGGCGGGAGCGGGCACCTGGTGCGTCGCGGGCCACGCGATCCACGGGAGCGTCCAGCTCTTCGACGCGGACGGCCCGATCGGCCCCGGGGACTACACCCTGAACCCCGCCCACGATTTCCAGGGCCTGGGAGTGATCGCCACCGCCGCCTTCTCGGTGGCCCCGGCCCGGTTCGTCGAGGCCGTCTGCAAGGGGAAGAAGGATGCCTCGGGCGCCCTCATCGAGAACCCCATCCGCGTCCTTGAGGACCTGATGACGGAGGTCTGGGGCTTCCCCTCCCAGGACCTGGACCTGCGCGCCCTCTCCCTCGCGGCGGAGGCGGCCTCGGCGCTGGGCTACAAGGCGGCCGGGGTGATCCAGGAAGACCACCCTCCCGCCGAGGCGCTCACCTCGCTGCTGGGGGATTTTCTCGGGCGCTTCGAGGTGGACCCCTACGGGCGGGTGCGCGTCGTCCTCGCGGGGGAGGAGACGGGGGGCATCTTCCCGGTGAAGGCGCTGCCCTCCTTCGGGGCGGCCGAGGTCTTCGCCGAGACGGCGCGCGACTCGGTCGTGAACCAGGTACCCCTCCTCTATGGGATGAGCTTCGCGGAGGGCCGGATGAAGGGGCACGACGACGGGGCCTCGACGAGGGACGCGGCCTCCCAGGCCCTCTACGGCGTGCGGCTGCCCTCCGGCGGCAGCCTGGAGCTCGAGTGGGTGCGGGACGCCGCCGTGGCCCGGGCCGTCCAGCGGAGGGTGGTGGAGCGCCTCCGGGAGCCGGCCCGCGTCCTCACCATCCGTGACACCACGCTGCGGGCCCTCGAGATCGAGCCGGACGACTACGTGGCCTTCTCGGTGCCCTGGCTGCGGAGCGCGGAGCTCGATCCCCTCGTCAACCAGATCGGCCAGGTGCTCTCCGCCGGGGTGGACCTCCGCGAGCAGGCGGTCGAGCTCCGGCTCAGGGACACGGGCCGCTGGCTCACCGCCGCCCGGCCGCTGGACGGCTCCTGGGCGCTGGGAGGCGGGTCTCTCCTCGGCGCCCAGCGGGACCTAACAGTTTATGCATAGGAATGAGGGCGAACACAAGGCTCGCCCCTACGGAAGGCGAATGATTCGGTAGGGGCGATGCTTGCCTTCCTTCGCCCGCCGAAGCGGGCTACGCGAAGGCGGGTCATCGCCCGGAGCACAAAAGGAGGACACGGATGCCCATCGGAGCGGACGTTTCGGCGCAGTACACCGAGGAGGCGGTCGGCGGCGGCCACCCCACCAAGGCGCGGGTGGTCGACCGCCTGGCCCTCGCCGAGCACCACGTGGACGGGAAGCACAAGGCGGACCTGCTGCCCCTGGACTCGGACGGGCGGCTCGTCCGGACGAGCGCCACCGTCCTCACCTTCGAGCGGTTCAAGGGGTCCAGGCACCCGCAGATCGACGGGAGCGGGAACCTCTACTACCTCGCCATCCCCTCGGGGGGGGCCACCCTCGGCACGGGCGGGCTCTCCGCCTCCACGGTCTACTACGTCTACGGCTACGACAGCGCCGGGGTGCTCACCCTGGAGGCGAGCGCCACCGGCTACACCAAGCACGCCTCGGGGCTCCGGCACAAGACGGGGGACGCCACCCGCACCCTTATTGGCCTGATCCGGACGGACGGCTCGGCGCAGTTCGTGAACTCCGACACCCAGCGGTTCGCGCGCTCCTGGTTCAACGGCCCCTCCAAGGCCCTCTTCCGGGACTTCAACTCGGGCTCGGGCATCTCCACGGCGAGCGCGACCGCGGTGGAGCTCTCCTCCTCGAACCGGCTGGAGTTCCTGGTATGGGCCGGGGAGCGGGTGACGGCCACGGCCTGCATGAGCGTCACCAACGACGACGCCACGGGCTCGGCGGTCATGGAGCTCGGGCTGGACGGCGCCTCGGCCATCGCGGGGAGCCTCGGCCGGCAGGATCAGCACGCCACGGCGGGCGAGTACGTCTCCATCGTCTCCCGCGCCGTCCAGGAGCCGGCGGAGGGGTATCACTACTTCACCGTCCTGGGCCGGGTCATCACGGCCGGGAACGGCACTTTCGCGGGGGAGCTTTTCTCCATCGAATTCTCGGGGAGGGCGTAGGGATGGCGGGCTTCGGCAGGCACATCTGGAAGGAGCTCCAGGCGGCGGGGATCTCGGACCCGCCCTTCACCCTGGAGCTTGCGGGCGGCGCGGTGCACTGGAACGGGACTCCGGCCGAGATGAGGGCGGCGACCGAGGCCGTGCTGGCGGCGCACGACCCGGCGGCGCTCGTATTCGCCGGGCATGAGGCCGCCTCGGCCGCGGACGTGGACCGGGCGACGGCCAGGCGGATCCGGGCGCTGCTGGCGGGGCCATGGGCGGACGACCCGATGATGGCGGCCCAGGCCATGCTGCGGAAGGTGGAGGATCTCCTCGCGGCCGTCTATGTCATCGAGTACAAGGCGGGCGCCACCCAGGAAGAGAAGGACGCCGCCCGCCTCCTCCTCGACGCCAACTGGCAGATGCGCGGGGATCAGCTCCAGGTTCTCCGCCAGGAAGGGGCGGACTTCAAGGCGGCGAAGGGGTGGTGAGCGCCCCTAGTGCGCCCGGAGCGCCAGGAAGGTGATGTCGTCCTTAGCCTCGCCGCCGTCGCGGAACTCGCCGAGGCGCCGGAAGAGGAAGCCCACCGCCGCGTCGGCGCTGCGCCCGGCCTGCTCGAGCGCCTCCGCGAGCCGCTCGGCCGTGAACTCCCGGCCCGCGGGGTTGGCCGCCTCGGTCGCCCCGTCCGAGTAGAGGAGCAGCACCTCCCCCGGCAGGAGCTCCACCTCCGCCGCCTCGATCGAGACCGGGGTGAGGATGCCGAGCGGCGAGGCGGGCGGAAGGTCGAGGAGGGGCGAGGCTGTGCCGTCCGCCCGGCGCACGAGCGGGGGCGGGTGGCCCGCCGAGGCGAGGCGCACGCGGCCGTCCTGGCCGGCGCCCGTTACCCCGTAAATCATGGTCACGAACATCCCGCGTCGTCCCCGCTTGAAGAGGGACTCGTTCAGGCTGGCCAGCACGGCGGCGGGCGAGGGGTCCACCCCGATCGCGTGCTGGAGGTCGCTCAGCAGCCGGGCCATGTAGAGGGCGGCGGGCACCCCCTTCCCCGAGACGTCCCCGAGGAAGAAGGCCGTGCCCCCGCTGTGCAGCTCGGTCACGTCGTAGAAATCCCCCCCCACCGAGCGGGCGCTCTCGCTCCGGCCGGCGAACTCGAAGCCCCCGCCCGTGACGTGGAGGACGGGGGGGATGAAGCTCTCGTGGATGGCGCGCGCGAGGTCGAGCTGCTGCTCGTAGCGCTCCTTCTCGACGAGGGAGCGGTGCATCTCGGCGTGGGCGATCGCGACCGCCGCCTGGTGGACGAGCGAGCCGAGGAGGGGGAGGAAGGCGGCCCGGAAGGGGGCGTGCTCCGGCGGGTGGCTCAGGTTCATCACCCCGAGAACGCGGCCGCGGTAGGCGAGGGGGAGGCTCGCGAAAGAGCGCGAGCGGTTCGCGCGCGCGCGGCGCTCGGGGAAGCGCGGGTCCGCGTCGATGTCCTCGACGAGCAGGGCCTGGCCCGTCTTGGCCACCCGGCCCGAGATGCCCTCCCCGTCGGGGATGCGGGTGGCGCGGATGGTCTCCTCGCGCAGGCCCACCGCGTTCACGATGCGCAGGCGGGTGCGGTCCGGCTCGTAGAGGAGCACCGAGCCCTGGCGGGCGCCGGCCACGTCGAGCGCGGTGCGCAGGATGGTGTCGAGGGTCTCGGAGAGGTCGAGCGAGGAGATGAGGGTGGCGGTGCACTCCTGCACCCGGCGGAGCTGCCTCACCTCCGATTCGAGGGCTTGCAGGCGGTCGACGATCTCCGGGGCGGTGTCGTCCATGCGCTTTCCAGGGTGAGGTGAAAGGGTCCGGCCCGCGGGGGAAATCATAGCACGCCCGGGCGGGGGCGGGCACGACTCCCAGCGGCGGATGCCTTGCCAGAAATGCTACTAATGGCGTAACCTCAACATGCCTGGGGAAGTTTGCAGAAAACCCGGGTTCATGTTATTTTTGTCAGATGCCGATATACCTTCAGAAGAGCAGCTCGGGAGAGCCGAGCCAGGAGTGTTTGTGAGCGAAGAAGCGCAGGGAAGAAAAATCGTATTTGAGCATACTAAATCCCCGGATTATCGGAAGATCTACGTCAACGGAGCTTGGGGCGGAGTCACTCCCAAGGGCGAATTGAACTTTGAGTTGTTCCAGGAGAAACATGTGTTGCCTGAAAAAATTGTCCATGCAATTAATCCGGATGGCACCTTGGGGAGAGAGCTTGCGCGAGAGCCTGGCACTGAAGTTCCCGTAGTCCAACGCGAGGCACAAGCGTATGTAACCATGTCAATCGACAGTGCCCGCAGTATCGCCAATTGGATGCTGGAAAAAGTGAAAGACTTTGAGGCGCAAGTGGCTCGCAGGGTAGAACAAAGAGAAGCGAAACCGAAGTCATGAGCTATACTCGATTACAGCAGACTCCATTTAAGGTTGATTCGTCGTCAAGCTGGATTGCGCCCGAAGAGAAGGTTCTTCAGGTAAGTTCTGGCAGTGTGATTTTCGGGCAGGCTCAGATGCTTACCTATGAATTGTTTGTCGCGGGGGGCGATTTTGCGTGGCCGTTGGTTTATCGGACTGATGCTGTGGGCGGATACAGGTTGGAATTGTGGGTTCCTGCCGGTCAGGAACCCCAGGCGGATTCGGCTGTCATTAATGCCTCTGTCGGCAATCGCATTCCTGCTGAAGTCGAAGTTTTTGCTTATGCAAACAACATTGAGACGGTTCTTTATGCCCTTGAGGAGAGAGCGCGGAAAACTTTCCCAGGGGTGCGCGATTTTTCTCTGTCGCTTGAGTCCGATCCAGAAGGTGACAAGCTTAAGTATGTAAGAGTAACGGTGACTCTAGATGCAGATGAAAAAAGCGTTTTGTCTGCATTGTCTGCGTTTGACGACTGGCTGCTCGAAGTATTGCCGGATGAGAAGTTGTTGCTTGTTTCGGTAGGTGTGGACTTTGCCGCCGATGCAGCCAAGTGAATTTTTGTACGTCGCGCAACAATTGCTCGTAGACACAGAGGCAGGCCTCCGCACGTCGATTAGCCGTTCGTATTACTCACAGTTCTTGGCTCTTCGTGACAAGCTTATCGCGAAGGGATATTCAGAACCTACGGATAATCAAAGTGTCCATGCTGCTCTGCGTAAGGAGCTTGTGAGCCGGGGGTATCGATCCGTCGCAAGAAAGCTCGATAATTTGCGAGTGAAAAGAGTTGATGCCGATTACAATCTCACGAAAATGATTATCCGAAAGGATGCTAATATGGCTTATGGCTTGGCATTAGAAATTGAGGGCCTGGCGCGTAAACTTTAGGTAGCCGAAGAGAAATTGAGAATTTCGGGCAATTAAAATTTTCTCTGTACCCTTCCTGCTCTCAAGCTACTCATTAGTTTTCCGTCCCGCCGAAGGTTTCCGGGGCAACGCGGAGGCTTCCGCATGTTCGAGAAGGCCGAGGAGAACTTCCGCGCGGCGGCGCCGCGGGCGGAGTTCTGGTCGCTCCGCCTGGTGCGCCAGCGCGGCGAGACGCTGTGGGTGCGCCGGGGGGTGCTCCAGCCCGTCACCGTGCGGGAGGACGCGGGGGCGATGCTCCTCCTCCGCCAGGGGGGCGGGACGGGCTACGCCGCCACCTGCGACCTCTCGCGGGAGGGCTTCCGGCGGGCGGCGGAGGAGGCGGCAGGCTGGGCGAGGCTCTCCGCGCGTTCGGGGCTAGTGGACCACGCCGCCATCCCCTACCCCCATCCCGCGGGAGAGTACGAGAGCCCCTGCCGGGTGCCCTGGGGGGAGGTGCCGATCGAGGAGAAGGTCGGCCTCCTGCGCGAGCTGGACGAGATCCTGGGCCGGGGCCCCCGCATCGTGGACTGCGACGCCGACCTCACCTACACCGAGGAGGAGCGGCTCTACCTCACCTCGGGGGGCGGGC